>JAILEM010000183.1 GCA_024687745.1 Lachnospiraceae bacterium
CCCACACTGTAGAAGAAATCCTTCAGGATATCAAGGTACCCCTTCTTTAAGATAACAAGGAGTATAAGGCTGATCACAAAAATGATGAGAAAGGCCGTTAACCCCACTCCATCTATGAGACTGTAGGCTTCGGCATAGACATTTACCACACAAAGCCCGCAGACAAGCGATTTTATGAGATTTATCTTAAATGCATCACCGTAAAGCCTTCCAAGCCCTGAAAGAGTGGCATAGCCGATGCCAGAGGTTATAAAAAATACAATGCACCATATGAGAATAACTGAAATCATGGATTAAAACTTCCTTTTTATGATAACCTGGTTTTCGTTTATAATAATTAAAATAAGTTGTTTAGTAAAGACCTAATTTCTATGAGACAGAGCAGATCTGTCGAAGGATCAGGGGAGCGGAAAATCCTCCGGATAGTTACTGATAATATGGCTCTTCGTCGAGCCTGTACAGACATCCTGCGGAATTCTGGCTTATCAGATGATATTTTACCATTACCGTATCATAGATCTCAGGGATATACTGGTCTAAGGTATCGCTTATTATAAGCCACTTTGGGGGAGTATCATTGAGATATTCCTGTATCTCTGTGAGGATATCGGGATTCAGTGCTATAAAGAACTGAAGGTTTATCTGGTATTTGTAGCAGGGCATTATCCTTGTTGCCTCAAAGAAGGTCATGTCAATATCGAAGGAATATACGCTGTCTCTTTCGTATTCCTGGATCAAAAGTGCAAGATCTTTTGCGTCATTGTAATAATTACCGTAATACTCATTTCCCCTGTCATATATCGGAGTCTGTATGGTATCCATGCTGAACATTCCAAAGTAGAAGATATATATGCCCGTTATGATAAGGCATATAGCCTCTCTTTTTCCGGAGAATAGTATGAGAGGATCATAGAGATATAAGATAAGGACAAGGGCCATCAGCATCACAGGCTCTGCAGTCATGAAATAATAGATGAAGGGATCACCTAAGTGAAGCAGTGTATAGGCAATTAAAGCCGAGAATATAAGGATGAGGCAGAACTCTATCGGAAGGGAGGGCTTTTTGGGATCCTTATTTTTCTGCTTGTTTATATCTGCTCCTGATAAGATATCAGCTTCCTCGCCTGCAGTCTCATTTTTATCAGGAACTATCAGATCTTTGTTATCTTCATCTGAATCAGATCTCTGTAATGACCTGATCCTTGCATTAACAGCATTCTTTACTGAGGTTAAGCCGGATCTTGCCATTAAAAGAAGCCTGCTGTTATATATTTTCTTCGGAAGCCTCTCTATACCGGGAAGATGGAATATCCCCGTTAAGAAACCAAGGAAGCATCCGGCAAGCTTTAGCTCCCATTTGATATTAAAGGGCTCCGCAAAGTCCGTGCCCCTTAGGAAGGCGAACTCAAAGACGCAGTAGAGCATATAGGATAGGAACCCGTTGAAATAGAAGAAGGCAAGAATGGGGACGATCGCTGTTAAGAGACCGAGTATAAAATATATGACGTAGTAAAGTAGAGCCTTATATCTTTTATAGATAAGAAGACTGATCCCAACGCCGATACAAATACCCGCGATCGGCGCCGCAACCGTTATCTTTGAAAAGATCATTACCCCTGAGGCAAGCCCTGAGATAAAGGGAACATGGAAGGGGATGTCATCCTCTGAGAGCTTCCTTTCATGAAGGAATTTAAGAGTTACATAGACTACTAAGAGGTTAAGCGGCTGCATATATTCTTCTAAGGTATTCCCGCCCCAGAGTATGGAAGCGTGGGTAAATAGGAAGATAACAAGAACGGCTGCAGTCTTAGCCCTGTTAAGAAAGATCCAGCAGATCTTAACCACAAGGATGAGATCGAACCACATGAAGATGACCTGTATAATGAACACGCCCGGCCTGTCCTTATGTATGAACTGCCCGAGAGCCTCTATAAAGAAAAAGTAAGGTCCCTTTAAGTCAAAGAAATCCCTGTAGGGAAGCTTACCCATGGTGATGCCTCTTCCTACCATCGTAAAGAAGCTTGCGTCGCATCCGTACCAGTTTTCATAAAAGGGGCTTGTCCAGAGAGAAAA
>JAILEM010000189.1 GCA_024687745.1 Lachnospiraceae bacterium
GGGATCCTCTCTGACATACAAAGGAGTAAGATCAATTACGATAAGATGTATCTGATGGCTAAGGCAAATGATCTGTCAAAGGATGAACTTACAAGGCTCTTTAAGGAAAATGATGATATTAATAACAGGGTCAACAATGAACCCGTGATGGCTATTGTTGAGTATCTCATTCAGGATTCCATAAGGAGGATGAATGATAATGCCAATAAGACCAGTGATGATGTGAGAACAGAGATAATGGAGGCGGGAAGCATAGGAAGAGACCATGCCGCAGCCATTGCAGAGAAATCCTTATGGATAAAGGAAGATTTACAGAAGAGGTTTGAGGACTGATGGAAATACCTGAGAGCTTCTTTGACAGCGAAGTAAGGGATGGTTTTTATATTCCATCCTTTATGAAAAGATCCTGGGCGGCTACACTTCAAGTCCTTGATGAGATGTCAAAGGTCTGTTTGCGCCATGATATAAAATGGTGGATTGACTGGGGATCGCTTCTTGCAACTGTAAGACATAGGGGATTTATCCCTTGGGATGATGACCTGGATGTTTCTATGATGCGCGAAGACTATATGAAATTTAACAGATATGCAATGGATGAGCTTCCGGAAGGTTATTTTGTCAATAATATTTATAATAATCCTGCCTTTGATGAATACCATACAAGACTTTTAAACAGTAAGGATATAGACAGAAGTGAACGTTTTTTAAACAGGAATCATGGGTTTCCTTATCTGGCGGGAGTTGATATCTTCTGCATTGATTATGTCAATCCTGATAAAAGGGAAGATGAGCGCATAAGCAGCCTTATTTACAGTATAGGATCCATAGCTACAAACCTGCCTTCGGATATTTATCTTAAGGATATACCGCAGTTTAAAGGTGTTATAAATGACATAGAAGCCATAAGCGGATTCTCAGTCAATGATGATGAACCTGTGAGACAGCAGATAAATAAGATCTGTGATACTCTCATGCAGAGCACTAAGGAGGAAGATGCGACCCATGTTACCTGTATGGTGCTTCATACCGGGAGGGAAAATTACAGTGGTTTATTCCCTAAGGAATATTACGAAAAGTTCATTTATCTTCCGTACGAATTTCTGATGGTACCGGCACCCCTTCATTACGATAAGATATTAAGAACCATCTTTGGCGATTACATGAAGCCATACAGGGGAGGCGGAGTGCATGAATATCCTTACTACAAGGCACAGGAGAATAAACTTAATGAGTCCGGTCATGGATTATTAAGACAGAAATACAGTTATGAAATATAGCATGGATACAGTTATGATATAATATTTATCCTGCGCATCTGTGGTCGGAACTCTTTATTTGCTGATAATATCCATATATCTCTTAAGATCATTGTCTGTAGTTATCTTGAAATTATTCTCGTCACCCTTAATTATCGCGATATCCATTCCGTGCATGATCGCGGGCTCACTGGAGCCGTTTATCTTTAATATCTTATCGGGAAGAAGGGCTTTGGTTGCTTCTAAATAGCTTCCGAGTCTGAAAGCCTCCGGAGCCTGTCCCGCATAGATCCTGCTCCTTTCAAGAAGGGAGGAGATCGTATTTCCGTTTTCTGACATATAGACCGTATCCTTCATGGGAAGAGCGGGCATTGCACCCTCATGCTCCCTGCAGGCTTCTATACAGTCACTAAGGAGCTTCTCAGACACCAGAGGTCTTGCTGCGTCATGGATGATAACGATATCATCATCTGACGAATAAGAGATAATATCCTTAAGGCCGTTGTAGATCGAGAGCTGCCTGTTTTCTCCGGGTAAGGAAAAGCCTCTGAATCTGCGCACAAATTCTTCTCCGGAAAGACTTCCTGCATCAGACTCTATGCTGTTATGCCACTCTTTGGAAGCAGTTATATGTATGCAGTCAATAAGGCTGCACTTAAGTATGGCCTCAATACATCTTGAGATCATCATATGACCGTTTATATCTATATACTGCTTGGGAACGTTTGTACTCATGCGGCTTCCGACGCCGCCTGATAATATCAGGATAGTATTCATGTCTCTCCTTTTTATGTGCACTCACACATGATCTTTATATAATCCTCGCTCTTATCTCTCATGATCTTAAAGCCCCTGTCGATATCTTCAAGCGGGAACCTGTGGGTTATCAGAGCTTCGGGTTTTATAAGTCCCTTATCAAGGGAATCTGTTACACTTATCCAGTCATCCTCATATCCCTTAAAGGAGGAATTCCAGGTTCCGCAAAGAGTGAGCTGGTTTCTTAATATCTTCCAGTATACATTTCGGTTAAGTACCATGTCTTCGTGAGGATTACCCACAAGACATACTCTTCCTCCTCTTTCCGTGCAGTCGACTGCCTCCTCATAGACAGATGATGTCCCTACGACCTCAAAGGCAGCAGACACTCCCTGGCCACCGGTATTATCCATTAACACCCTGACAGGCTCAGAGCTTCTTTTGTCAATAAAGCGTTCAGGTTTAAGTCCAAGCTCAACTGCCTTTTTTTTCTGGATATCGTGATTTCCGATGATATATACATCTTCTATTCCCATAGAGAGGATATGCATAAGGATGAAAAGACCTATGGTTCCTGCCCCGAAGATCGCTGCACTTTTCGTGTCCTTATCTATCCCTGCCTTTCTTATTGCGTGAAAGGCAACAGACACAGGCTCAAGCATAGCTGCCTGTTCAAAGGAAATATTATCGGATAATTCTATGAGATTCCATTCAGGGACTGCCACATATTCCGCAAATCCACCGTCACACCTTGAACCCAGATAGTTATAGTCAGAGCACATTTCATACTGTTTATTTGCACATGATGTACACTTCATACAGGGGATAAGCGGAAATACACCCACCTTTTTACCCATCCACTTTTCTGATACCCTGCTCCCGCACTCAACCACGCTTCCCGCAAATTCGTGGCCTGTTATGAGAGGCATATTATGGGCACCGTCCTTATAGGCTCTTGGTATGTCAGATCCGCATATGCCGCAGTTCTTAACCCTTACGATGACCTCGTTATTTTCAGGCTTTGGGTCATTTACCTTTTTCAGGGTAAAGTCACCTATATCACTTAAAACCCATGCTTTCATAAGATACTCCTTGATTTGTGATCTCTTTTAATACAAACGGATATCCTTTTTATCAGACTTCCGTAAAGAGCTCTGTGATCAAAGATAATACGTGCATCACAGACCCTTATTATTCTTGAAAACACAGAAATAAACATATATAATGAAATATAAAGTAATTATATCATAATTCAACGAGGTTTTGTTATGTCTGAGCATGTATTTGTAACAGCGGAAATAGGCATCAATCACAACGGGGATATGGATATATGCAAAAAGCTCATAGACTGGGCTGTTCTTTCGGGATGTGATGCGGTTAAATTTCAGAAAAGAACCATAGATAAGGTATACACAAAGGAATATCTTGACAGCTACAGGGAGAGCCCTTTTGGTACTACACAGAGGGAACAGAAGGAGGCTCTTGAATTTGGCAAAGAGGAATACGATGAGATTGATAAGTATTGCAGGGAAAAGGGCATAGAGTGGTTTGCATCTGCCTGGGATCCGGATTCTCAGATTTTCTTAAGACAGTATGATCTTAAGCACAATAAGGTTGCAAGCGCAATGCTTATAAACATCCCTTTGCTTAATATGATAGCGGAGGAAAAAAAATATACCTTTATAGCAACCGGAATGAGCTCCTATGACGAAATCGATGAGGCGGTTTCGATATTTAGAAAGCATGATTGTCCTTTTGAGCTGATGCACTGCAACAGTACATATCCCATGCCTAAGGAAGACGCAAATCTAAGACTGATCCCCGCACTTAAGGAGCGCTACGGATGTAAGGTGGGTTACAGCGGACATGAAACAGGAAGGATAATCTCAACCTCAGCGGTTGCCCTTGGAGCGACTTCGATAGAAAGACATATTACCCTTGACAATACTATGTACGGCTCCGACCAGGCAGCTTCCTTAAATGTCAAGGACCTTATGCGTCTCGTTGAGGATATCAGGCTCGTTGAACAGATACTCGGAGATGGGAAAAAGGTACTTACCGAAAAGGAGCTCGCTACCAGAAAAAAACTGAGAGGATATTGACAGATCGTTAAGATGAAAGAAGAGAAAAAATCGGGTACCGTAGCCTTCATCCCGGTGAGAGGCGGGAGCAGATCGATTCCTTTAAAGAATATAAAAGTTTTAAACGAAAAGCCGCTTGTTTACTGGACTGTAAAGGCGGCTTGTTCTTGTGATTTTATTGATACGGTATACGTTTCCACAGATAGTGATAAAATTAAAGCTGCGGTTGAGGGACTTTTGCTTCCAAAGACCAAAGTCATAGGAAGGTCTGAAGAAACTGCAAGCGATACGGCCCCCACAGAATCCGCGATGCTTGAGTTTGCGCGAAATATTACGGATTGGGAAAATATTATCCTTATTCAGGCAACCTCACCGCTTCTTAAGAAGGAAGATATTGAGAGAGGCTATAAGTTATTTCTTTCAGGCGGTTGTGACAGCGTTTTCTCGGGAGTAAGGAAGAAGCAGTTTCTCTGGTATGATGAGGGAGACCATGTAAAGGCATCCTATGATTATCTTAACAGACCGAGAAGGCAGGACTATAGCGGATATATAGTCGAAAACGGAGCCTTTTACATAACAAAAAGAGAAGCCCTCTTAAGGACAGGGTGCAGGATGTCAGGCAATATAAAGGTCTGCGAGATGAGTGAAGCTTCGATATTTGAAATAGATGAACCGGAAGATTTTATCGTTATAGAGGCGATAATGAAAAATAAAAACAGGGGTATGGAAGACAGGGAGGTATAAAAATGTGTAAATTTGAACTGATGGCATCCATGA
>JAILEM010000119.1 GCA_024687745.1 Lachnospiraceae bacterium
AGGATAATTATGGAGCAGGAAATAAAGAATACCGAAAAGAAAAACGAAGTGAAATGGTATCATAAAAAATGGGTCAGGTTTGTTGCCGGAGCTTTGGCAGTTGTTATGATAATTTCAACAGTAAGCTATGCGATATTAAGAGCCCAGCTTACATCTGTATACTCCGATCTGGCCGATTCGGATGATACCCTGAAATCAGTCAGTCAAAGGAATGTTCAGGATGTAGGGTTAAAAACCGAGTATGATTCCCTGATCAGATACAGTAACATCTTTGATCTTATAGGGAAAGAGAATTATAAGGATGCCATAGAAGAAACAAAAAATGCAATTGATACTGAAGAAAATGCTGTCATAAGAGACGGTCTTGAAGAGCTGCTTGCAGAGCTGTATTACAATGAGCAGATGTTTAAAGAATGTGTGGATATGGCAGATAAATGCATCAATAATCATAAAGATCCCCAGGATATACTTTATTATTTAAGAGGGATTGGTTATGTCCAGACAGGAGAGTACAGTCTTGCCGGAGAGGATCTGAAAAGATGCCTTGAGTCAGATGATATTTCCAGGGACAGCGTCATTCTTCAGCTTGCCATATCAACATATTCAGATAAAAACTATGATGATGCGGCATCATATTCCGAGGAATATCTTATGAGTGAAAAGGATGAAGATTTTTTCGATGACGGATCAGACGATTTTACAGAACAGAAGGATATAAGCAATGAGAATCTATGCAGATATATAGGGGCTGTTTCCTGTATGCACACCGAGGAATTTGGTAAGAGCGTGGAATATTTGGACAAGCTTATAGATGTGTCTGAAGACAGTGAACTGTATTATTATCGTGGTGTCGATCATATGGCTCTGGAAAATTATGAAATGGCCGTGGCTGATCTCGCTAAAGCAAAGGAACTTGGAAAAAATGAAACGGTCGTGCATTATGATATGGGGATCTGCCTCGTGACTTTAGGAAGGGTGGATGAAGGAGTAGAAGAGCTTAAATATGTGATCGAGAAAAATGACAGTCCGGAACTGACAACTTCTTCCACAAATATCCTGACGGCATTGGCACAGGAGTACTGATATGAGATACATAAAGTATAAATGCATAATGTTATCTGTTATTATGGGAACCGTCCTCTCCTCCTGCGGAAATATTGGTGAGGACCAACAGAGTAAAAAGATCCTGCAGGATAATAGCAGGTATAGTGAAAAGGCCGTTTATGGATCCTTTGAAAATGAGGGTCTGACCCTGGAGGCGGATATAATAGGTGATGTCATCAAAGCAGATCAGAATGAGGAGGCGCAGGCTGTTTTTGATGAGTTAAAAAGGATCAACGGGGATGATCTTAAAATGGTCACGAACAGGTATGGGTATATCACCTTCCTCAACGGAAAAATAACAGACAGGCCCCTAATGTCGAAACAAGAAGTAACAGATGTTATGAAAAAGATCTTTCCTGCCCTGAGTCCCAATAAGGATGTTGAGCTGCAGTTTGCATTTTATATAGTGGATGACTTTGGAAACAGTTATTATTTATTTAAGGAGCAGGTATCCGGAGATGTTAATGATTCAAATTCCGTAAAGATATTTTTGGATAAAGATAATTATATGACCGGGCTGTCATCCACGATAGTTCCTTATGCCGATTATACAGGAGAGGAGATAAGCAGTACTGAGGCTTTAGAGATAATAAAGGAAAATGTTGCCGAGAACTATCCTGATGATAAAATGATCTATTTTGCCGATGAACCGCAGATAGTCTACAGAAGACTTACCGACAGTATTACCGGGATCGAATATGGCAGTAAAGTTTACACCATTATGACCAATAATCCCGGTGCGGGTACGGACAGTACCTGTGCTCCCTTCTTAGAACACATGGTCACGAGGCAGGGTAATTATGTAGGCGCCATGCCTTCATACTACAGTTCCGAGACGGATGAAACAAGAGATTATGATATTTTAGATGAATGGTTTGAAAAGTCACAGCCCGAGAGCTATTCCACGACAGTGACAACTGAGATCGGCAATAAATATGATATTACAGTTCCCGTGATGTATCATAACGGAAACTATTATCTTGAAGATCCGGAAAGAGATATAATCTGTTGCGATTTCTGGGAGTTTGAATATAATAAAAACATTAAGGTCGTAAGCTCCGGGGATAATAAAGACTGGGATCAGGACTATATAATGGCTTATCACAATTATATAGAGAGTTATGATTTCTTTGCCGATACAGGGTGGAAGGGACCGGATGGCGACGGAGGCCACATTATCCTTTTGATGGATTACTGCCATGAGGATCATACACCTATCGACAACCTTTGTTATCTGGGACAGTTAGAGGATGTTCACTTTTATACGGCCACCACGGAAGCTGCCAAGTATCATTATGATCTTGATGTTGTGGCACATGAGTACAGTCATGGAGTTACAAATGCGGCACTTACAAATATCATTTACGATAATGAAACCGGGGCCATAAATGAAAGTCTCAGTGATATATTAGGGCAACTGGCTGAAATTATGTATTTGGAAGAGAATGGTATTGAGATACCCGATGAAGATCTTCTGATAGTCGGAGCGGATTCCGGAATGCCCGTAAGGGATCTATTGTATCCCGAAGCCTTCGGACAGCCCTCATATGCAGGTGGTGTCTATTATGTTACGAATGTTGCCATACCTTCAAATATCAATGATTATGGTGGCGTTCATATAAACAGCAGTCTTTTGACGGAGATATTCTGCGATATGTATCTTGATCAGGGAATGAGTAATGAGGAGCTGAGATCTTTATGGACTACTGTAATAAGTATGATGGTTCCGGGGACAGGCTTTGATGAACTTACGGAAATGGTTCCCCTGGCCTGTTCTATGAGCGGACTTGATCTGGCGATCGATGAAGTAAGGTACTGTATTGAGGATTCAGGTATAGGGGATGAAAATCCGTTTGATGAACTCGAAGAAGGATTATGCCAGATAGAATTTACGCTTCCACCCTGGATAGACTGGAACAGAACCAGACTTGAAGCCTATGATCGGGATGGTTATGTTTATGTCGGTTGGACTGAAAAAGCAACCAACCGGTTGATAATGACTTTATATGAAGGTGATTATCAGCTCAAATTAAGTGAATATGACCGTGATGGCGATCTTATAGGTCTTTGGGAATATGATGGCAGTAAATGGGTGACTGCTGACGGAGAGATCCCCTTTGTATCATTTGAGAAGGATACGGTTTACGAGCTTGAGACTGTTCTGATCGATAATTAGTGACGATATAATATTTAATATAAAAAAATAGGAAACATGTCTGCAAAGCAGACCCGAATTAGGCTTGCAAGACTCGCTCTTGAGTTTTGACTATAAAAAACCGGGCTATAGCAGAATGAATATAAAAGAGGCTAAAATGAAAAAAGCTTTCAGATTACTATTAATATTAGGATTTGTTATCACACTCTGTACTGAATCAGTGGTGACTGTTTATGCTGATGAAACAGCAGCAGAAACAACGTCGGAATCTTCGGACGCAGGTTCAACTGAAGGAGGCTCAACTGAAGGAGGCTCAACTGAAGGGGGCTCAACTGATGGGGGTTCAACTGAAGGAGGCTCAACTGAAGGGGGTTCAACTGATGGAAGCTCAACTGAAGGGGGCTCAACTGATGGGAGCTCAGCAGACACAGGCTTGACAGATGCAGGTTCAACCGATACAAGTCTGACAGGCACAGGCTCAACCGATACAGTTTCGACAGACACAGGTTTAACCGATACAGGTCTGACAGGCACAGGTTTAACCGATACAGGACTGACAGGCGCAGGCTCAACCGATACAGGTCTGACAGACACAGGCTCAACCGATACAGGTCTGACAGACACAGGCTCAACCGATACAGTTTTGACAGGCATAGGCTCAGCAGACACAGGCCTGACAGGAACAGACTCAGCAGATACAGGTCTGACAGGCACAGACTCTGCAGATACAGGCCTGACAGGAACGGACTCAGCAGATACAGGTCTGACAGGCACAGACTTTGCAGATACAGGTTCGACGGTCGCAGGTTCAACCGACACAGGTTTAACAGAGGGATCATCAGCAGAAGGAAAGAAAGATGCTTTATCTGACAATCTGACCGGGGGTGGTGATCAGGGTAACGATGATACTTTAAATGCTCCGCCCGCTATGATGCTGATGAAAGTAAGCCCAAGGCTGATGTCAAAAAGTCCGACACCTGCATCCTCTAATAGCAGTGATGCAGATAATGACGGTGACGGATCAGAAGATTCATCATCTGATGCTGGTTTATATGGAGATCCGTCATCTGATGGGTCTGACGATACAGGAACGATAAACGGAAGCCCGGATCCCGATGCATCTACTGATAGTAGTACGGATTCAGGAAGTAGCAGTACATCCGGATCGGAAACCGGAGGTGATGAAGGGGCTGTTGATACACTCAAAAAGGAGACGGCAGAGTCTGTAATTAAGAATGCAATACAGGATCAGATAGAGAAGACGGTCAAGGAGACACTTGAGAAGGATAAAACAGTGGAGAATATCTTTGTAAAAGTGGATCCGGGTGAGTATTACGGTAATATTGATATTACAACGAGATATAATCTGCTGTCTGATTATAGTCATATTAAGCTTTATATTTTAGCGGATGGATCCTATGAAGAAGATGCTCAAGGTAATGTAAAGGTGGATACCATAAAAGCCTCTGCTGACGGAAGCACCAGGATGAACGGTGACATTACGATCGAGGATCTCAATGTCATACTTGCCGGTATTTATCTTTCTCTCGGAAACAGGATCTCAGTCAATGGATCTGATAATAAGATCACGAAGATCTATGGTACGACTCTCGATGACAATATTGAGGTTGAGTTACAAAAAGACGGT
>JAILEM010000012.1 GCA_024687745.1 Lachnospiraceae bacterium
CGATTCGACCAACAGCCTGATATCCGTATTTCTGTCTGTACAGGCAAGGACAGGTTTTTTCATTTCCATTATCCCAAGTATCCTGCTCGGATAATTGGGGATCGTAAATCTGTGATCAAGCAGGATCATTCCCACATCACAGCCCTTCATGAATCTGTTATATTCATCCGCGGGCATATGCTCCATATATGTAAGATTATCAAACTGCTTAGCTGCCTCTCTGACCTTTTCCTCCTCGCTTCCCTTACCTACGATCAGAAATTCTATATCCTTTCTGTTTTTAAGTCTTTCATCGGCGATCGAAGCAAGAAGAAAATCAAGAGCCTGGGGTTTCCCGAGATTCCCTCCGAATATAAACCTTACCTTCTCTCCGTTTTCCGTTTCTTTATGCTGATCATCCGTATTTCTGACTTTTATTGTATTCGGAAAAACAAGGAGCTTATCCGGATCAACAAAGGGATCATGTTTTTTTATGTATTCAACATTACCCTCTGACATACATCCGATCTTATCGGAGATGGAATAAAGCTTTCTTTCCTTTCGCAGAAAATACTTATGTATGATCGAATTTTCTCTGAATAAACCTATATCTACCGCATTTTGCGGAAAAATATCCTTTAACATCAGAAAGGTTTTCGCGTTGTAAAGCTTTTTGCAGTAAGATACAACCTGCGCAAATGTTACGGGAGGGGTTGCATAAAGGCAAAGATCAAACCTCTCATTCCTTAAGTATTTTCTTATGGCACCCTTTAGATAAGGTCCCATCTTGATCGTATTTATCCCCTTTTTTAGGAGTCCAACATTAAAGTTCTCCCCTACAAGAACTCTCAATACTTTGATCCCGTACTGTTCCTCCATCAATGTATGATCTATATTCCCGGGACTGTCGGCAAAACAGATAACTATATCATGTCCCCTTTTTTTTAACTCATGCATAAGATCAGGGTATATTCCCTGTTCATTAAGTCTTGGATCGCTGAGTGTTATATATAATATCCTCATATCCGCTCAAACCCTCTTGATCGCATCCGGCAGTTCATCAAAGGATCCGATACCGATGCTTTCCTTTATATTCTCATAATACGGGGCATTTTCATAGACCGAGCCCTCCCTGTATATCCTGATCGTTGCTATCATACGGTCTCTTCCTATATAGAAGTCCTTTCCGGGATTATCCCCCACATAGACCATATCCTCCCACTTTGCACCAAAGGCTTCCTTCATCATGATAAAGGACCTGATATCCGGCTTCCAGTATTCCCTTCCGAGCTCGTCGGTAATAATGATCTTGTCAAATATGCCCTTAGTTTTTAACACATTTAATTTATTTCTCTGGGAAACGGCATAACCATCCGAGATGATCCCAAGCCTTGCACCCATATCCCTGAGCTTATAAAGGTTTGGAAGAACATCGGGATAATAATCCACCTTTGGTTCATGCTCCCTGTATACCCTTATGAGTTCCTTAATATCTTCATCCGTATAAGGTATCCCCTCGTCCTCAAGAAACCTGTTAAAAACTAATTTCGGATCCTCTTTATAAAGGCTGTAAAGCCTTATGGAAGCATCATCCTTTGCGCCATATTTTTCTTTCAGAAATTCCGCGACCTTACTGTATCCGCTCCTTATAAAATCATCCTCCGGTGCCAGAGTATCATCAAGGTCAAACAAGATCACTTTTCTCATTTACGAGCCTCTTCTTTTCATCCAGCATAACAGAACTGTCATATCTTAAAAATGTGACATTGGTTTCATAGTCCTCATTATACTTTAGTTCTTCTCCCAAAAGGAGTCTGTACAGGTTCTCACAGGAATCTGCCCCGGCCATTATCGACATGGGAGCACCTCCTCCGAACCTGGGATTTATCTCTATATATTCAACACCTCTGTCTGTCTTTCTGCATTGCACGGTAATATGACCGACGGGTCTTAATATATCCATGAGCCTCTTAACATCGGATATGATCTCATCATCCTTAACTATCTTTCCTTTTGCAATCTCACCGCTTCTTGTAGCGATCCTTATCCTTGGGACAAGGGTTATTATCTCGGATGAAAAATTCAGGAAGACATCTATCGTATATTCCTCTCCCTCCATATAATCCTGTATCATAGGATCCTTTACGAGACTGAGTACGGCTTCGAGCTTTTCCCTGTTCTCCACCTTATAGGTATCTATACTGGAGCTTCCGTCGATGGGCTTTACAAACAGTGGATATCTTTCCTTTTTTTCCCTTATCTCATCCTCTGTATACATTCTTGGAACCTTAAACCCGTTTTCTTCCATAAAATGCTGGGTATTGATCTTATTTCTGCATACAGTGATGACAGACAGATCGGATATAAGAACCCTGCTTCCTGTTTCAGCCTCTATCCGGTCCTTATTTTTTGCAAGAAGCAAAAGCTCCGTATCTATGGTAGGTACTATAAGAGAGATATTTTTCTCAAGACAGGTTTCGATTATCGCCTCTGTATATCTTCCTGAATCAATCCTCGGAAAGATTACCGGATCATCCGCAAAATAAAGAGCCGGAGCGAGATCACTGGCATCCCCCGCTACAACACTTCCCTTTATCTTAAGACGGTCTCTTGCGCTCTTAAAGCATCTGATAAGCTCAACCCGTCTGCCGGCACTCAATATAAGAACATTTATTTCTTTATCCTTCATCACTGTCTTTTATATCCTTATCATCCTTATTACCGCTTCCCATAAAATAATCCATGGTAGCGGCACCCTCAGGGCTTATTCCATCCCGTTTAAGTACATTTGCCACCGTCATGAAGATTATCCTTACATCCATGAGAAAGGAATAATTTTCCGTATATTCAACATCATATTCAAACTTATCCTCCCAGGTAATACTGTTTCTTCCGTTTACCTGGGCTAAGCCTGTAAGACCCGGTCTTACATCATGCCTGTGGCTCTGTCTTTCGTTATACAGGGGCAGATATCTTACAAGCAAGGGCCTTGGACCGACTATGGACATATCTCCCTTAAGTATGCAGAAAAGCTCCGGAAGCTCGTCAAGGCTTGTGGATCTTAGCTTCTTACCAAAGGGAGTAAGCCTTTCTTCATCAGGAAGAAGCTCTCCTTTTTCATCTCTCTTATCCGTCATTGAACGGAATTTGTACATATGAAATATCTTTCCCTTATATCCCGGTCTGTCCTGATGGAAAAGCACGGGACTTCCAAGCTTTATCCTCACTATGACAGCAAGCAGGAGAAGAATTGGCGAAAGGATCACTATCGCCGTAAGGGAAAGGATAATATCCAGTATTCTTTTGATATATCTTCTGTACAACATCTTTTTATTATACCATATATTCCCTTATCATCAAATTACCGGCTGAGACCGGCTGTTTTTACACTGTATCTTCTATACCCTCATCCCTGCTCACTTCCTTTTGCCCGCTTAAGGACAGGGCCCTGTTATTTATATAAGTGAACAGAAGAAGGAACATCAGCAGAAAAGGCGGAACGATCACATAATTTTCCATAAATGCGGTAAAGAGCATTCCGTAAATTCCTGCCATCGCAGTCTTCGACACTGCATCCACCCCGGACATTTCCCTTATGCCAAAGAGTCTGAACAGAAGAAAACACATAGTTATTATAAATACGACAAGCCCGTGGACCATCAGTATATCCAGAAGTCCGGAATGTACCTCAAACATACCGTTCAGCCATTCAAGGTTGATCTCATAGGAAGAGCCTATACCCGTAAAGGGTTTCTTAAGATAGGCATCCCAGAGCACTCCCCATAATTCATCCCTTCCGGAAATTATGTCCTTATAAAATATCTGAAAGGAAAAAACCTCCTTCATCCTTCCAAGCCATACATAGAAAGCCGAAAACGCCACGGAACCGAGGGTACCCAAAAAACAGAGGATAGCGTAGATAACCTTATTTTTCCATATCTTCTTTGGCATAATATAGATGAACAAAAAGGTTATGAGACCTACAAGGGCGCATCTTGACCTGTACCAGGATATTATCTTAAATGCCACTATGACCATTATAAGCTCAAATATCCGTATGCAGATATATTGCCTTTTATCTTTAGCCTTTCCGGCGATATATTCAATAAAGAATATAAGAAAGAAAAAACCGCTTATAAGTACAAGCCCTCCGTAGTTTGTATTATATCCCTTAAAATATCCCTTTACGTCTATAGTCCAGTAAATAAAGAATATCCCTGTATAGAAAGCACTCACAGCCATTTCCCTGTCGTTTAACACTACCTTATTCGAAAGATACAGAACAAGTAAGAGGTCGGCAACGGTAAGTATCGCTCCCTTATCAGAACCGATCAGAAAGAGATTGACAAGGGCTATCATATCTCCCGCTGCCATCAGATAAAACGCAGGATCCTTAAGCATATAGCTTAAGTCCACATAGCAGAATAGAGTGATGATAAGAAAAACCGCAGATATAAGGGTTCCGTAGGGGGCCATAACAGTATACCAACTGAAAAAATGGAAGCAGGCCGTGGTTATGAAAAAGAGTCCCGCAAGCAGGGATACATTCCCTATCCGTCTTCTCTTATCGCTTATCAAGCTGTAGTATTTTACCGCATCATTCATTTATGTATATACTTCCTTAATTTATTTAAAACTGCCATCAGTTCCTTTATATGTATAAGTATAAGGG
>JAILEM010000194.1 GCA_024687745.1 Lachnospiraceae bacterium
GGCGTTCTGTGTTATGAGAGCTTCGAAATTCATCGCAGACAATATCTGTCCTTTTGTTGTGATCGAGAAGAAAATAACAACGAGGAACAGAACGATCTGCATAGTATGTTCTTTAAATATCTTACCTACTTTTTCCATTTCATTATCCTTCCTTTGTTATTTTTTTTCTTTCTTTGATACTACATCAAAGATAACCGCAGCCAAAAGAACCAAACCTTTTACAACTCTCTGAAGGTTAGCATCAACACCGCAGATTGACATACCCTGGTTGATAACACCCATCAGCATTGCACCGATTATAACTCCCGGAACGGTTCCGATCCCGCCGTATGCCGAGGCACCACCGATAAAGCAGGCACCGATCGCATCCATTTCGTAACCCTGACCATAAGTAGGCTGAGCAGAAGCAGCTCTGGCAATCGTAAGAGTTCCTGCAAGACCTGACAAAAGTCCCATAAATGAATAGGCGAAGAAATAAACTTTTTTAACGTTTACACCTGAAAGCTGTGCTGCCTTCTTGTTTCCACCGACTGCATAGAGGTCACGTCCTATCGTTGTCTTCTGGGTAACATATCCGAAAACTATAACAACGAGAAGTACCCATATGAGAGATGTGGGAATACCCTGATATGCAGCAAGCTTGTAGGTAACATAGAGAACGACTGCAGATATTATGACCATCTTTGCTACTTCACCTGCAAGAGGAGGAGTTTCATATCCGCGCTTCTTTGTATTGATACGTCCCTTTATGGTAAGAACAAGGTAAATTACAACACCTACGATACCTGCTAACATACATGTGACATTGATGGAAGATCCACCAAAAATATCCGGAACATAACAATCTGCTCCACCACCAAAGGTATTAAGGAATCCTTCCATCTTGGAAAGGTTGATAGCCTGTCCGCCAAGTACTACGTTTGACAGACCTCTGAACGCATACATACCAGCCAGTGTTGCTATGAACGGAGGAACGTTTACAAAGGCTATCCAGAATCCCTGCCACATACCTATGGCAAGTCCGATAGCGAGCATTATTAAAAATGCTACGATAAAGTTCATATCCTTATCAAGTACAACACCTCCGACAGCACCTACAAAGCAGACTACAGAACCGACTGCAAGGTCTATATTACCACCGGTCAGTATACATAAGAGCATACCTGTTGCAAGCACGAACACATATGCATTCTGTGATAAAAGGTTATTGATATTCTGAGGCAAAAGGATCGCTTTATTTGTCAGGATATAAAACAGTATCAGGACAAGTACCAGCACGATCGCCATTGCATATTTTTTCATTGCATCGGTAAAATTGGATTTTGCCACCGTTACTCACCCCTTCCTGATTTCATGATACAAGCCATTATAGATTCCTGACTTGCTTCTTCCTGCTTAAGCTCTCCGACAAACTTACCTTCGTTCATGACATAGATCCTGTCGCTCATACCTATTGTCTCCGGAAGCTCCGAAGAGATCATAACTACTGACTTTCCTTCCTTTACAAGATCATTAATTATACAGTAGATCTCGTATTTGGCACCTACATCTATACCACGTGTAGGCTCATCCAAAAGAAGTACGTCGGGAGCGGCAAACATCCACTTTGCAAGAAGAACCTTCTGCTGGTTACCACCTGAAAGGTTACCAACGTTCACTTCAACCGAAGGAGTCTTTGTCTTGAGCTTATCCTTGTATTCTACGGCAACCTGATATTCCTTATCCTTATCAAGTATGCTCCTGGAGCTTACGGCATCAAGATTTGCAAGAGTGGTATTTATCTTTATGGGGTTATTGAGGACAAGTCCGTTACCCTTACGGTCCTCAGTAACGTATGCTATCTTGTTCCTGATAGCTTCCTTTGCATTCTTTAAGTTAACTTCTCTTCCGTTAAGAGTCATGGTACCCGTTATTCCTGTTCCGTATGACTTGCCGAATATACTCATGGCAAGCTCTGTACGTCCTGCTCCCATAAGACCGTATATTCCTACGACCTCACCTTTGCGGATATTAAACGAAACATTGTCAACGACCTTCTTTTCCGGATAAAGAGGATGATAAACGCTCCAGTTTTTAACCTCGAGGTTTATATCACCTATCTTAACGTCATGTCTCTTAGGGAAACGATCGGTGATCTCTCTTCCGACCATGCCTCTGATTATTCTATCTTCTGAAATCTCCTCTGTAGCTTTGTCAAGGGTTTCTATTGTGGAACCGTCTCTGATAACAGTGATCTTGTCCGCAACATAGGAAACCTCATTAAGCTTATGAGATATTATGATCGATGTTAATCCGTTTTCTTTTTTGAATCTTAAAAGAAGATCAAGAAGTGCTCTTGAATCTTTCTCATTAAGAGAAGATGTGGGCTCATCAAGGATAAGAAGCCTGGCATTCTTGGCAAGTGCCTTTGCGATCTCGACTAACTGCTGCTTACCTGTACCAAGTTCCTTGACGAGTGTTCTGGAGCTGTCTGAAAGACCTACCATCTTTAAAAATTTATCGGCCTCACCATAGGTCTCGTTCCAGTCAATGGCTGCAGCCTTTCCTCTTTCATTTCCAAGGAACATGTTCTCACCTATTGACATGTAAGGGATCAATGCGAGCTCCTGGTGTATGATAACGATTCCCTTCTCTTCGGAATCCTTTATCTTATTGAATTTACATACCTCACCGTTGTAAATAATATCCCCTTCGTATGTTCCGTACGGATAAATTCCGCTCAGTACATTCATCAGGGTTGATTTCCCTGCACCGTTCTCGCCTACCAGTGCATGGATCTCTCCTTCCTCAACCTGTAAATTAACATTATCAAGTGCTTTTACTCCCGGGAAGGTTTTGGTTATATTTTTCATTTCGAGAATTATTTTAGCCAAAATATATCCCTCCTAAATCCATTATTATGTCTTACTTAACAAACAGGCGGGTATCTGCCCGCCTGTCTATTAACCTGTTGAATTACTATCTGTCAGAGATTACTTTAAGTCATCCTCTGTATAGTATCCACTGTCTATAAGAAGCTCTTTGTAGTTGTTGATATCAGCAAATACAGGCTCGCAAAGGTATGAAGGAACAACTCCCTTACCGTTGTCATATGTCTCTGTATCGTTAACTTCAACTTCTTCTCCTGAAAGGATCTGTCCAACCATCTTAACAACCTGAGCTGCAAGTGTACGTGTATCCTTGAAGATTGACATTGACTGCTTTCCATCGATCATGTTCTTAACGTTAGCAACGTCACAATCCTGACCTGTGATGATGGGATATTCGCCTGTGTAGTTAGCTGCTAAAGCGTTCTCAACACCGAGTGCTGTAGAGTCGTTTGAGCAAAGGCAGATATCAAGGTTTGTTCCGTCAGCATAGTTTGTTGAAAGGATGTTCTCCATTCTTGACTGAGCTGTCTCTGTTGCCCATGATGCTGTTGCAACCTTTTCGAAATCAACCTGTCCGGACTTAACTTCGATCTTTCCTTCATCGATGTAGGGCTTAAGAAGATCCATAGCACCGTTGTAGAAGAACTTAGCATTGTTGTCACCGGGATCACCAGCTGTGATTTCCATTGTGAAAGGTCCCTCTGCATTGTCAAGGTCAAGTGTATCTATGATGTACTGACCCTGCTTTGTACCTACCATGTAGTTATCAAATGTTGCATAGTAGCTAACTGCGTCTGTCTGCATTATAAGACGGTCATAAGCGATAACGGGAATGTTTGCTGCTTTAGCTGTCTCAAGAACTGTTCCAAGTGACTCACCGTCGATAGAAGCTATAACGAGTACGTTACATCCGCCATTGATCATGTTCTCTATCTGAGAAACCTGAGTCTGAACGTCGTTTGATGCATACTGAAGATCAACTTCATAACCAGCTTCTTCAAGCTGTGACTGCATGTTTGAACCATCCTGGTTCCATCTCTGAAGATCCTTAGTGGGCATTGCCACACCAACCTTCGTGCCTGCTGCTGCAGCGGGTGCTGCTTCTTCTGCAGGAGCTTCCTCTTCTGCGGGTGCTGCTTCTTCTGTAGCTGCTTCCTCAGCTGCGGGTGCTGCTGTGTCAGCTGCGGGTGCTGCTGCGCCTCCACATCCTGCAAGGATAGAAGCTGTCATTGCTGTTGCGAGTAAAACTGATAAAACTTTTCTAGACATTTTTCGTCCTCCCTTATAAATTTACCGATGGCACTGTGCCATCCGGCTACAGTTGATATATTACCACCATACCTACAAGAAAGACTTGTCTCTTTCTTCAAATTTTTATTATCCAAAAAGTCCTGTATGGCAGAAATAGCAAAATTTTGTTCCCTGTCGGACAAAATTTTGCTATTTACAAATCTCCTTTTTATGAACATTTTTATTGGATATTCAGGTATATCTCGCTTTTCTGGTGGTATTTTCCTGTTATGACATCATCCATATTTTCCTTGGTAACAGCTATGGGTTTGAGCTTTTCATAAGGAACCTCATTGGATCCGTCATTAAAGGTTTCCTTGAGTCCGAGCGGCACCCCGTTTGCCATATCTACTGCTCTCTCTGCCGCTTTTATCGCAAGCTTTTCCACCGGTTTATAAACCGTCATGTACTGTGTTCCCTCAACTATCCTCTGACAGGCTTCAAGATCGGCATCCTGTCCCACTACACACACCTTTCCGCCAAGCCTGTTTTCTATAAGTGCCCTTATGGCATTAGCTGCAAGATTGTCATTTCCGCACATGATGGCATCAGGTACCTTACCTGTATTCAAATACTCTTCCGTTACCGTAAATCCGTTTTCTGCCACCCATCCCGGTGAAAATTCCGCATAATCCACTTTGATCTTTGTGGTTGAAAGTATCCTTTCAAAGCCATCCTGGACCATCTGGACATTATAATCTGTGGGAGAGCCCTTTATCTGTATTATACTTCCCTCATTACCTATATAATCTCTGATATATTCGGCCATCAGCTCTCCGACTCTTTCATTGTCCACCGACAGATAAAGATCTACATTTGCATTCCTTACAGGTCTGTCATAGGCAATAACCTTTATCCCCTCTTTTTTTGCAACGGCAAGGATATCCCTTAATGCCACGTCATCGATGGCTATAACTACTATTACATCCATCTTTTTATCGATAAAATATCTGATCTGTTTGATCTGATCCTCAACAACACCGTTGGCATTCTGGACATTGACCTCAGCTCCGAGCTCCTGTGCCTTGGATACGAAAAGATCCCTTTCTCTTGACCACCTTTCTATAAGAAGGGAATCTATCGAAAGACCTATCTGTATATGTTCTTTTTCCTGTTCCTGACTGACCTTATTACCGGTCTTGTCTTCGGAGCATCCGATGATCCCCAAAAGGATCATCATTATCAATAATATGACCAGCTTCTTATTATAAACCACTTCTGACTCTCTCCTTATACTCTGTCGGCGTCATCCCCGTAGCCTTCTTAAATATCCTTGAAAAATAATTGGGATCCGAATATCCGCATTCACTTCCCACCTCTTTGATGCTCTTTGTGGGGTCCTTCAGCATATCCTTTGCCATTTCAACTCTTCTTTTTGTAAGATATTCAATGAATCCTTCCTTTGTCTCTTCCTTGAAGAGCTTACTGAAATAATATGAACTGATATTCAGTTTTTCGGATATATCATTTAGGGATATGTCCTTTTTAACATTATCCTCAATATACTGCATGGCCTCTTTTATCAGATGATGGGTGTGATCTATGCTTCCTGTCGTCATGTTATAGACGGCATTCTTCATCTTTTCGATATACCATGTCTTAATATCCTCAAGACTGTCCATATCTATTATATCGGAAAGATAATTCTTACGGCTCTCAAATTCATACAGATGACCTCCGCTTCTGTACATCACGCTTTCAGCTCTCAAAACAAATTCAAGTGATTTGAGCTTTATACTCATGATATCATCCGAATATTTCTCACTCATCCAGTCAAAGAACAGTCCGCTGCTCAGTACACAGCCGTCAACATCTCCGTCATCAAGCTTTTCAAATATCTCATTTTCGAGATTGGCCGGGTAACTTTCCTCATAGGATACCGCGATAGGAAGATCATCCACATGTGCAACACTTCCCTTTGATGAATATAAGGCTTTTGTTGCCTCTTCATAGGATTCATTGCAGTTTTTAAGCTTTTTGATACCGCCTATCCCTATCCTGTATTGTATATCAGTGGCATTTCGCATTTCTCTGACTGCCACCCTTGATTTTTCGATAAGATCGGTCCTTTCACTATATTCCATGATATTATCATCCCTTGGGATAAAGACCGGGATCTTATTGGAGCTTATTGCGCCTACTATGGCATTTTTATAGGTATCCTTAAGAATATTCCTTACCTTTTCATAATATATGGTCTGTGCCTTGACTGACGACCCTATGGCATTTGTAAGATAATTCCCCTTCTGGATATCTCCGAACATGATCGCCATCATGTATCCGTAATCGGTGTTTATACTTAAAAGACTCTTATAATTCTGTATATCTTCCTCAAAGGATTCTTCAAAAATGATGCTTGATATAAATCCGTTTTCTATTATGGGAATAACTGTTTCAAGCCTTTCCTTTGTCTGAAGATCTCTCCTTCTTCTCTCTCTTCTCTTGTTCAGTTCGCCTAAGATACGGTCTAATACTGTTATTATTGTTTTCTGGTTATAAGGCTTGTTAAGATAATCTATAACCCCTAAATTGATCGCTTCCTTGGCATAATCAAATTTATCATATGCTGTCAGCACCACAAATATGACATTGGGGATCAGGGTTTTTATCTCCTTCATGGCATCTATACCGTTTATTCCCGGCATCTGTATGTCCATGAACACCACATCGGGTCTGAACCTGTCGGCTACTTCGATCGCCATTCTTCCGGATTTGGCAGTTTCTATTTCAAATTCATTTTCATAATTATTTGTTATTATCATAGATAACGAATTGATAACTATCCCTTCGTCATCCGCAAGCATGATCCTGTACAAAGCTTTTCCCTCCTGACCATCAGTTCAGACGATCACATAAGTTCAGACGTGCAAGGGCACCTTTATCACAAACCTGGTCCCTTTATCCTTTCCCTCACTGAATATCTCCATGACATCCTTTTGTCCCGTGAATATCTGAAGTCTTTCTATAACATTCTGAAGACCTATCCCATTTGATTCAGTATGTTCAGGTGAACTCTCTCCCGGGGATTCTCCTGACATTATCTTCTCTATCTGTTCGCTGCTCATTCCGGTTCCGTTATCACTTATTGAGAGGAAGACATATCCGTTATCCTTATAAGCCTTTAAATCTATATGCCCCTCCCTTTCGATATCCCTGATACCATGATTTACCGCATTTTCCACTATGGGCTGGAGTATCATACTCGGAACTCTTATTTCCGTCACATCCTCATCTATATCCTTTGAATATCTGATCTCACCGGTAAATCTGACATTTAATATATAGATATATTTATCAACAAGGGATATTTCCTCAGCAATGGATGAATCATTATTGATCTTCTTTATATTATATCTGAAAAAATCCGCCATGTTTTCTATGAATTCAGTGGTTTTTTCCGCTCCCTCTATCATTGCAAGCTGCTCTCCGGCATTTAAGGTATTAAACAGGAAATGCGGGTTGATCTGTGCCTGGAGCGATTTTAGCTGAACCTCCTTCATCCTGTTTTCCATCACAAGCTCATGTTCCTTAAGCATACTCTCACGCAGTACGCTTTCCTTTATCTCGGCAATATATCTCTGGATGCTTTGTAACATCTGAGTAAATGCCCTGGATACTATACCTATCTCATCCCTGCTGTCCATTCTCTCAAGCTCCACGTCAAAATTTCCCGCTGCAACTTCATTCGCAGCTCTAGAAAGATCTATAAGGGGATAGGTCATACTCTTTGTTATCAGTATTACGACAATAATATTTACAACCCCGATAAAAAACAGGATTACCATGGTTATTATTTCCATGTATCTTAATGAAGAAAGGAGAACATTGTAATCCGAAGTGTTTTTCTTAAACTGCTCATTATTGAGTGCGTTTATACATGTCTGAAGATCCGTATAGAGCTGAACGGATTCCTCATATGTAGCCTTATACTTTTCGACATTACGCCCACGCTTGGCTGTTATAGTTTCTGCAGCAACCTGCAGATAGTTTTCCGACTGGTGCTTTATATTCTCCTGCATCGCATAGACTGCAGTTCCGGAACTTTTAAGATCAAGGAGTTCCAGTCCGTCCCTGAATTCCTGATCTGCTTTATAATAATCATTCAGGGCATTACTTCCCTTACTTTCGAGATATTCCTTCATGGAGTTCTGCAGAAAGACAAGATCGTTTGAAAGGTCATTGAGACTGATATTTGCTATGTATACCTCATCGACTCTTTCGATCATTGTATTCACTCCGATATACATATATATATTTACCGCAAACATCAGAGTAATGGGGATTATAAATGCCGTGGTCAGTTTTGTTCTTACCGAAGAGTTATCCCATTTTTTTCTTATCACTCCAGCCATTATTCCTGTTCCCTGTTATTCTTTTCATTTATGATCTGATGGGCTTTAGAGTTATCGATGATCTCCATCTCCACCGGAAGATAGGAATTGGTATAACCCATGCTGTTATATTCCTGTAAAGCTTTTATACTGGATCTTCCCATTTCCTGCGTATCTATCGAGATCGTAGAATAGATAACCTCCTTATCTATCGCATCCAGGATAGTGTCATTGACAAAAAAACCCACTATCTGTATCTCCCCCACCAGATTGTAATCGATAACGGCCTGATAAGCGCATCTTGTATAGACACTGTTGGCACACAGCATTATATCGGGAAGCTTTTCCTTTACCAGGAATATATTTCTTATACTTTCTTCCGCACTGAAAATATCCTCTGCGTCGATCTTTGTGAGTACTATCTCGGGAAGCTTATCTTCACCGTTTTTTTCCGTAAGATAATCTTCTATAGCCATTATGATGAGATTTGATGTTCCTTCTGCCATGTCTTCATCAACAAGGACATCTATGGATATATCTCCCATACCTGTCTTTTCAGTCAGCTTTTCAATCTGAAGGGCATACATCTGTCCAAGCTCATAATAATTTATTCCCACATAACAATGTCTTTTGGAGGCTTCTACATCATTTTGTAATACGACTACACCTATTCCCTCATCGGCGGCACGGTCTATGTACTCAACTACCCTTTCACCTGCTCCGCCCATATATACGATCCCGTCCAATTTGGAGTTGACTGCTATCCTTAACAGGTCCTCTGCCGAGTATTCAGATCCCAGTGCTGCTCCAAGATCCTCAAGGTATGCATTATATTCCCTTGCCTGGGCATAGGCAGCAGCAAAAGCCTCCTTACAGAATTCACTTTCGGAATCCTCGGCAATAAATGCATAGTGCTTATCGTAATCCAGGGTATACTCCTGCTCAATATTCTGCATATTACCTGTGATCACCTTAAACATTATTCCCGTAGCAAAAGACGCAGCTATCATTATCACAGTTCCTGCAACAAGAAATACAAAGGATTTATTGAAATATTTTTTTTTAGCGTTTTTCCCTTCTTTATCCCTTTGCATCAAAAATCATGCCCCGATCTGCTTTATCCTCTGCAGATATATCATCCAAAGTTTCATCCCCGATGGGCTTACTTACTTCATTTTCATTATCATCCGATCCTTCTCCTCCGGAATCTTCAGTCTCTTCCTCCTCCTTGGGATATTTCTTTCTGAATATCTCCATAAATTCCTTACCGGTTATGCTTTCCCTCTCTAACAGGAATTGTGCCAGTTCCTCCATCAGATCCCTGTTTTCTATAAGAAGTTTCTTTGCCTCCTCATAGGATTCAGACAATACCTTCATCACCTCTGCATCAACCCTTGCGGCTGTTTCATCCGAAACATTTAATACCTTTCGTCCGCTCAGATACTGGTCTTCGACCGTTTCCATCTGTATAAGACCAAATTTATCCGACATACCGTACTGTGTGATCATCGATCTGGCAAGACCTGTCGCCTGCTCTATATCATTTGATGCTCCGGTGGTGATGCTGTCCCTTCCAAATATTATCTCTTCGGCGGCACGACCGGCAAGTGCCGTGATTATCCTCTCTTCCAGCTCCTTTTTAGAGCGAAGATGCTTTTCTTCATCAGGCACATACCAGGCATAACCCAGAGCTCCCATGGTTCGGGGTACTATCGTTATCTTCTGTATAGGATCCGTATTTTTCTGAAGTGCGGATGCAAGAGCATGTCCGGTTTCATGATAGGAAACCAGCTTCCTCTCCTCAGGTCCCATTATATGATCCTTCTTTTCCTTACCCATCATCACAACCTCGATGGCTTCAAGCATATCCTTCTGATTAACGGAGGTTCTGCCCTTCTTAACGGCATTGATCGCTGCCTCATTTACCATGTTGGCAAGATCCGAACCTACAGCTCCCGCGGTAGCAAGACCGATCTCATTAAAATCTACCGTATCATCCAGATGTACGTCCTTGGAATGAACCTTAAGAGTATCAACCCTTCCTTTAAGATCAGGTTTGTCAACGATTATCCTTCTGTCAAATCTTCCGGGTCTTAACAATGCCTTATCAAGTATCTCCGGCCTGTTAGTTGCGGCAAGTATGAAAATACCCTTTGATGTATCAAAGCCGTCCATCTCCGAGAGCAGCTGGTTCAACGTCTGTTCTCTTTCATCATTACCTCCGCCGAATCTGGAATCCCTGCTCTTTCCTATGGCATCAACCTCATCTATGAAGATTATGCAGGGAGCATTTTTATTGGCGTCCTTAAACAGATCTCTTACCCTGGATGCTCCGACACCCACATACATTTCCACAAAATCAGATCCCGCAAGGGAGAAAAAGGGCACATGTGCCTCACCCGCTACGGCCTTGGCAAGCAGAGTCTTACCTGTTCCGGGAGGTCCCACAAGAAGAGCACCCTTTGGAAGCTTTGCACCTATCTGAACGTATTTTCCGGGATTATGCAGAAAATCCACAACCTCCTGAAGAGATTCCTTGGCTTCCTCCTGTCCTGCCACATCCTTAAACGTAACTCCGGTTTCCTTCTGGACATAGACCTTGGCATTGCTTCTGCCGATCCCCATCATACCGCTTCCCTTACTCATCTTATTCATAAGAAAGCTTAAGAGTATCCATACAAGAACTATAGGTAACAGATAGGATACGATTATATATATGATCGTATCGGAGGAGCTTGTCTCTTCCTCTTCAAATGTTACGCCCGCCTCCAGGAGCCTGTTCGGAAGCTCGGAATCATTTACCGGTACGGTATAATATGTGATATTTACATAAGAGTCTTCCTTTTTTCTGGGATTTATAGTGATCCTGTCAGAACCGATGGAAACACTGTCCACCTGGTCGCTCTCCACCATTGCGATAAACTCATCGTAAGATATCTTCTGTGTGGAGGCATTGTTAACAACACCCCTTAAATATGATAAAAACAATAAAGTCAGCAGTGAAGCTATAAGCAGGATCATAAGTGTCTGTCTGTTCTTTGGAGACTTTCCACCGTTACCGTTATTATCACCGTTTCCTCCGTTTTGATTGTTTGAATTATTATCAGCCATTTTATACTCCTCTATCACAAAATCTACTCAATAACAACATTTTAGCAAAACTGCTCTTTTGTGAAAAGCAATACTTTTATTATATGTAGGAAGATTTGTAAAATCAATAATCACTTTCTGTCCATATTATGAAAAGCTTATAAACAAAAACCGTCCTTTATGTCCTATTTCCTTTCATTATCTAAAAGGAACTTCATAGGACTACAGGACGGTTTTTTATTAATTATCAGAACTACAGGGTCTTACTTATACGATACCCTGAGCCTTCATTGCGTCTGCAACCTTTAAGAAGCCTGCGATATTGGCTCCTGCAACGTAATTACCTTCCATATTATACTTCTTGGAAGCATCATCAAGATTATGGAAGATATTTATCATGATCTGCTTTAACTTTGCATCAACTTCTTCAAATGTCCAGGAAAGTCTCTCTGAATTCTGGCTCATTTCAAGAGCGGAAGTGGCAACGCCGCCTGCATTTGCTGCTTTTCCGGGAACAAAGAGCACCTTATTCTGCTGTAAGTATTCTGTAGCCTCAAGTGTGGTAGGCATATTTGCACCCTCACAAACTGCTATAACACCGTTATCAACCAAAGCCTTGGCATCATCTAAGTTTAATTCATTCTGTGTTGCGCAGGGAAGAGCGATATCAACCTTAACAGACCACTGGTTGGTTCCCTCACTCTTCTTATCATGATACTGTGCCGAAGGACGTTCCTTTGCGTACTCTGTAAGACGGGCACGGTTAACTTCCTTCACCTTTTTAAGTAATTCTACGTCTATTCCTTCAGGATCATATACCCATCCTGTTGAATCTGAACAGGTAACAGGCTTTGCTCCTAACTGCTGTGCCTTCTGGATCGCATATATGGCAACATTTCCTGATCCTGATACCGCACATGTCTTTCCCTTGATATCGATACCGTTACACTTAAGCATTTCTTCCGTCATATAAAGAAGGCCGTATCCTGTAGCTTCGGTTCTTGCCAAAGATCCGCCATATGATAATCCCTTACCTGTAAGCACGCCTTCATAAAGACCTGTAAGTCTCTTATACTGTCCGTACATAAAGCCTATCTCTCTTGCACCTGTTCCTATATCTCCTGCAGGTACATCGGTATCTGCACCGATATATTTATGAAGCTCTGTCATAAAGCTCTGACAGAAGGCCATTACTTCACGGTCTGACTTTCCCTTGGGATCAAAATCGGAACCACCCTTACCTCCGCCTATGGGAAGTCCTGTAAGTGAATTCTTAAATATCTGCTCAAAACCGAGGAACTTGATTATTCCGAGATTTACTGAGGGATGAAGTCTCAAGCCTCCCTTATAGGGTCCGATCGCAGAATTGAACTGTACACGATATGCATTGTTGACCTGAACCTGTCCCTTATCATCTACCCAGGGTACTCTGAAAAGCAGCTGTCTCTCGGGTGTTACAAGTCTCTCAAGAAGAGCATCTTTTTTATATTCCTCTTCATTTTCCTCGATCACTGCTCTTAAGGACTCAAGTACCTCCTTAACAGCCTGATGAAATTCCGGCTGAGCGGGATTCTGATCCACAACTCTTTGATAAATCTCGTCTACATATGACATTTTTTAGTTCCTCCTTGTAAATAATTTAATATATTTTAGTCATATCGCAAAAAAATAAAAAAAGTCCAATAGGGATACCAACAGATATCCATATCGGACGCCTTTGCCCGAGTAGAATTATATATCCATTATTTACAAATAGCAAGATTTTTTTATAATGGCTTTACGCCCCGGTGATTCTTAGGTTATTATATTTAAAACGGAAAACAGATGAGGTCAGAAAATATGGACAATACAGAAGCAATATACAACGGATATTACAGGGAAACAGACCAGGAAAAGCGGAAAAAGATCCTTAATGATATAGAAGAGGAAATAAACAGTCTCGGAAGTACGGACGCGGTTTATGAGCTTACCTTTGTAAAACAGCTCTATGATCTTCGCTACCACATTAAGAAAAAGGGGATCGGACAGTCTGATAACTTTCTGTTTCAGTGTCTTAACCTTCCTTATATGTACAGGAATGCTCTTATCCCATGGTTCATGTTAAAAAAACGGTTAAATGAGATATCGGTTTCCTTAGGTCTTGATAAATACCTGACATATAATGATATCGAAAAAAAGGCATTAAACAGAGAATTCAGAAATACCGCAGCCTGTTATATCAAAACCTGTGATAACGGCAGCTATAAGAGCCTTCTCGGACTTGTGCAGTCTGATGAGGCAACCAGGAAAAAACATATGATAGCTGATTTTTATGATATGACAACGGGTTTTTCCAGGAAATTCTCAGCAGAGGAAATTATGAAGCCCTGGAACGATGCGATGAAGGAAGAACTGTTTCTGACTTCGGAGGAATACAGGTCAATGTTTGAAAATATAAACTGATTCAGGGATCATCATTTTTATATTAAAAGGGCCCAAAAACGGGCCCTTTTAGTTTGATCTTATATAATTCAAATATGGCTTATGATTTCTTTCTCTTAGACATAAGATCTACCGTAACAGCTCCCAGAAGAACGGCACCCTTTACTATCTTCTGAATATCTGTTGACCATCCGAACAATGACATACCGTTGTTAAGTATGCCCATTATGAAAGCACCTACAACCGCTCCCATTATAGTACCGGCACCACCTGCAACCGCAGCACCACCCAGGTAACAGGATGCGATGGCGTCCATTTCAAACTGATCTCCTGCCTTGGGAGTAGCAGATCCGTTTCTTGCCGATAATACTATACCTGCAACCGCAGCCAGGATACCCATGTTTGTATATACCCAGAAGAAAACCTTATCTGTGTTTATACCGGACAGCTGAGCTGCCTTTCTGTTTCCGCCAAGTGCATATATCTGTCTTCCTGCTACGGTCTTACTGGTTATGAAATAGTAAAGTCCAACTATTATACACATTATCAGTAATACAAACGGTACTCCGTTATATCTTCCTATCTTATAGAATACGAACCATACAATGAAGATAAGTACCGTATCCTTGACAATAAGCTGCCATATGGGATTAAGAGGGAAGTTATATTTTTTCTTTGTATTGATACCCTTTATTTCATTAAATACTATACATACAGATGCTATGATCGCAACGACTATACATATCAGGTCGATCGTTCCGCTGCCAAAGGGCACCTTGATCGTAGGAAGGAAGCCGGCTCCGATGAAATTATAATTTTCCGGAAGAGGACCCTTCGTCTGAGCCTTAAGGATCGTATATGTAGCACCTCTTCCCATAAGCATCGTGGCAAGCGTTACGATGAAGGGGGGAACATGCATTATCGCTATAAAGAACCCTGCAAACATTCCGCAAAGAAGACCTATTAACAGGGCTAAGAAGATTGCGACCCACATATTAGCCTTAAGATCAACAAGTACAATACCCGATACTGCACCGCAAAGAGCAACTACGGAACCTACACCAAGATCGACATTACCGGTCAATACGCAAAGGAGCATACCTACCGCAAGTATAACAACATATCCGTTCTGCATTATAAGATTGTTTATATTCGCATATGACATATTTTTTCCGCCTGTCATAATGGCAAAGATCAGATAAACAGCAATGAGAACTATAAACATTCCATACTGTTTCATATCAACATTTACTACTTTTTTCTTCTCCATGTCTATTCTCCCTTTCTGTTATGTGCCATGATCTTCTGCATTATTTTTTCCTGAGATACCTCATCCTTGTTGAGTTCTCCGGCTATCTCACCTTCGTTTATCACATAAACCCTGTCACAGGTTCCTATTATTTCCTGCATCTCGGATGAGATAACTATAACTGCTTTTCCTGCCTTTGCAAGATCATTTATAACACAATATATTTCATATTTGGCACCTACATCTATACCTCTTGTAGGTTCATCCAGTATCAATACATCCGGCTGAGTCAGCATCCATTTAGCCAAAACGACCTTCTGCTGATTACCTCCCGAAAGAGATCCTACGACCTGCTCTATGGAATTGGATTTGACATTTATACGTTTCTTATATTCTTCGGCAGATACTATTTCTTCATTTTCATTGACAACACCTTTTTTTGAGAAGAAATTTCTCAGTGCAGCCATTGTCATATTTCTCTTAATACTGTCTATAAGTACAAGACCATAGGTCTTTCTGTCCTCAGATACATAAGCAAGCTTGTTGTTTATAGCATCCTTGACCGAGTTCAGATGTACTTCCTTTCCATTTATCTTAACTGTACCGCTTATCTTCTGACCGTAGCTTTTACCAAACACACTCATGGCAAACTCAGTTCTTCCGGCTCCCATAAGACCTGCAAGTCCCACTACCTCACCTGCATGAACCTTTATGTTAACATCCTTTATCATCTGTCTTTCGGCATCATCGGGATGATAAACATTCCAGTTATTTACCTCAAAAACAACATCTCCTATGGTAACGCCTTCTCTTACTGGATATCTGTTGGTAAGCTCTCGCCCAACCATTCCCTTTATAACACGTTCTTCACCGAAATCATCCTGACCCTTTGTAAGCGTTTCGATCGTATGTCCGTCTCTTATTATGGTCAGAGAATCGCATACATATTCAAGCTCGTTTAACTTATGTGAAATGATTATACAGGTAACACCCTGTTTTTTGAGATCCAACATGATGTCCAGAAGCTTACGGCTTTCTTCATCATTCAATGCTGCTGTGGGTTCGTCAAGGATCAAAAGGTCTACCTTTTTGGCCATAGCCTTTGCGATCTCTATAAGCTGCTGTTTTCCCACACCAAGCGTTCCTACCGGTACATTGACATTTTCATGTTCAAGTCCTACCTTGGCAAGCATCTCTGCTGCCTTTTTCCTGGTCTCCGTCCAGTCTATGACACCCTTGATGGTAGTCTGTTCATTACCAAGAAAAACATTTTCCGCAACAGAAAGAAGCGGGCTCAAAGCTAACTCCTGATGGATTATAACTATACCCTTTGCTTCACTGTCTTTTATATGATTAAATCTACACGTCTCGCCCTTATAAATGACATCACCCGTATATGTACCATGTCCATATACTCCGGACAGGATGTTCATAAGAGTGGATTTCCCGGCACCGTTTTCACCACACAGACCATGTATCTCGCCCTGTTTGACTTTCAGATTAACATCATCAAGAGCCTTGACACCGGAGAATTCTTTTGTAATGTGGTTCATTTCCAAAATAATGTCCGACATTCTATCTTCCTTCCTTCTCCATATTTTATAATAATCCTTCGGGAAATTGTCCATATCCGAAAGACTATTCATAAACGAATTCTCAGAGACTTATTTATCCCTATCCTACGAAAAACGGGCGGCGTATCTGTCGCCGCCCGTATTCAGATTTACTTTGTAAATTATAGCTTTCAGATTAGTTAGCTAACTGATCCTCTGTATAATATCCGCCATCTACGATGATCTCTTTGTAGTTGTTAACATCAACAGCTACAGGTGTGCAAAGATATGAAGGAACTGTTATCTTACCGTTGTTGTACTGCTCTGTATCATTGATCTCAGGCTCTGAACCGTTAACAACTGCTTCTACCATTGTAACGCACTTTGAAGCAAGAAGTCTTGTGTCCTTGTAGATTGACATTGTCTGTGATCCTGCAATGATATTCTTTGTAGCCATAAGCTCTGCATCCTGACCTGTTATCATCGGCCAGTTGTCAGCTGTATATCCGGCACCTTCAAGAGCAGCCTTAGCACCATATGCAAATCCGTCAAATGCGCTTGCTACGATGTCGATATCTTCATCTGCATAGAAACCTGTCAGATAGTTCTCAAGGTTCTGCTGAGCTGTTTCCTGAGACCATCTTAAGATACATGTATCATCAAATGATGTACGTCCTGACTTGCAAACGAGTGTTCCGTCATCAAGATAGGGCTTAAGAACTTCCATAAGTCCGTTGTAAAGCATAAGAGCATTGTTATCATCAGGTGAACCCATTAAGAACTCGATATTCATTGTGAGTCCTGCGCCCTTAACTGCATCAAGTCCTACATTGCCATCCTTTGTAGCATTAGCCTTGATATACTCACCGATCGCTGTACCAACACCCTTGTTATCGAATGTTGCATAATAGGAAACAGCATCTGTGTCCATAAGGAGACGGTCATAAGCGATGATGGGGATTCCTGCATCCTTGGCCTGTGCCTCAACATTTACAAGTGCACTTGAGTCAACTGCTGCGATAACGAGACAGTTTGCTCCTGCTGCTATCATATTCTCGATCTGGGAAACCTGCATCTGAACATCATCTTCTGCATACTGAAGATCAACTTCATATCCGAGTTCCTCTAACTGAGACTTCATGTTAGCACCATCGTTGATCCATCTCTCAGATGACTGAGTAGGCATTGCAACTGCTACTCTCTTACCTGCTCCGGTAGCTTCTGCGGGTGCTTCTGCTGATTCCTCTGCAGGTGCTTCTGCTGTTTCTTCTGTTGCTGCATCAGCTGCAGGTGCTTCTGCTGCAGGTGCTGCTGCTCCACCGCATCCAACAAGGAGTGTAGCAACCATTGCTGCGCTTAACAGAGCGCTTAATAACTTCTTTTTCATTTTTTTCCTCCCTTTTACATAATAATGTATAATTTTAGTGTTGTCTAAAATATTTTAAATTTTATGCAAACACCTAATTGAGATTTTATTATAATATTCTACTTATGTCAATAAAAATATAATATTTTTTATGCAAAATGTACATAAATTTTCAAACTGCACAAAAATAATCTTGGATTATATAAAACTTAACCAAGGATCACCTATTCCTCAGACTTTTTGTCGGAAACCGTTTCCTCCTGTTCACTCTCAGCTTCTGTCTCCTCCGTGTCATCCTTCTTCTTATATTTTGATTCATACAGACTTTTAGCGGAGGTAAAGATCAGTATCACTCCGGAGAAAAGGAAGAGGATCATTATCGCGATTATCGCTATCTTCTCTCCACCCGTCCTTTCAAGCATATAATCAAACACCGAATAATCGATATATAAAAGATATATGCCCACCAACAGTCTGATTACCGTCATAAAATCCGGAGACATGTTAATTTTTCTGTTCAACTTTTGTCCACCTTTTATGATCTGGAGTTTTTAACAAGTTCGCTGGCTTCCTTTACAAGCTCTTTAATCTCATCAAACCTGCCTTCACGGATCATATCCTTCTTAACCATCCAGCTTCCTCCGACACAGAATATCTTAGAAGATTTCAGATATTCAGGTGCATTTGCCGAATTGATACCTCCGGTGGGCATGAATTTCATGTTCACAAAGGCTGCCCCCATCGCATTGATCATCTTAAGTCCGCCCGAATTCTCAGCCGGGAAGAACTTGACATGATCGAGCCCTAACTTTATGGCTGCCGTTATCTCCGAAGGAGACTGTATTCCTGGACAGAAGGGAATATTCTTACTCTGACAGTACTTTACAAGTTCGGGGTCAAGACCCGGAGCCACGATAAACTTTGCCCCTGCATTGACCGCCCTGTCAACCTGATCTGTTGTCAGTACAGTTCCTGCACCTACAAATATCTCAGGAAACTTCTGGCTGATTATCCTTATGGATTCCTCTGCAGCATCGGTTCTAAATGTCACCTCCGCTGCACATAAGCCTCCCTCCATAAGAGCTCTTCCAAGATTTTCAGCATCCTTTGCATCATCTAATACCACAACCGGGATTATTCCGGTCTCTTCAAGCTTTTTCCATACTTCAACGCTCATATTCATTACCTGCCTTTTCTTATTATCTCTTAACCCTTGCTCCGGCACCCTTCATAAGTGCCTCCACTTCCTTCTTTGAAGCCATGCTTGTATCTCCGGGAGTGGTCATTGCAAGAGCACCGTGAGCTGCGCCGTAATTAACAGCCGTCTGCGGATCACCTGTTGTCATCAGTCCGTAAACAAGTCCCGATGCAAAGGAATCTCCTCCGCCTACCCTGTCCATGATCTCAAGACCATCATAATCATTGGACTTATAGATCTGTCCGTCGGCATAGCATATAGCCTTCCAATCATTAACAGTTGCCGTCTTAACGGTACGAAGCGTTGTTGCTACAACCTTGAAATTAGGATATTTCTTTGCAGCTTCTCCTATCATCTTTCTGTAGCCTTCGATATTCAGCTCCTTCAGGTTTTCATCATTTCCCTCGATCTCAAATCCGAGGCAGGCAGTAAAATCTTCCTCGTTTCCTATCATAACATCAACGTACTGTGCTATTTCCCTGTTAACCTCCATTGCCTTCTCGTGTCCGCCGATAGCACTCCACATGGAAGGACGGTAGTTAAGATCATAGGATACGACAGTACCGTATTTCTTTGCGATCTTTATAGCCTCTATGACAGTTTTACAGGACTGTTCGGATAATGCGGCATAAATGCCTCCGGTATGAAGCCATCTGACTCCCAATTCTCCGAATATACGTTCAAAATCAAGCTCTTCAGGTGTGGCCTGTGAGATGGCGGTATTTGCTCTGTCCGAACAACCTAAGGCTCCTCTTATTCCAAAGCCTCTTTCCGTAAAGTTTATACCGTTTCTGCATATCCTTCCTATTCCATCGGTCTTTTTCCAATATATAAGAGATGTATCCACACCACCCTGCTCTATGAAATCCTCCATCAGCTTTCCGATCTCATTATCAGCAAAGGCCGTTATAACTCCGGTCTTTAAACCGAAGCACTTATGAAGTCCCCTTATTACATTGTATTCTCCGCCGCCTTCCCAGGCTCTGAAGCTTCTTGCCGTCTTGATCCTTCCTTCTCCGGGATCAAGTCTCAGCATAATCTCTCCCAATGAAACAGCGTCATATCTGCATTCTTTCGCATCTTTCAGATTTAAATCCATCTTTTTGCCTTCCCTTCTGTATTTTATGAGAAATTTCTCTTTTTATATTCTAATTACAAACTAATTCAATGTCAATCAGATGAGAGAAGGCATTTTTATATTTATTACTTATTTTTACTACGTTCCCTGATAGCAGCAAAAGCACTCTGGATAACTATAAATACAAAGAGTAATGCTGCCGTCAGAATGTTAGGCCATGAGCTTGCAAGCTTTCCGTTTGTCTTAACAATGGACGAAATGGTTCCGTTTATCAGAACACCGAAGAAGGTTCCGAAAACATTTCCCACACCTCCGGTAAGAAGGGTTCCTCCTATAACCGCTGAGGAGATCGCATCCATTTCAAGTCCGAGCGCCTGTGACACAGAACCTGCCATGGTATTTAAGCAATAGCAGATACCTCCTATGGAACAAAGCATCGAAGAAAGAATATATGCCTTCATCTTTATAAGCTTTGTGTTAAGACCCATCATGGCTGCGGACTGGGTATTACCGCCTACCGCATAAAGAGAACGTCCGAATTTTGTAAACTTTAACATAAAATATATGATCACAAGAACCAAAAGCGCTACTATAACACCCGGTCTTACGTAAGGAGCCATATATTTTCCTTTGTTATTGACATATCCTCCGAAGGGAATAATAACCTTGGCATTTGCCCATGCATAGAATGTAGGGTTTATATCCTTTGTTATCGAAACCTGATCGGTACATATAACTGCCGTCATTCCTCTGCAGAAGAACATACCTGCCATTGTTACTATAAAGGGCTGTATATTGAGATATCCAACCATATATCCCTGAACGATACCAAATACAAGACCTATGACCAATACAATTATTATCATCGGCACTGCGCCTATGCCCTTCTGCATTCCGACAGCAAGAAGCATACAATCCATGGCTATGAGTGCTCCGACAGATATATCTATCCCGGCTGTCAGCATAACACAGGTAAGACCGCATGCCACACAGATCAGTCCGGCATTGGTGATAAGAATATTACAGAAGGTCTGTAAGTGGGTAAATCCCTTATGTCCGTATGCGATACATCCGCCTGCATATAATACGATAAATAATGCAATTGTGATAAGCAGAAGGATGGTATGACCGTTAAGCCTGAGTCCCTTATTTTTCATTTAAGCCACCCCCTTTGCCTGCTTTGCGGCACTATGCTTTTTAAAATAGTTCCTGACGGGATCCGACTGGATCGCAACTATTATAATGACTATAACTGCCTTGAATACAGGTGCCTGAGCCGCAGAAACACCAAGGGCATAAAGCGTTGTGGTTATCGCCTGTATAGTGTATGCACCTATTATGGAACCGGCCAAAGAGAACTTACCGCCTCCCAAGCTGTTTCCTCCGAGTGCAACCGCAAGTATGGCATCCATCTCCAGATAAAGACCTATATTGTTCGAATCTGCAGAGGTTATCCTTGAAGAAGCAACAATACCGGCTATTCCGGCAAACAGTCCGCAGAGAACATAGGTCAGGAATATTATCCTTTTAGAGCTTAGACCAGCTATACGGCTTGCCTTGTCATTGATACCTACAGACTGTATATACATACCCAGTGCTGTCTTTTTAAGAACAAGGGTCATTATTACCGCACAGACAGCTGTTATTACAAGCGGTGTGGGAAGGGGTCCCAAAAAGCTTCCGAAGAAGGCATAAGAGTCATTTCTGACATAAACGATAAGATCGTTACAGAGTAGAAGACCTATAGCTCTGGCTGCCGAGAACAGAATAAGAGTTGCGACCATGGGCTGTATCTTGAAGTAAGCAACCAGTGTTCCGTTAAACATACCGCAGACCACACCCATAAGAAGTCCGCCGAGTACTCCTACAATAAGAGGAACAGCAAGCTGAGAGGTGGATGACACTCCGTATCCTGCAAGAAGCATACAGCAAAAGCTTGCACAAAGACTCATTACGGATCCTACCGAAATATCTGTTCCTGCTGAGGAAGAAACGACAAGAGTCATTCCTATCGCGAGGATAGCCGCTTCACTTCCCCTGTTTAAAATATCGATTATCCTGCCATAGAGGATCGTTCCGTTACCGGTTGTCTGCTGCAGGGTTATCGTAAAGAACGAAAGAGGATTATTCCCGTTTGCAACATCATAAATGATGTTTACGGCCATAACCAGAATAAGTGCAACTACCGGCAACAGGAGATTCCAGCTTTTTATTGTATTCCAAGTGATCTTTTTACTTTTCATCTGTCACTCTCACCTCCCGCTATAGCTTTCATAACATTCTCCTGTGTGAGATCCTTATCCAGCTCACCGACCTTCTGACCGTCACGCATTATCGCCATACGGCTGCAGGTACGAAGCATCTCCGATATCTCGGATGAGATGAACAGAATACTCTTTCCCTCCCCTGCCAGCTGAACTATAAGCTTCTGGATCTCGGATTTTGTTCCTATATCTATACCTCTTGTAGGCTCATCCAGAATAAGGAAATCCGGATTTGTCGCGAGCCATCTTGCAAGTATGACCTTCTGCTGGTTTCCTCCGGAAAGCTGTTTGATAAGAGTCTCCCTGCTTGGGGTCTTAACCTGAAGAAGCTTTATATACTGATCGGCTATCTCTTCCTGCTTAGCTCTTGATAAAGGCTTAAACATTCCTTTTCTGGCCTGAAGTGCAAGAATGATATTTTCTCTTACGGACAGATCGGAAATGATCCCCTCTGCCTTTCTGTCATCAGGAAGCATTCCCATTCCAAGATTCATGGCATCGATAGGCTGATTTATCTTAACCTCCTTACCCTCAACCATAAGAGTTCCGGTATTAGCCTTATCCGCTCCGTAGATAGATCTTGCAAGCTCGCTTCTTCCCGATCCCAGCAGACCTGCGATACCGACAACCTCACCCTTGTGTATATCCAGATCAAAAGGCTTAACCGTTCCGGTATGACTTAACCCTCTGGCACTTATCTCCAAAGGATTGTTCTGGGCATTCTCAACGCCCTCTTTCTTTATCTCTGCAAGGTCATCAAGATCCTTACCCATCATGGCTGCAACGAGCTTAACCCTTGGCAGCTCTTCTACGGGATATTCTCCAACAAAATGTCCATCTCTTAAAACGGTTATACGGTCACATACCGCATAAACCTGTTCGAGGAAATGGGTAACAAATATTATTCCAACACCCTTATCACGCAGCTTTCTCATGAGATTAAAGAGCTTTTCTACTTCCTCGTCATCAAGAGAGGATGTCGGCTCATCAAGTATGAGCACCTTACAATCCATATCAACAGCCCTTGCTATCGCAACCATCTGCTGGATCGCAAGGGAATAATTTTCGAGATTTTGTGTTACGTCTACGGAAATCCCCAATTCATCCATGATGATCTGTGAGCGTTTATTATAGGATTTCCTGTCGATCGTATGAAATTTGGTCATCGGTTCACGACCGATAAAAAGATTCTCCGCCACCGAAAGATTCGGGCAGAGGTTAACTTCCTGATAAACTGTCGATATTCCGACATTCTGAGCATCTCTGGTCGAATGATTCTTAACGGGACCACTGATGCCGTCAATATGTATTTCTCCTGCTTCAAAATCATTGATACCGGTCAGACATTTGATAAGTGTAGACTTTCCGGCGCCGTTTTCGCCCATCAGTGCATGTATCTCACCCTTACGAAGTGTGAAATCAACATTTTCAAGTGCCTTAACTCCAGGGAAGGTCATCGATATGCCTCTGGCAGTTAATACTACATTCTCTTCCATGCAACTGCTCCTTTCATAGTCTTTTTTTACTTAAATGGAGCTCCCTGTGGATTTCAGGGAGCTCCCAGAGATAATATTACTTTTTTAGATTATATTATATCTGCATTATTTGCAAAATTAGTACTGAGCCTCAATAACCTCATCAGTAACCTCGATCATAGTCTGAGCATTTCCGTCAACTGAGAAATCTACGATCTGATCTGCAAGTGCATACCAGTTATCGGGAACAAGGATTTCCTTTTCAGGAGTTCCACCGGACTGAAGAGTCTGGATAACGCCTTCAACTGTAGGAGCCGCAAGAGGATTACACTCGAAGTCAGCTGTGATCTTTCCTTCTTTAACCTTCTCAAGACCTGCGGTACAAGCATCATAAGAAATAAGGATAACATCATTTCCGGGGCCATATGTAACACCTGCATTGTCCATAGCTGTCATAGCACCGAATGCTTCGTTATCGTTCTCACATACTACAACATTGAACTTGCCTTCGTATGACTTACAATAAGACTCCATAACTTCCTGTCCGCCTGCTTCTGTAAAGTCACCTGTCTGCTTGTCAAGAACTGTCCATCCCTCTGCGTCAGCAACGCTCTGGAAACCGTCTGTACGTCCGATCTGTGCTGATGAACCGATCGTTCCCTGGATTATAAGAGCATTGATCTCTGTGATGCCCTGAGCTGCTGCATAAGCCTTGAGCCATTCGCCTGCTGCCTTACCTTCTGTAAGGAAGTCTGAACCTACCCAAGAAACATACTTATCAGAATCATCAATAGTTCTGTCGATAACGATTACAGGGATTCCTGCATCTTCGCACTCTGTAAGAACTGTATCCCAACCTGTTGCAATGATGGGATCGATTATGATATAGTCAACACCCTGCTCGATGAAAGAACGAACTGCTTCTTTCTGTGCTGCTTCATCATTATCACAATCAACGAAGCTTAAATCATATCCGTTAGCTTCCGAGAAAACATCCTGACATGACTTTGTGGAAGCTGTTCTCCAGTCAGACTCATGACCAACCTGTGCAAAACCTACTGATATAAGTTCGCCGTCTGCTGCTTCTGCTGTCTCTGCTACTTCTTCTGCAGCTTCTTCAACATCCTCTACAACCTCTTCTGCTTCCTCTTTAACTTCCTCTGCTGCGGGAGCGGGAGCTGTAGCTGTTGTAGCTGCGCAACCTGCAAGTAAGCTGGCTGCCATTACACCTGTAAGCAATACACTAATCAGTTTCTTTTTCATTTTGTACTTTCCTCCTTTTATAATAACCTTGGCGATACGGTTCTTATGAACCTCTCACCAAGATATATTATAAATTTAGGGTACTCTTTACTCCATATAGAAATTTATATAAAAAGTTTTATTTTTTACTAAATTATGAACAAGTAATGAACAAAAAATGTATTTTTTTATTAAAAAAGTTAAAATTATTACGGTTCATATTTATCATAGTATTCTTTCGGTATTAAGATCTCTACCTTGGTACCCTTACCGTATTCACTGTAAAACCTGATATCAAACTTATCTCCGTAATTGAGCCTCAGCCTCTCCGCAACATTTGATATCCCGAATCCGCTGTTATCTATCGAAGGCTTTTCTTCACCTTTTGCTATCCTTTCTATCCTTGCAAGATCCTCTTCACTCATCCCCTGTCCGTCATCACTCACGGAGAGGATGAGTCTTTTTGCTTCTTCATCATCATTTAAGGTTTCTTCCTGTGATATGTCTATCTTTATGGTTCCCTTGCCCCTCTTATTCTTGATCCCGTGGTAAAGGGCGTTTTCAACGATGGGCTGAAGAGTCATTTTTATAATCGAGTAATTCATGAATTCATCCGGAACGGAAATTTCGTAATCCATGATATCCCTGTAGCGAAACTGCTGGATCTCAAGATATGCTTCCACATGGGAAACCTCATCCCTTATCCTTACATAATCCCTTCCACCTGAAAGAGTTGTACGAAAAAACCTTGAAAGCGAAGTAACTATCGAAGCCACATCCTCTTTTCTGTCATCCTGGGAAAGCCATACTATATTATCTAAGGTATTATAAAGGAAATGAGGATTTATCTGAGCCTGTAACAGCTTTAACTCAAGATTTCTTGAGTTTATCTGTTCCTTCTTTATATTATCCACAAGCTCCCCCAACTGCGAGGTCATACTGTTAAGGGATTCGGAAAGCTGCATCAGCTCCTCTCCGGAGCTTATATCTGTCCTTATGCTGAAATTACCATGTGCAACCTCATCCGTGACTCTGCAGATCTCATCTATCGGTTTTGTTATGCTTTTGGATATTAATATGGAAAGGATTATCGTGATCAATACTATTATGACAGCTGTGATCATCGATAAATTGATAAGAAAGTTACGCCGCCTGTCTATCTGTAATCTCATGCTCTCCATGCTGACCGACTCATAATATACGTATTCCGAGATCCTTTCCTGTATGAGCTCGGTTATTATACGGATATCCGTATCAAGCTTTGTCATATTTTCATCATAATGACCGCTTATCTTGACAGTATCGTTGATCTCATCGGCTCTTCTTTTAAGAGTGGAAAGAAGCTTCAGGATACTTTTTATACGTGTCACCGCCTCTCCTGACTCTGTAAGGCTCTGCATCCCCTTAAAATCCTTCTCTGCTTCTTCAATAAGCGTATCGGGTCCCTTCATCATAAGATCTGTCTCAACCTCATACTTATCAAGGGATCTTGCGACCATCTGATACATCACGGAATCCATTTCTTCCTTAAATACGATATTATATTCATTGGCCTCGGTGATATTTCTGACGATAAGATCATATGCCGCAGTAAGCTGGTTCAACTGAAATATAAGCATTACCATTACCAGTACAAAGGGAAGGATAATAACTATACTCATCAATGTAAGCTTTCTGCGGATAGACATGGCGGATATTCGTTCAGGAAGTTTTTTCAATTTTCTCTACCTCTTGACCGGTACTCTCTTACTGTCATACCCTGGGTCTTTTTAAAGGTCGAGCTGAAATAGGAAGGATCCTTATAACCCACAGCATAAGCCACTTCAAAGGTTTTCATATCTGTTGTCATGAGCAGTTCTTTTGCCCTATCCATTCTTTTATTGATAAGATATTCAATAAAGGTTATACCCATTTCCTGTGAAAAAATCGCGGAAAAATGATTGGGACTGATATTAAGGATATCCGCAAGCGTATTGAGGGAAATATCCTCATCAGAAAAATGTTCATCTATATAAGCCTTGGCATCTCCAAGGATCCTTCCGTATTTCTTACCCGATCCGCTGTCTCTTTTCTCCATGACAAAATCAAGGCATCTTATCAGGAATTCCTTTGAGTCATCCACAGTTCTGATGCTTTTGATAACATCGTTTATATCCCCGCAGTTTTCACCAAACTCTGAAGGATCCACCGACAGCTCCTTCAGAAAGCTTAACATAGTAAAATACATATCCATGGTTATATAGTTGAGATATATCATGGATCTGGCATTCTGTTCCCCTATCGAGAAAAAGATACGATCCATTATATCTTTTGTATCATTTATGCTTCCGGTTTTCAAAAAATCCTCAAGGTTTTTCCCGCTTACGCTTCCGGCCTTTGATATATCGACCTCTCCGTAGGAATCCCTGCTCTCTTCCTCTTTTGAGGGCTTTTCCATAAAATGCTTTGTAAGCTCGGAGAACATCTTAAGGGCTTCTCTTTCTTTTTCTTCAAATTCCGCCTTTTGAGACTGTTCACTCTGTTTCTTTTTCTTATCGTTTATGATATTGTCCCTGACTTTTCTGATCGATTCCAGAAGTGCTGCGGGAGAAATGGGCTTAAGCAGATATTCCGTTACCCCGAGCCTTATGGCTTCCCTGGCATAGCTAAACTCATCATAACCCGACAGAATTATTATCTTTGTGTCCGGAAGTATCTTCTTAACAAGGGCCGAAAGCTTTAGCCCGTCCATGAAGGGCATCTTTATGTCAGTTATGACTATATCGGGCTTTCTTTCGGATATAAGGGGATAGGCAAGCTCTCCGTCACTGGCCTCTCCGACAAATTCTATCCCTTCCTTTTCCCAGTCGATATGCTTTTTTATTCCGTCACGCATGACGATCTCATCTTCAACAAGAAACAGCTTTATCATAATTTAATACTCTCTGTTCTCCAATAATTCCTCATCAACTTCATTGACAAAATAAGAATTTCCGTCTATACGCAAAGAACCGATCCCTTTAAAATTGGAAAACTGTTCTTCTTCTATATAAGTATTCTTTTCCAGCTTCTCCCCGTCTCCCAACGCCTCTATCATTTCAACGAGCATATCTCCGTAAAGCGGTGAGCACTCCGTATTTACAGCGATAACCCCATCCATTGTCAGTCTCAGTCCTTCATTGGAGGCATCAAAGGAAAGGATGAGGATCTCATTATTTTTGAGATTTGTTCCTATCTTATAGCCTGCTGCCCGTATCGCCTCTATCGCACCGTAAGCCATGTTATCATTCTCACAGTAAACAACATTTATATTTCCGCCGTTTTTGATGAGCATGGCTTCCATGATCTCCTTGCCCTTTGCAGTAGTAAAATCTCCTGTTTCCTGGGCGATCAGATGCCACTTTCCGTTTTTGCTCACTGCATCGTTTAAAGCCTTCGTCCTTCCGATCTGAGCACTTGCACCAAGAGTTCCCTGAAGATCCACAATATTGATATCCCCGTCATATTCTATCGACTCAAGATATTCGGTAAGCCAGGTACAGGCTTTCTTTCCCTCCAGATAGAAATCCGAACCTATCCAGGCATCATAAAGATCAGTGTCAGAGACATCCACCATCCTGTCATAGACTATCACCGGGATACCGGCTTCCTTTGCTTCCCTTAAGGCTGAATCCCAACCCTTCTCGACACAGGGATCCAGGAGGATATAATCCACGTCCTGATCTATAAATTCACGTATGGCCTTTATCTGATTTTCCTGTTTCTGCTGTCCGTCATTAAAAATAAGAGCATAACCCTTATCAACGGTAAAAGCTTCCTGTACCGATTTGGTATTTGCCATCCTCCAGTCAGATTCCGATCCCACCTGGGAAAAGCCCACGGTTATAAGAGATCCGGCTATACTTTCGCTATCCTTTACCGGTTCCTCATCATAGGCCGTATTATCCAAACTGCATCCCTGAAGCCAGAAAGCCATGATCATCATAAAGGCCGATAAAACTATGATAAATCCCTTTTTTCTTATATTAAACATGATCAGAGTATCCGCCATCTTCAGTCTCCGTCCATACATCCTTCTCCAAAGGTACGTACGCTTTGCTGTCTGTTTTTAACTGTTACTTATTTACCGGCAAGATCAGATTCGGTAAGTGTCATTATCTTTGATTCGTTTTCAAAGCTCTCATTTTCATCAATATGTCCGTCCCTGTACATTGAAAACTTACCCATGGGATAGCCTGAAAGATTTCCGAGCACGCTTCTTCCGTCTGCCATATCCAAAAGCTTCTTTCTTGCCGTAGTTATCTCTTTTTCGGTTTTATGCTTGGAAGGACCGCCCACACATCCTCCGGGACACATCATTCCTTCCACAAAATCCTCTTCGAGACGTCCGAGCTTTAACATCTGAAGAGCCGTCTTACATTCGGTAGCCCCTGCACACTGTTTAAGCTTTATATCATGGGTATTAAGACCTCTCTCCTGCATGCATTTTATAACGGCACCTGCCACTCCGCCTGAATTTGCGAACCGCTTACCGTATATTGAAGCCTTCTGATATGATTCATCAACAGGCTTTAGTTCAACACCCTTTGACCTCATCAAAGCCCTGAATTCGCCGTAAGTCATTACAAAATCAGCATTGTCGGGAATGGATTTATCCTGTGATTCGGCCTTTTTTGCTATACAGGGACCTATGAATACCGTAACACATCCGGGATACATATATTTTAACAGTCTTGATACCGCTACCATCGGTGATACGGTATTTGATTTATTATTCTCATAAAGATCGGGATACTGATTCTTAAGCATATTGATAAATGCAGGACAGCATGAGGTCGTCATTTTTTTACCTGTTTTATATGCTTCCTCCCACTCTTTTGATTCATAGGCAGCCGTCATATCACCGCCAAGACCTACCTCTATCATGTCATCAAATCCAAGCTCTAACAGACCTTCCCTTACAGATGCCATCGTAATATCCTGTCCAAACTGTCCTTCAGTGGCAGGAGCGCACATCGCTATTACCTTTTTACCTGACTGTATTGCCCTTATTACTCCGACAAGATAGGATTTTGAAGATATTGCACCAAAAGGACATGCATGTATGCAATGACCGCATTGTATGCATTTGCTTTCATCTATTTTACATATGCCATATTCATCATATGTCATGGCATCTACCGGACAGACCTTTTTACAGGGTCTCTCAAGATGGGCTATTGCACCGTAGGGACAGGCCTGTGCACACATTCCGCACTCCTTACATTTGACCGGATCTATATGGGTCCTGTCATGTCGTACCGAAATAGCTCCGAACCTGCAGGAGCTGTAACAGGCTTTTCCCATACACAGTCTGCAGTTATCCGTTACGGTATAGGAGGATATGGGACATTCTTCGCAGGCAGGAGTAAGTACCTGTATCACATTGTCAGATTCTATATCCGGAGTCGGACAAAGTCCCATGGCAAGTCTTATCCTCTGTCTTGCCAGTTCTCTTTCCTTATATATACAGCATCTGTATTGCGCCTGAGGACCGGGGATCATCTTCATTACGATAGCTTCCCTGACCTCTTCTGTAAGTTCACCCTCCCAGGCAGCTCTTGCAACCTCCTCGATTATCTTGTGTTTAAACTGCAATATTCCCTGATCGTTTGTTACCATTATAAACCCTCTGCTTTTCCTGTATGATCCTTAACATGTCATACAT
>JAILEM010000210.1 GCA_024687745.1 Lachnospiraceae bacterium
TAAGATAATTTGATTGATTTAGATCGTTCTGACTGAGAACATGGGCGACTCTTCTCTATCAGAGAGAAGAGTCGCTTTATTATGCGGTATTAAGGAGGATAGAAATGTTAAAAGGAATACCTAAGATCCTTCCGCCGGAGCTTCTTAAGATACTCTGCGAGATGGGACATACAGATGAGCTTACTATAGGTGACGGAAACTTTCCGGGAACCACATATGGTAAAAAGGTTATAAGAATGGACGGACATGGCGTTCCCGAGATACTTGATGCCATTCTTCAGGTTTTTCCGCTGGATACATATGTAGATCATCCTGTTACTCTTATGGCAGTAGTAAAGGGTGATACAGTAAAGACTCCCATTTGGGATACTTATAAAGAGATAGTAAGAAAATACGATGACAGGGGAGATGCCTGTTTTGAAGAGATAGATAAGTGGGAATTTTACGATAAGACCAAAGAGCATTCAAGTGTTGTTATACAGACAGGAGAATCTGCTCTGTATGCAAATATAATCCTTAAAAAGGGTGTAGTTACAGATTAAAGAGGTAATTATGAGAGAGCTGCTTTTAGGAATAGACATAGGAACAAGTTCATGCAAGGTATCGGTTTTTTCAAGGGATGGAAAGGATTTAGCCTCCGAAACCGAAAAATACACTGTTTCATATCCACACCCCGGATGGGCCGAACAAAACCCTCTGGATTGGTGGAACGGGGTATGCAAGGCGATACGAAGTATCTTTTCAAAAACCGATATAGCTCCCGAAGAGATCAAGGGAGTAGGGATCGATGGTCAAAGCTGGTCAGCCATAGCAATAGACAGGGAAGGAGAAGTATTGTTTCCAACGCCCATATGGATGGATAACAGGGCAAAAGATATCTGTGTGGCTTTAAATGAAAAAATAGGTGAAGATAAGATATTTGAAGTTTCGGGAAATGCTTTACAGCCTTCATATACAACACCTAAAGTATTGTGGTATGAAAGGGAGTATCCTGATGAATACAAAAAGATCGATAAGATATTACAAAGTAACGGGTATATTGCATATAAACTAACCAAAGCGGTGACTCAGGATGTATGCCAGGGTTATGGATGGCATTGTTTTGATATGAAAACAGGCAGGTGGGATAAGGAAATGGCAAAGGAACTTGGCATTCCGGTATCCTTCCTGCCTGATATAGTTAACTGTGATACTATAGTCGGAAAGGTGACTAAGGAAGCGGCAAAAGAATCAGGACTTATGGAGGGGACTCCCGTGGTCGCGGGAGGACTTGATGCAGCCTGCGGTACGTTGGGAGCAGGTGTGATAAACAACGGTGATACTCAGGAGCAGGGCGGACAGGCCGGAGGTATGAGTATCTGCACCGATTCATACCATGCCGATAAAAGACTTATTTTAAGCTACCATGTTGTTCCCGACAGATGGCTTCTGCAAGGAGGAACCACCGGAGGCGGCGGGGTTATGAGATGGTTTGAAAATGAATTTGCCGGAGAAGAGCGGATGAAGGAGAAAGAAGATAAGGATACTCCATCGTCACTTGTCCAATTGAACCAAATAGCGGAAAAGGTTGGACCGGGTTGTGACGGACTGGTATTTTTGCCTTATATGTCAGGAGAGAGGACTCCGATCTGGGATTCGAAGGCAAAGGGTGTGTTTTACGGAATAGATTTTTCTAAGACAAAGGGACATTTTGTAAGAGCCTGTATGGAGGGTGTTGCATTTTCTTTAAGACATAATTTGGAAGTTGCAAAAAAAGCAGGGGCTGTATCCGATGTCTTAAGATCCGTCGGAGGGTCGGCAAACTCCCTCTTATGGACGCAGATAAAATCAGATGTTACGGGAAGAAAAATAGTGGTTCCCGCATCTGATACCGCAACAACTCTCGGGGCAGCAATGCTTGCGGGAAGAGCTGTAGGATTATACGGCTCATACGAAGAGGCGGTAAAGCTTGCAGTAAAGGATATAAGAATGCATGAACCCGATAAAACCGTTAAGGGTTCTTATGATAAGGCATATGAAACCTATCTTTCACTATACGAGGACCTGAAAGGACTCATGCACAGATCATAAAATATTAGGAGGAATATTATGAAAGCCGGAGTAGTACATGCTAAAAATGATATAAGATACGAAGAAATAGAGAAGCCAAAGGCTGAATCGGGTAAGGTTCTGATAAAGGTAAAATACACTGGAATATGCGGATCCGATGTTCCGAGAGTAAACGGTGATGCCTGTCACTATTATCCTAATGTATTGGGACATGAGTTTTCCGGAGTAGTTGAGGAGATCGGAGAGGGAGTAACCTCCTTAAAGCCCGGAGACAGGGTAGCGGGAATGCCGTTGGTCCCCTGTATGAAGTGTCCCGACTGTCAGAAGGGAGACTATTCTCTCTGTAAGCATTACAGCTTCATCGGATCGAGAGAATTCGGAAGCTTTGCCGAATACGTCAGTGTTCCGGAAAAAAATGCTGTACGCTTTGATGACAACGTAAGCTTTGAAAAGGGTGCGTTCTTCGAGCCTGCGACCGTAGCTCTTCACGGACTTATGCGTGTTGATTATAAAGGAGGCGGGAATGTTGCTATCCTTGGCGGAGGAACAATAGGAATGATGACAGCCCAGTGGGCAAAGATTTTCGGGGCTAAGAAAGTAGTGGTATTTGATATACTTGATGAAAGACTTGAGCTTGGAAAGAGACTCGGAGCCGATGAGGGAATAAATACACTTAATGAAGGTTTTATGGATAAAGCAATGGAGCTTACTGACGGAAGAGGCTTCGATTATGTATATGAGACTGCGGGAAATACCATCACAATGAAGATGGCATTCAGACTTGCGGCCAATAAAGCGGGAGTATGCTTCATCGGGACTCCCACAAAGGAGTTATCGTTTAGCGTTGATGAATGGGAGTGTATGAACAGGAAGGAGTTCACGCTAACAGGATCCTGGATGAGTTATTCTGCCCCTTTCCCGGGAAAGGAATGGGATCTTACAGCTTATTATTTTGGAAACGGTATGCTTAAATTTGACGATTCCTTTATATATAAAAAGGTTCCTCTTTCAAATATCGCAGAGGCATTTGAGTGGTTTAAGACACCGGGAACTGTAAAAGGAAAAATACTTATAGACAGTGAGGCATAGTGACATGAAAGATTATATGAAAGAAATGGTAAAACTTCAAAAAGAAGGAAAGAGCGTGGGGATATATTCAGCCTGTACGGGCAATGCACTCGTGCTTGAAGCCTGTATGAGGCATGCGGTAAAAACAGATACGGTGCTTCTTATCGAAGCTACGGCAAATCAGGTGGATCAGTACGGCGGATATACAGGGATGAAACCAAAGGACTTTATGGCTATGATACATTCCCTTTCTGACAAGACAGGGCTCTCAATGGACAGGATAATTCTGGGAGGAGATCATCTTGGCCCCCTTACCTTTTCACAGTATGATGAGAAAAAGGCCATGGAGGAATCACGCGAGCTTATAAGACAGTATGTGGAGGCAGGATTTACAAAGATACATATAGATACAAGTATGAAGGTTGCAAGTGATGATCCGGATATAAGGCTTTCAGATGAAGTAATATCAAGGAGAGGGGCAGAGCTTGCAAAGGTAGCCGAGGAAGCTTATGAGGAGCTTTTAAAGAAGGATCCGGATGCCAAACATCCGGTATACATAGTCGGAAGTGAGGTGCCTATCCCCGGTGGTTCACAGGATGTTGTTGATACCGGAGTGAGCGTGACAAAGGTGAGTGACTTTAAGGCAACCGTTAAGGCTTTTCAGGATGCTTTTTCCAAAGAGGGAGTATCAAAGGCCTGGGATTATGTTATAGGGGTTGTAGTACAGCCCGGAGTGGAGGAAAAGGATGCAGGCTGTACCGAATATGACAGATCAAAGGCAACTGAACTTATGGCTTCAATAAAGGAATTTCCGAACCTTGTTTTTGAAGGTCATTCAACGGATTATCAGACAAAGATAAAGCTTAAGGAACTTGTTGAAGACGGAGTGGGAATATTGAAGGTCGGTCCCGGTCTAACCTTTGCATTGAGGGAGGGATTGTTTTCGCTTGCATATGCTGAAAAGGAGCTTTATGCATCAGAACCTAAGAAGCAGAGCTTTTTGATGGAGACACTTGATGCGGCAATGAGAAAAGACCCGAAGTATTATAAGAACCATTATCATGGAAGTGAAAGTGAGATAGACCTTAAGAGAAAGTATTCATTTTCTGACCGCTGCAGATATTATCTGCCGGATAAGGATGTGCAGGATTCGCTTGACAGGCTTTTTGAGAATTTTAAGGACGGAGTTCCGCTAAATCTTCTTTCTCAGTTTATGCCAATACAGTATACTAAGGTAAGGGAAGGAATACTTAACAACGATCCGAAGGAACTGGTATTTGACAGGGTGGCTTATACTATTGATGAGTATCTTTATGCAACAGATCAGGGTAAACTTGGGTAAAAAAGATAAAGCCCTATGTACTTTTAAAGGATATATGGGTCTAAAGCCCGGTTGATGACAATCCAACTAAGGAGGTAATAAAATGTCACTTGTCACATCTAAGGAAATGCTTGAAACAGCAAGGAAGAAAGGCTATGCTGTCGGCGCTTTTAATGTAGAAAATATGGAGATGGTAATGGCTGTGCTTGCAGCCGCTGAGGAAACAGGCTCACCGGTCATTATGCAGACCACCCCGGGAACGATAAAGTATGCGGGACTTGATTACTACTTTGCCAATGTAAGGGCGGCAGCGGAGAGGACAAAGATACCTGTTGTAATGCATCTTGATCACGGGAACAGCTTTGAGCTTGCCTGTGAAGCCTTCAGGGTAGGTTATACTTCCATAATGATAGATGGCTCCAAGAAACCTTTTGAGGAGAATATAGCTCTTACAAAGTCCGTAACAGATGTCTGCCATTCGGGAAACATACCGGTTGAGGGAGAACTTGGCCGGGTAGGAGGAAAGGAAGACGATCTTGATAATACAGACGGTGTGAATCCCTATACGGATCCCGGGGAAGCAAGGGAGTTTGTCAGGCGCACAAATGTGGATACTCTTGCGGTAGGTATAGGAACTTCACATGGTGTATATAAGGGAATACCGAAGGTAAATGTTGAAGTTCTTTCTGCGATAAGAAACGTAGTGGACATCCCGCTTGTAATGCATGGAACCTCAGGCGTACCGGATGAACAGGTTAAAGACTGTGTAAGCCGTGGCATCTGTAAGGTCAATTATGCTACAGATTTAAGGATAGCATTCACGCAGGGCCTTAAAGCTCATATCGCAGAGCATCCAGATGACTTTGATCCCAAGAAGTACTGTGCTCCTGCAATGGAAAAGGTTAAAGCCTATGTTATGCAGAAGATGGAAGTAGTTGGAAGTGTGGGAAAGGCTTAAGATAAGTGACGGTTTATAAATTTAAAGAATATAAAAGATCAGATATAAAAAGGGGGCATCTTAATCTCGGTGAAAAAAGGGAGGACGGTGCCCTCCTTGACATAAACAGCCTGTATATTGAACGTAACGGGAAGCCATATATAGGAATAATGGGTGAATACCATTTTGTCAGGGATAATAAGGATAACTGGGAGAGGGAACTTTCAAAGATAAAAGCAGGCGGTGTAGGGATAATAGCCACCTATGTATTCTGGATCTATCATGAGGAGACAGAAGGAAAATACGATTTTTCAGGGGACAGGGACTTAAGGGAATTTATAAAGCTCTGTAAGAAGACAGGTCTCGAAGTGATTTTGAGAATAGGTCCCTGGGGACACGGAGAATGCAGGAACGGAGGTTTTCCTGACTGGCTGGTTAAAAAACCGTTTAAAAAAAGAACTGATGATCCTGATTATCTTCTGGAAGTAAAAAAATGGTACAAGAGGATATATAAAGAGGTACAGGGCCTGTTCTACAGGGATATGGGGCCGATCATAGGTATCCAGATAGAAAATGAACTGGTTGATAACTCAAAGCATCTTAACAGTCTTAAGAAACTTGCAAAAGAAACAGGGTTTGAAGCTCCTTTGTGGACAGTTACCGGATGGAACAGATTGTATGGGGCAGAGTTTCCCGTTAAAGAATTTCTTCCCGTCTTTGGTGCATATGCAGATGCTCCCTGGGCTGATCATACAGAAAAGCTTCCGCCTTCTAAGCATTATACCTTTGATCCGACAAGAAATGATGCGGCTATCGGCATGGATCTTATAAATGATACCGATGATAAGGGATGGAGACTTCCCTATGAGGATTATCCCTTTGCGACCTGTGAAATAGGAAGC
>JAILEM010000230.1 GCA_024687745.1 Lachnospiraceae bacterium
GAGGCAAAGAAGCTCGAGGAGCAGAAGCAAGCCGAGGAAGAAGAGCTTGAGCGTCAGAGAATAGCCGCGGAAGAGGCAAAGAAGCTCGAAGATCAGAAAAAAGCAGAAGAAGAGCAGAAGAGAATAGAGGAAGAGCAGAAAAAATATCAGGAAGAGCAGCAAAAGCTTCTTGATGAGCAGAAACGTAAAGAGTTAGAGGAACAGGAGAAGGCCAGACTTGAGGCATTAGAGAGGGAAGCAAAGGAGGCTGAAGAGGCAGCAAAGAAAAAGGCTGAGGAAGAGGCTGCCAAACAGGCTCAGCAGCTTGCAGAGCAGGCAAAAAAGGATGCCGAGGAAGCCAAGAGATTAGCCGAAGAGGCAAAGAAGAAGGCCGAGGAAGAGAAGGCCAGGGATAAGAGCAATTATGCTATCAGTGTTTACAGGAACGGTAATAACTGTAATCTTATTGATTTCGGAACAGTAGCGGTTGGAACCGGAGGTTCCGCTACGGTTGAGGTTGCAAACAACGGGTTCAGCGAGGTCGATCTGATCTATGGTATCAGCAATGCTACCTCAGGTAATGTTTTCTCTCTTACCTGCAAGGGAGATCCGCATCTGTATGCAGCCGGCGGACAGATGAGCTGTAATTTTACGGTAGGTGTCAATCCTTCAACTCCGGCGGGCAATTACAGTGCGAGAGTATATTTTGCCGACAGTACGGATCCTAACTGCAACCGCGGTGCATGGATAGAAATAAGGGTAAATGTTCTGGCACAGGAGTCTAAGGTTACATCCGTCAATGTTACGCCTTCAAAGGCTAACCTGGCAGTAGGAAATACTTACGAATTCTATTCGGATGTACGCGGTATCGGAGAGTTCAGCTCAAATGTGACATGGGGTGTTGCAAATAATACCTCTCCCGATACAAGGATCACATCGGACGGTAAGCTTACGATAGCAAATAACGAGAGTGCGGGAAGCCTGACAGTAGTGGCGGCATCTGCCGAGGATCCTACAGTTAAAGGATTTTCGAGTATCACGCTTCAGAGAGGAAGCTTTAATGTAAGCGCGAGCGCCGATCCTTCAAACGGAGGTACTGTAAGCGGTTACGGTGCGGTAAAGCAGGGAGGGAGCATAACCCTTGTTGCGATACCCAACAGAAATTACTCATTTACAGGATGGTCAAGAGATGGAAAGACCGTATCGACCAACACAAACTATACCATAACCGATGTACAGGAAAATATAAGTGTTATCGCATCCTTCAGGAGAAATACGGTTTCTGTCGAGGCAAAGTCCAATGATGACAAGGCCGGAACCGTAGTGGGCGGTGGTGCGATAGCCTATGGCGGAAAAACAGTTTTGTCCGCAAAGGCAAACGATGGTTATATCTTCCTTGACTGGGTTGAGAATAATCAGGTGATAAGCAGGGATGCTTCTATTGAACTCAATGATCTTAAAAATGACCGTTACATAGTGGCTGAGTTTGCAAAGACCCAGCGTAACGTAAGCGTCTGTGCCAATCCTTCGGATGGAGGAACTGTTTCCGGAGGCGGTACATATGATGTCGGAAAAGGATTTAAGGTAACCGCTGCTCCGGCAGCAGGTTATTCATTCCAGGGCTGGACAATAAATAACCAGACCGTCAGCAGGGATCTTACTTATTCTGTGGATAAGATCTATGATGATTACTGCCTTACCGCAAACTTTATAAGAACAAGCATTCCGACCTATCTGATGTCTGCCGGAGTGGCAACTACAGGTGGTACCATATCTCCAAGCGGAATAAGTGTTGTAGCCCAGGGCTCAAATGTTACCTATACCATAACACCAAAGTCCGGGTTTGCGGTACTTGCCGTTGCGATAGACGGTATCAATTTAGGGCCCATGAACAGCTACACATTTAATAATATTCAGGGTGCCCATACTATAGCCGCAGCATTCTATCAGACAAATCAGGGAGCTGCAGTAGCCAAGGAATCAGGTCAGAAGGTACAGAACAAGAAGGTTCAGGAGATACCCAAAACCGAGGCAAATACAGCGACTACAGAGGCTACTGTGGATATAAAGGATGCAGCAGACGGATCTGCAGGAGATGAGTTTGTAGAGGAAATGGATCTTACGGATGTTGTTATTCCTTATGAGGAGCCGGTTGTTACCCCGACCGTTGAGATAGTTTCAGGCCCCTTACAGAATCTCGGGATTACAAGGGATGAAGCACAGACTATGGTTGCAAGCGGAAATACTATGGATATCCTCGATGCAGCTTTTGTAACGGGTTATCTTGACGCATATGCGGTCAATCAGTTAGAACCTGAAAGGGATGTTCCCGATTACCATCAGATGTCGACTGAAGAGCTTATGCAGTTAGCTTATGAAGATATCAATCCAAGCTTCTTAAATCTGGATAAGGTTGTTGCAACGCTTTTAAGCCAGCAGGATGTCATGAGTATTGTGGATGGAAGCCAGAGTATATTCAATATTTCGGTATCAAAGAATGACAATGTCGATGCCACTACCAAAAAGGTCATGAGCAGTCTTGCAAATCAGAAGCCGTTACAGTACTTTGACGTATCGATGATGAAGGTCATGAACGGAACCTCAGAGAGGATAGATACACTTCCGGAGCCTATGCAGGTTGTTATAGAGGTTCCAAACGAGATCTATAAGTCCGGAAAGACCTATGATATCCTTCATCTTCATCAGGGAACGCTTTCGGTACTTCCGGATCTTGATAATGATCCAAAGACCGTAACAGTAAGTGTTCCAAGCCTTTCATCCTTTGCGATAGCCGAAGAGCTTGGGACAAACAGGGATCTTGCGGTAAGATTTGCCGTAGGTGCCCTGATAGCCCTCGCGGTAGCACTGTTCTGCCTGGTCATCCTTCTGGTCAATCAGGTTAAATGGGCTAAAAACCGTAAGAGATCAGCGACCGGATCGGTTGATAAAACAAAGAAGTAAGACAGGATAAAAATATGAGTTAAATAAAAACGGGGAGCTTATCGTTGATAAGCTCCCTTTGCTTTATATAAAACGGATAGAAGATCCTGTATCCTGTCAGCCTTATGAAAGGATCATATCAGAGAAGCGACGCATTTCTCCAATTCATTCATACTGACAGTCGGTTCGAATCTTGCAACCACACTGCCGTCCCTGTCTACGACAAACTTTGTAAAGTTCCATTTGATATCCGGATTATTCTTATAGTTCTTATCGATCTTTTTGAGCATTACCCCCATTGCCAGGGCGGCAGGTCCCTTTCCGAATCCGTCAAAGCCCTTCTGCTCCTTGAGATAACCGTATAATGGCAGGGCATTTTCACCGTTTACATCGGATTTCTTCATCTGGGGGAACTGTGTATTGTATTTAAGGGTACAGAACTCATGGATCTCCTCATCACTTCCGGGAGTCTGTCCGGCAAACTGATTACAGGGGATGTCGATAATTTCAAGTCCTTTATCATGGTATTGCTCGTACATTTTCTCCAATGGCTCATAGTGTGGGGTAAAGCCGCAGCCTGTTGCGGTATTTACTATCACCATTACCTTTCCTTCATAGTCCTTCAGGGATTTCTGTGTTCCGTCCGTCATCGGAACCGAATAATCATAAATGTTCATATGCGATACTCCTTTCTGTCCGGAAAATGCCGGTATTCAGATCATGGTCTTTATATGTTTTGACCATCCACTAAAATTTTACAAAATTAAATCTAATACAATTATATTTGATGAAATATAATTGTCAAGTTTTTTTTAAGAAACATGTATATATTTCTTTTTTGGGAGTCTTCACAACAGAACACTGAAAGCATATAATTAGCTATGGCTTATGAAGAACAGATATCGTGTCTAAGGAAAAAGGCAGGTTTACATGATCAGAATAATAAAATACCGGGAAGAATATTACCGGGAATTGTTAAAAACCGATAAGGCTGTTGTCACAGAGATCACTTACAATAAGGATGTTATAAAAGACAGCGTGATCATCGCTCTCACAGAGAATGAAGGAAGAGGAAATGAGGGTGAAAGAAAAGAAAATGTCTTATCGGGGATAGGATATATCCTAAAGGGGAGCAGCGCTTATGCCGATAATTCATATACCGGAAAGCGTTTTCTCCACGCGGTTTTTAAAGGGTACGGAAAGGATGAAGCAGAGATTTCCGAGCTGTTACTCGATAAACTTATATCCATCTACAGAGAAGACTATAGGGATCATACACTGCGTCTCTGGTGCAGGGCAAGGAATACCGCATATCTGGACTTCCTTGTATATAAGGGGTTTTATGTTGACAATACGATGCTGATAATGGAATTTGACCTAAAGGGGGAGATAAATGACACAGATAAGGGTCATGGAGAGAATTATCCGGATCATGTAAACTTAAGCACCTGTATAGTAAAGTATGATAAGGATCTGCCAATAGATAAGTATATTGAGGCAAACGCAGATGCCTTTGGGATCCCTGACAGCAGATACGATATCATGTACAGGATAGGATATTGCGGAGCAGGTGTATATACTGTCTATGATGCACAGGAGTATGCGGACAAAAGGGAAGAAGCTAAGATCATAGCCGCCGTTACGGTATGGTCTCTTTCTGCAGATGACAGTATCCGTATATATGCGACGGAGAATGTTTTTTGCAGGAGCAGCTGCAGGAGAAGAGGAATAATGAGAAGTCTTCTTTCGCATGTGTTAAAGGAGCTTAAAAAAAGCGGGAAGGATATCGCATCCCTGAATGTGTACGGAGATAACAAAGGAGCCCTTTTTCTCTACCTTGATATCGGATATGAGGTAAAGGATGTTCTTCTGGAACTTCATTTATTTCAGGAATAACCCGGAATGGATAAATTTATTGTCAGGATGATGTTTTGATGTGAAAAAATGCGATATTTTATGCTATACTTATTATGATTGTGATTATATGGGAAAATAAGCCCTTTTAACGGTCTTAATATGAAAAGGCCGTATAGATCAGGAAATTTTATTGTGAGGGTGTAATGGATAAAAGGTCAGGAAGTAAGTCGGGGAGCGGTTCAGGCATGAACAGTTATCCCCGTAAAAATATAGATTATAACAGACTCCAAAATTTCAGAAAGCTGGATGAGGATAAGAAGGCACAGGTTATCAGACAGGCCGAAAATGCCAGGATCCTTGAAGAACTCAGGAGAAAAGAGAGGGAAGAGAGGACCTGGGAGGAATATAAGAGGATAAACGGATATAACGATCAGACAGGTGAAAAAACCGATGATCCGCAGCTTGATATTATCGGTGTGAGCAGACAGGGTGATGAACCAAAAGCAGATAACGGGGTAAATGGACGAGTAAGAAAAGGGAAACCCTATAATGAAGATAAAACGATAAAAGCTATCGAGGAGAAAGCCTTAAGACAGCAGAAAGCCAAAGAGGAAGCCTTAAAGCAGCAGAGAATGAGAGAAGAGGCACTGATGCAGCAGAGAATGAGAGAAGAAGCTATGTTGCAGCAGAGAGCCAGGGAGGAAGCCTTAAGACAGCAGAGAGTGAGAGAGGAGGCCCTAAGGCAGCAGAAAGCCAAAGAAGAAGATGATTTAAGGCAGCAGAGAGCTGTGGAGGAAGCCCTCAGACAGCAGAGGGCCAGGGAGGAAGCAGCACAGCAGCAGAGGGCCAGAGAAGAAGCAGCACAGCAGCAGAGGGCCAATGAAGAGGCATTAAGGCGGCAGGGAGCCCAAAATGAGCCGGAGAGAGTCGGAAAAGCTACAGAGGATGCTTTTGGAACTGAAAAGAAAGACGGAGAAATAAAAACCAAAAAAGCTATAGCGGAGGGGATAAAGGCCAGATTTAATTTTCAGAAGAAAAAAGAAGAACCTGAAAATAAAGCTGAAAACAAGTCCGAAAAAACAACTGATAATAAATCCGGCAATAAGGATGAGAAAAAGGATATCTTTAATGAGGTAACTCCGGGAAGAAAGGGAAGGATCAGTAACGGGATCCTGATCGATAAACCTGATCCTTATTCTGTTGAAGAGGATAAAACAGAGAAGGAGCAGAAACCGGATATTAAAGAGGTATATCCGGACAACAATACGAATACGGATGATGATATCGTAATCCTTGATGTCAATGATAAGACGGATACCTCCGTAAGGATCCCCGGAGTATCACCGGTTGTTTTAAAGTGGGCAGCTGTTATCATCGCGGTTCTTTTGCTGATAGTATATATAGCAGGAGCGATATTTTTCAATGTAAGGTACTTTCCAAAGACCACAGTGAACGGAATAGATAGCGGGATGTCTTCGGCTTCCGATACTGAGGAGGCGATAAAGGAGAAGATAAATGGTTACACTCTTACCGTTGTCGGACGTGACGGGGTGACGGGAGAGCTTGGTTCTTCGGATATTTCCCTTGGTACGAGGTTCAACGGGGAGGTTGAAAAGAGCATAAAGGACCAGAAAGCCTTAAAATGGCCCGCAGAGGTTTTTAAGGAACATGATATCCTGATGGATGAAGTAACATATTATTCGGCGGGTGGACTTGCCCAGGCAGTAAGGAAAATGGCCTTTTTTGACAAGGAGAACATTAAAGAGCCTGTTAATGCATATCTCAGTGACGTGACAGACGAGGGCTATAAGGTCATACCGGAGGATAACGGCTCCGTTCCCATAGAGGAAGCCATAATAATGTATGTCTCAGAGGCTGTGGATACACTTGAGCCGGATGTTAACATTGATAATGACAGCTGCTATAAAAATGCCGAGATAACAAGCTCTGACCCGGAGCTTAATACCATGGCGGATAATCTTAACCGGTACTGTTCGGCAAAGATCACTTATGTGTTCGGAGATAAAAAAGAGGTTCTCGACCCTCAAAAGATCAGTGAATGGGTGAGTGTAGAGGATACGGAGGTAACACTTGACGAATCAAAGGTTGCCGAATATGTGAAGAGCTTTGCAAGGAAATATGATACCTTCGGACAGCCTCATAAGTTTAAGACACACAGCGGTGAGGAGATAACCGTAACACAGGGTGCTTACGGATGGTGGCTCGACCGGCCGGCAGAAACAGAGGAGCTTTTGGAGAATATCAGATCCGGCTTCAGGGGTGAGAGGTCACCGGTATTTAAAGAGGTCGGTATGGTGTACGGAGAAAATGATTACGGAGACAATTATGTTGAAGCCGATCTTTCAAGCCAGCATCTCTGGGTATATAAGGACGGTAAGGTTGCCACGGAATCCGATTTTGTTTCGGGTAATATAACAAAGGGTAACGGAACCCATGTCGGGATATACGGTATAACCTATAAGGAGAGGGATGCTACCTTAAGCGGAGCTTCTTATTCCTCAAATGTTTCCTACTGGATGCCCTTTAACGGAAATGAGGGAATGCACGATGCACCGTGGAGAAGTGCCTTTGGTGGGGAAATATATGTTACTAACGGTTCACACGGCTGTATAAATCTACCGCCTTCCAATGCGGCCAAGATATTTGATCTTGTTGAAGAGGGTGAACCGATCATAATATATGGCGGAAAGACCTATACACCTCCCGCACAGAAGAAAACAGAGGAATTAACACCGGAGGAACAGCTTGCTCTTCTCATAGAGTCGGGACTTATAGCTCCCGACGGAACGATACCTGTTCCCGTCGACAATGTCGAGAATCAGGAATGATAAGATAGGTAAAAGAGTAAAAATATATTTTAAAACGAAAGGGGACAAAAATGGGATACGTATTTTTTATTTTCATCATCTTTATCGTAATACTTCTTTTCAGATGTATCTGCATAGTACCTCAGGCAAATGCCTGGATAGTTGAGTTTCTTGGAAAATACTATGGAACCTGGACGGCAGGGATACATTTTAAGATCCCGTTCTTTTACAGGGTGGTAAAGAAGGTTTCGTTAAAGGAACAGGTTGCCGACTTTGAACCCCAGCCTGTCATCACTAAGGATAACGCCACAATGATGGTCGACTCGGTTGTGTTCTTCCAGGTTTTTGATGCCAGACTTTTCACCTACGGTGTTGAAAGACCCATCGCAGCCATAGAAAACCTTTCGGCTACAACATTAAGAAATATCATAGGTTCGATGACCATAGATGAGACTCTTACCTCAAGAGACAGCATAAACGGACAGATAACAACGATCCTTGACCAGGCGACCGATAAATGGGGGATCAAGGTTTCGAGGGTAGAGGTAAAGAATATCCAGCCGCCCCGCTCGATCCAGGATGCGATGGAAAAGCAGATGAGGGCAGAGAGAGAAAAGAGAGAGGCAATACTTACCGCCGAAGGAAAGAAGCAGTCTGCCATTACTCTTGCCGAAGGTGAAAAACAGGCTGCCATACTGAGGGCAGAGGCAGTAAAGGAACAGACGATAAGAGAGGCAGAGGGTGAAGCAGAAGCCCTTCTGGCAGTACAGAGAGCAAGGGCAGAAGCGATAAGACTCATCAATGAAGCCAATCCTTCTGCGGAGTATCTTAAGCTCAAGTCCTTTGAAACAGCTGAAAATATGGCTAACGGCCAGGCTACCAAGATAATCGTTCCGTCTGATATCGCCAATCTGGCCGGAACACTTACGGCTATTTCCGAAACGGTTAAGAAGGATTGATCTTTATGAAGGATGATAAAAGCAATGACTGGATGGCTATGCAGCTTTGGGAGGAGGAAAAGGCTTTCCGCAGGGTTGCAAAGATGTTCGGTATAAGATATGTTCCAAAATATGATGAGCAGAACAGGCCCGGTTCCGGAAAGATAAGCTCCGGAGGACATAAGGATTCGTATTCAAAGAAGCTTTTGAAACAGTGGAGGGAAAACAGTGATGCAAATGCACTGAGACAGGAGCATCAGGATAACTGTGACGCAAAAAAGATCCGGGATGAGCACAGTCAGAGCTGTGATGCGGAAATGATCGACAGAGCCACGGGACAATAAAGTTTTTATAAGAAAAAGTATAAACGGGGTTACATTTATTGCGAAGACTTTATAAGCATGTTATCGCGGTATTTTTGGCAACAGCTCTTATCTTCTGTGAAGCGGGGCAGGGCAGAGGATATGGTTTTCTTACAGGCAGAGTCTATGCAGACGAACCGGTTTCTGAGGAAGAAGCCCCTGACGAAAACGTGGATGGGAGTATGGGAGAGACCTCTGAAGTGCCAGGCTCTGATGAACTCTCAGACAGCGTAACAGATCCTGAGAGTGAAGAGGAGCCATCAGAGAATACTGAAGATAACAATACGGAAAATGAATCAATTGATAATGAAGCCGGTAATGAAGATGATACAGGGTCCGCTGAGACGGACCCGTATTCATCTGATGAGGGATCGCTCTATGAGGACGAAGCAGAGCTGCAGGACGAAGCAGAACTGCAGGACGAAGCAGTTGCGCAGGATGAAACAGTTGCGCAGGATGAAACAGTGCTTCAGGATGAAACAGATGATCCCGGTACGGCTCCTGAAAGGGCGGCCCCAAATCCCTACGGAGCAGCGGGACAGAGTGAAGAATTTCTTTCTGAGACTGAATTTTTAAGTGAGGAGGCTTCAGAGGAAAGAGATCTTCCAAATGCTCCGGGAAGCATTGAAGAGGATATCCCGGAAGAGGAGGTTTTACCGGAGGATAGTGAAAGACCGGCCCCTGATGAGACGGATACTGATAAGGTAAATAATGAGCAGGCTGATACAGAGAGTGAGGAAGCTGCAGAGGATGAGGAATATCTGACCATAACCTATGTCTCTGAGTATGAAGCAGCGAACCTGCCTGTAGATGAGAAGCATTATCATAAGGGAGATACCGCTGTTATCTCCTTTGATGAGCCGGTAGCGGATGGATATGATTTCTGGGGATTCAGCTTCACAGGAGATCCCTCTGAGATCTATACAGGAGGCTACAGCTTTATAATCGAGGATAATGTTACCCTTACTGCGATCTTTGAAGAGCAGGAGGAATATGATGAGGATAACGGATGCTGGTATCCCCGTTTTTCAAATGATGTAAGCTCCGATTTCAGGGGGAACAGCAACAGATACGGGAAAAATCAGGATATCATAGATGCCCTGAATTCATATGTTGATTCCCTTGACGGCAGTTTTCCGTATGAATATTATGACGGAGGTTCGGTATTGTCCATACAGTGCTGTGCCCTGGTGGATTATATATGGGAAAACGTTTTTGGCTTAAGCCGCAGATTCAGTACGTGGGAGAGAAGCGTTATCGACTCGGACCGAAGGCTTAACCGGGATGAGATCTGTGATTTTCTTAAGGAAAACAATGCAAGAAGCGGAGATATAATCTGGTGCCGTGATCCATGGAGTGCAGAGGATTATAATATCACGCATTTTATGGTCCTTTTATGGTACAACGAGGACGGACTCTGTCTTACCGACGGATACGGCAGGAACAATGAGGGTCATGTCTGGAAGAATAACAGATTCGTGACCTATGGCGGGAGCAATCATGCCAAGTACTTCAGCGGGAACTGTTATGTGAGACTTTATCATATAAATGATGAGGCCATACCGGAGTATATTGAGGAAGAGAATGAAGAGGACCTCTGTCAGGAGGACGAAAGAAATATAGAAAATATTGATATTTTAGAGCACAATATGGAGGGCTATGATGAGATAACGGGGGAGCTTGATACAGGAGAAGCTCCGATGGGGATATATACTATCACCACGGTTTTAAACGGGGGAGATTACATCGAAAACGAGACGGATATCATCCCTGAAAGCTACGAAGAAGGGATGCTTGAGAACAGTGAGATAAGACTTCCCCGTAAGCTGGAGAGAGAGGGCTATTGGTTTGACGGATGGTATACCGATCCCGGTTATGAGAATAAGATACACAGGATCATAGATCCGGGAGACTATGTTCTGTATGCAAAATGGGTTCCCATGACCTTCAGGATAAGATTTGATGAAAATTCTCCAAATAGGGTATGGGTAAGGGGTAGGACACGCGACCAGAAGATGGTAATGGGGAGCGGAGAGAGACTCGAAGAAAACGGTTATTATGCAAAAGGCTACAGGTTTCTCGGATGGTCCCTTAACAGGGATTCGGAAAGTGCAGATTACAAGGATATGGATGTTTTTGTACCGGATGAATACAGCAGTACGATAATGCTGTATGCGGTATGGGAGAAGCTTTAAATACGTGTCTCATTAACGGGACACGTATTTTGTTATATTCTTCCTGTAAGGTGATCACGGTACTGCTTAAGCGGTTACCGGGAGATCGATCATTAAGGAGGGATATGGTATGAGTACAAATTTATGGGTATACTGGGCTAAGAGATTGCATATTGTTGACGGGAATAACAGGGACTGGTACGGATACTGCGATGATATAAGCAATGAATGTGATCTGAACGGGGATTCCATAATCCTTGAAACAAAAAACGGATATGTGGAGCTTTTCAGAAATAATATAAGACTTATCGAGGCCTGCTGAGCCTTGGACCGGGCAGTGACCGAAGGGAACAATTCTCTGTGACCGGGCTGTTATGTTTTGGAAGCTTATATGCGTGAGCAGGGTGGTCCGGGTATTTGCGTGATACAGAGATATCTGTGATGTATGTGATGTATGTGATTTATGTGATTTGTGTGAAGTATGTGACGTATGTGATGCATGTGATTAGTGTGAAGTGTGTGACGTATGTGATGTGTATGGTTTGATCAAGAGGTAAGCGAACATGAAATTTATTCATCTGGCTGATCTTCATATCGGTAAGACAGTAAAGGAATTCAGTATGATAGAGGATCAGGAGTATGTTCTTGACAGGGTTGTCAATATCGCAAAGGATGAGGATATCGATGCGGTTCTTATTTCGGGAGACGTCTATGACAGGAGTATACCCTCCGAGGAAGCGGTAAGGGTCTTTGATGAGTTCATATACAGACTCTCAGAGATCCCCGTAAAGGTATTGCTGATCAGCGGAAATCACGATTCGGATGAGAGGCTTAATTTTGGCAGCAGACTGTTTGAGGATAAGGATATATATTTCTGCACCAAATACGACGGACATCTGTATAAACAGACCTTTGAGGATGAGTTCGGCCCGCTTAATTTTTACCTCTTACCCTTTGTCAAGGCGTCACAGGTAAGGTATTTCTTTCCTCAGGAGATATTGGAGGATTACGATAAAGCGGTAAGGACGGTAATAGAAAAGGCAGAGATAGACAGGAGTGAGCGCAATGTCATCCTTGCCCACCAGTTCGTTACAGGTGATTCCTCAGGGGTTATATTGGGAGGCTCGGAAAGTGCCGCCACCGTAAATGTAGGGAATGTTGAGATGATAAAATATGACTGCTTTGATCCCTTTGATTATGCCGCACTCGGTCATATTCACAGGGCGCAGAAGGCAGGACGGGAAGAGGTCAGATATGCCGGAACCCTTCTTAAGTATCATATCGATGAAGTGGATAATGAGAATACAATTCCCATAATAACCATGAAGGAAAAGGGCAATTTAGACATAGAGTTAAGACCCGTTAAGCCCCTTCGCAATATGAGAAGGATAAAGGGGCCTATAAATAAGCTTCTTTCCGCGGAAAATCTTAGGGATACCGATGATTATATTTTTGCCATACTGACGGATGAGAATCCGGTAAATGATGCAATGACGATATTCAGGCGGTATTATCCAAATACCTTACAGATAAAATACGAAAACTCACATACTAAGGAACTGGAGATGACCGAAGCGGAGGGATATTCGGAGGCAAGAAGCTTTACCGAGATAATAGGGGACTTTTACAGGTTTATGTATAAGAGAGACATAAGTGAGGAGGAAATGGCTGTCATGAAGGAAGCAGCCGGAAAGGCAGGGATATCATGAGACCGCTCAGACTGATAATAAGTGCTTTTGGGCCATATGCTGATACTATGCCCGAAATAGATTTTACAGAATTCGACAGGGACGGCCTTTTTCTTATCTCAGGTGAGACAGGCTCCGGCAAGACTACTATTTTCGATGCCATAACCTATGCTCTATTCGGACAGACCAGCTGTGTACACAGGGATGAGAAGTACATAAGGAGTGATTATGCAGACATCGATACACCCTCCTATGTGGAATTTCATTTTTCCCACCAGGGGAAGGATTACTGTGTCAAAAGATTTCCTTCTTTTTTAAAACAGAAGGTAAGGGGAGAGGGGACCACACTCCGGAATGAGAGAGCTGAGTTTTGCGAAGAGGGGAAGACTCCCATTGAAGGGATCACAAATGTCAATGAGGCGATAAGCGAGCTTCTGAGGCTGGATTTTAAACAGTTTAAACAGGTAGCGATGATAGCCCAGGGTGAGTTTCTCGAACTGATCAACGCATCGACGGAAGACAGGACAAAGATATTGCGCAATATCTTTTTGACGGAAGGATATCAGAAAATATCGGACGAATTAAATAAAATGCAGAGAGAGAGCTTTGGCAGAAGTGAGGATGCCAGAAAGGCGATAGTCCTCTTTATGGAAGGATTGAAGGCTGAGGAAGGGACAGCTCTGAGTGAGGAGCTTGAAAAGACAGTCACCGATCACCGGAATACCAATGATCTGTGGGATAAAGAAGAGATGATCGGGCTTATTTCAAGGATCATGGATTCAGACAGAGAGCTCTATGAGATAAAAAAATCAGAATATGAAGAGGCAGGAGCAAGGTTAAAGGATATACGCGCAAGGATAAGTGTGGCCAAAGCCAACAATGAGCTCTTTGAAGATGTGAAGAAGCATGAAAAAACCCTGTCTGAGCTTGAAGCTCTAAAGGAGGACAATGAGAGGACCAGGAAAAAGGCAGATCTTTCCGACAAGGCATCCAACAGGGTCAATCCTTTATATAAAGTTTACAGGGAGCTTTTTGAAAATGTAAGGGCTTACGAAGAGAGGCTTGTCAACAGGCTCGAAGAACAGAAGGTGACGGATGAAAAGCTAAATGATGCAAGGAAGGCTTACTCTGAGATAAAGCTTAAGGAACCTCTTATAACAGAGGATCTTGCCGCTTTAAAGGATATCGATAATAACCTTGAAAACTATACCAGACGTGACCTTGCAAGAGCCGCTCTTACAAAGTATAAAAACATGGTTTCAGAGCTTAAGGATAAGCATAAGGAGATCACGGGAAAGAGAGAAAAAAAGAGCGAGGAGCTTAAGGAGCTTGAGGGAAGGCTAAACAGCCTTAAGGACAGCTCCGAGCTTTTGGTAAAGGCAGAGACAAAGGCCCTTGATATAGGGAAGCTATTGAAGGAATCGGAGTCTCTTATCGTCAGAGCTGATGAGATCATATCATATAACAGGGATATGAAGGATAAGCAAAAGAGAGCTGAAGAAATGATAGGGGAGCTTGAAGAGGCTCTAAGAAAGAGGGAAGATTACGAGCGGATACTTGACGGCTGCAGGGCCGGTATACTTGCAAAGCTTCTTAAGGAGGGAGAGCCCTGTCCCGTATGCGGATCATTTCATCATCCAAAGCCCGCAGAGCTTACAGGCGAGAGTGTCACGGAGGAGGGACTAAAAGCTTATAAGGAGACGGAGAACAGGATAAGGACAGAAAAGGAGAGTGCTGTTTCCGATGCCGAAAGGGCAGTTGTCTATTACAATTCAGAATACGAATCCTTAAGAACAGGTATCGAGAGGATCCTTTCAAATAAGATCTCAGATGTGGCAGGAAATCACATAACCTTTACAATGGAGCAGAAGGGAGATCCCGATACTGACAGAAGGCTTCTTGAAGATATTAAGTCAGGGCTTGAAAGAATGGCCTCAGAGGCAGAAAAGGAAGTGTCTGTACAGAGGAGCAGAAAGACATCACATGAGAAGACGGAAAAAGAGATAGATGAGCTCAAAAACAAAATCCTTCCGGAGCTTGATAAGGAAGCTGAAGACTTAAGAAGGTCACTTGAGTCTGCCAGGATATCAGTTACAGAGAATGAGACGACACTTGAAGCACTTAAGAATCTTAAGTATGAAAGCAGGGAAAGTGCTGTTTTGAAGGCGGAGGGGCTTAAGCAAAATATAGAGAAGATACAGAGAGAAACAGAGAAGGCAGAGAAGTATTTTGATGAGATGAAAAAGAAACAGACCGAGCTTGCTTCTTCGATAAGTGCACTTAAGGGTACGATCGAGAGCACAAGGAAAAGCTGTGGGGAAAAGGAAGAAGCATTTATTAAAGAGAGAGAAAAATACTTTGTAAATGATGATGAATTCTATTCATATATTATGGAACCGGAAGCAATAAAGGAAATGAAGGAAAGGGTTTCTTCCTTTGATATGAGGCTTGCATCCGTAACCTTACTTCTTAAAGAGGCAAGAGAGAAGATAAAAGATAAAGAGTTTATTGATGTATCAGGCTTGAACGGGGAAGAAACGATACTGGATGCAGGATACAGACAGGCCTCATCTGTTGTAAACAGCATCGATCAGAGAATAAAGAGTAATGAAAATATAAAGAAAAGCATAGAGGACAGGGTAAAGGAGCATGAGAAAGCCTTTAATGAATATCATATCAATAAACGTCTTTATGATCTGGTAAGCGGTAATCTGACAAACGGGAATGCAAAGATAAGTCTTGAGCAGTATATACAGACCAGACATTTTGACAGTATCATAGCCGCCGCAAACAGAAGACTCTATCCCATGAGTGATTCGAGGTTTGAACTTCGAAGGAAGATAAATCCCGAGGGGAGAAGGAGCAGGGAGATCCTTGATCTTGAGGTTTTTGACAATTATACCGGTAAGCTTAGACCGGTCGGAAACTTATCGGGTGGTGAGAGCTTTAAAGCGTCCCTTAGTCTGGCACTTGGACTTTCGGACACTGTCTCGCAGAATAACGGAGGGATACAGATGGAGGCTCTTTTTGTGGATGAGGGCTTTGGAAGTCTTGACGGCAGATCCATAGACAATACACTGGAAACTCTGATGACACTGTCGGGAAAGGGAAAGCTTGTGGGTATAATAAGCCACAGAGATGAATTGCGCGAGGCTATCCCACAGAAGATCCTTATAGAGAAGACTAAGGAGGGAAGCAGGTTCACCATCCGGGGGAATAATCCGTAAAAACGTATCAAAAACGACTTGAAAACAGAAAATCCGTATGATACCATTTCTTTACCGGCTGCAGGATAATGCAGCCGGGATCTTAAGAGGATGTATAAGAGATCATATTATCCATCCTTCAGTTGTATAAATCTACTTTCATATTGATTTATTTTTTGTGCGTTCGCACAGCTGTTCAAACTTATTTAGGCCATAACGGGACCGTAAAGTAATTAAATGAATAAAAAGTTTTAAAAGAAAGGAACTGATATTGAGGATCACTGCTATTGTGTGCAATCAAAAGCACGCAGTGGAAAAGGTCATCCTGCCGGGGCAGAGGGAAATAATATATATTGACAGACATTTGTTTTCTCTGAAAAAAAGCTTTGAGATAGAGCTTTTTTCCGATAATGCTTCGCTTACGATAAATACAGGGCAGAACAATATGATAAGGGTTACCGGCTTTGACGATCCTGTCATTATCTGCAGAAAAGACAGTGAATACAGACTGGTGACGGTCTATAGCGAAGTGCTTATGTGTCTGGTTTATTTTTCGGAAGGGGAGATAAGTGAGCTGTATAAGGTTAATGAAAGATGCAATATTAGTATCGGCAGTGCTCTTACAAACACCATATGTATTTTATCTATCCCAAGGCTGTCTCCCGATCATCTCTGTATAGAGAATTTTGAGGGGAGATGGCGGATGAGGGTAGGGGGTATGAGCGGGTGTTATCTAAACGGTGCATATTTGGCATCCGGTGAGTGTGTTTATCCTGATATGGGAGATGAGATCCTTTTATGGGAGATAAAGCTTTTGTGGCTTAAGGACAGACTCATACTTACAGAGCACAGTGATAAAAAGGATATGGACCCATCGATCTGTCTAAGGATAGTACGACTTGAAACCACAGAGTCAGATTTAAGTGACTACACAACGAATGAAAATGTACTGAATTCAGATGATGAAGAAATATATCCCCTGCCCCGGATCATCAGACCTAAGGATCTTACTCCTGTAGCTCTTGAGGCTCCGCCTCAGAAGAAGGAAATAAAAAAGGATTCTCTGATCCTTTCCATAGGACCTGCATTTACCATGGCTCTTCCCATGCTTGCAGGAACATCTCTTGCACTTGCACTCTCAGATAAGACAATGCAGGGCAGGAATCCTTACATGTACACAGGGCTGATAACCGCCTCAATGGCTGCTCTTATCGGAAGCATGTGGGCTTTTATAAATCTTAAAAAGAGAAAGGCTGATATAAGGAGGGAGGAAAGGAAAAGAAAGAGGTTATATGGAGAATATATAGAAAATGCGGAACGAAGGATAAGGGAAAAATATATAAGCAACAGGAATTCCCTTATATATATGTACCCTCCGGTCACTGACCTTATAAGGAAAAAGGACAGAAGCTATCTGTGGAACAGGGATGAGGAAGAAGAGGATTATCTTTATATAAGGCTGGGAAAGGGAGAGCTTGAGAGTAATACAGAGGTTGAGATCCCAAAGGAGCGCCTGGATATCGTATATGATGAGCTAAAGGACTTTCCTGTGATGATAAAGGAGAGGTTTTCCAGATACAGGGATGTTCCCGTAACAATCGACCTTAAAAAAAACAGGGTCACGGGGGTTCTCTGTGAGGGGGAAGAGGGTCTTAAGCAGATCATATATCTTATCGTGTCGGGGATCTGTTACTGCATAAGCCCCGGAAAGATAAGGATCCTTGTCATCTCAGTCAATGATCTTATTTCAGAGGAGGATCTGAGGATACTGAGATTTCTGCCGCATTTAAGAAATGAAGCCGTAAACCCTGTTTTTGGAGGGGAGGAGGCTGTAAATATGTTAAGAGGTATAGAGAGAGAAAGGAGGATTAACGGTGAGGACAATAACATTAAAACACTGATCATATCAGATGATATCAGTCTTGTCAGGGGATATCTCAAGGATAAGGATCTTGCAGGGATGATAATATATACCGATGATTACACGAGGATCCCAAGGGAGTGCGGACTGATAATACAGAGCGATGATACCTTTAAGGGAGTCTTTGATACAAGGGATGCAGGCTACAGGAGGGAAATAGATCTTGATGCAATAACTGACAGGGATATAAGGCAGTTATCCATCCTTTTGAACAGAGTCGGAAGCTATGGTGAAGGAGGCATAAAGGAAATACCCGATAAGGTTCTTATGTCTGATATATATGAAAATATGGACATTGATTCTCCGGGATCCATATCAGCACTCATAAGGAAGAACTATACGGAAAATGATACCGTTACTTCGATAATGGCTCCCATCGGATTCTGTAACGATAACAGGCTTTGTTATCTTGATGTCCACGAAAAAGGATTTGGTCCCCACGGACTCATAGCGGGAATGACAGGCAGCGGAAAGAGTGAGCTTTTACAGACCATGATCCTGTCCTTTGCGATCAGGTACTCCCCCTCTAAGGTCAACTTCTTCCTTATTGATTATAAGGGAGGAGGAATGGCAAATATGTTCAGCTCACTTCCGCATCTTTGCGGCAGCATATCCAATCTTTCGGGGAATCTTACGGGAAGGGCAATGGTTTCGATAAGGGCTGAGAATGAGCGCAGGCAGAAGATTTTTTTGTCGGCCGGTGTAAACAATATAACGGAGTATGAAAAGAAATACATATCGGGGGAACTCAATGTACCTCTTCCCCACATCTTAATAATCATAGATGAATTTGCGGAGCTTAAAAAGAATGAGCCTGAATTTATGAAGGAGCTCATAAGTGTTGCCCAGGTCGGAAGGAGTCTCGGGGTGCATCTTATACTTGCGACCCAGAAGCCCTCAGGTGTTGTGGATGAGAATATTTACAGCAATTCCAGATTCCGTATCGCTCTTAAGGTACAGGACAGGATGGACAGCATGGATATGCTCCATAAGCCCGATGCTTCCAGGATAACAAGGGCCGGAAGAGCCTTCATCCAGGTCGGAAACGATGAGTACTATGAGGAATTCCAAAGTGCCTATTCCATGAATGTCACAAGGCTTAATGATGAGCCGGAATACAAAAGCTTTATCCTCGATAAGCGGGGAAATGAACACTCTGTGATGGATAAGGCCTTAAGAGAGGATATCAGGGAAAAAGAAGATAAGCCAAGTGACCTTAAGCTGATACTTGAACAGATAAATGAGGAAACAAAGAGGCTTGGAATAAAACAGGCAGGAAAACTGTGGATGAAGGAGCTTCCCGAGAAGCTGTTTTTGGAAGATATTAAGAGTAAATGCGAAGGATATGAGTATATAACGGGAATGTATGATGCTCCAAGGAAGCAGGAGCAAAGAGCTTTTACCATCGATCTTAGAAGGAAGGGAAATCATATAATATGCGGAAGAAGCGGATCGGGAAAGAGTACTCTTCTAAGGACTCTTCTGTACAGTGTGACAGCTAAGGAGACGCCGGATGAGATAAATATCTATATCATAGATCACAGTGCGGGCGCACTGTCGGTTTTTGAGGACAGTGATATCGTCGGAGGGTATATAGGAGATGAGGTTGATAAGGTAAGGAATCTCTTTGGCTTGATAAGAAGGATAATGAATGAGAGGAAAAGAGCATTTAAGGGAATATCCTACAGGACTCTCCTTGATGAGAACAGGGCTCCTGCCATGATCCTACTTGTTATCGACAATTACGGGGGCTTCCGTCAGGCTGCCAAGGAGGCTTATGACACTGCAGTATATGATCTTATAAAGAACGGTAATACATACGGGATATATATGATCATAACGGGTAATCAGATAGGCATGTCTGATATCCCGTCAAAGATACATGAGGGGATAAAGTCGGTGATATGTCTTGAAATGAATGACAGGATGCAGTATCTGCAGGCATTGAGGGTGAGCCGTATAAGTATTTACCCTAAGGAGGATATCAGGGGAAGGGGTATAGCCTATGCCGATAATGAATATTTAGAGATACAGACAGCTCTGTGCAGCTCTTATACGGGAGCTATGGCAAATGAGGGGATCAGATCCCTGATCGGGGAGAGGAACAGTGCCTGTAAGGGGAAGAGGGCAATACGCATTCCCTATGTACCAAAGAAGGCTCTGTTTGGGGATTATCTTGGGAGGCTTTTAGAGGAAGGTATAAAGAAGGCTTCCCTGCCCTTAGGATATGATACGGCAAGCGGCGAATTAGTTTACATAAATTATAAAAAATTCAATAATCTTATCATAACGGGAAGGAAGGGATCCGGAAAAAGCAACTATCTGAGGGTTATTAACGGCCTTGCGGGATATCTTGGAATCAATATAATTTATGTAAACAGACTGGAGGAGCTGCTACTGATATCTGAGAAGAAAACCGGCGAATTTAAATATACTCTTATTTTCATGGATGATGCGGGAAAAATGATAGACAAATTTTATGTAAACAAATATGATCCGGAAACAGAGTCGGACATCATAGATATCATCACTTCTTTTAAGAATGTCGAGGGAGATTATCTTGAGGAGCTGGCAGGGGTATTAAGTTTACATAAAATTGTAATGACCCTAAGATCCGAGGATACAAGGCTTGTCAGGGGAAGAAGGATATATGAAGCGATAAGAGACGGATCCGTATTTATGCATTTAGGCGGAATGGTAGATGAACAGAGTCTTTTTGAATACAGGGAGATCAGCTATTCAAGGAAGAATGTCTCAAAGAAGGCCGGGGAAGGCGATGTTTCGTTTGTATCAGAGGATATTTTCAGCGGGGAGGTTAAGCTGCCTTTATGGGAAAAGAAAATGAGTGTGTGACGGAGCTCTGTCTGCCCCAGCTTTGTCTGCGGGTTGATATAAAGACTGACAGGAATATTAAGACGGAGGTTTTTATAAGGCAGATATCCCGGTTCTTCGGAGTTAAATATGAGGCCATACTCATATCAAAGGATAAGGAAAGGATCTTAAGCCCTGAGAGGACCTTTAAGGATGAGGGGATAAGAACGGGGGAAAGGCTTGTATATGTATATATTACAGGATAGGGAAGTATCAGGTGCCATTTAAGGAATGAGCTGACAGGACAGGAGTTTTATGATGACAGGTTTAAAGGCAGATTATATTGAGATGAAACAGTATATGGATTCGATGGACGATGTTCTGATAAGACTGTCCGAAGAAACAGAGCTTCTTAAGGAGGGTATACTGAGACTTGATATAACCTGGACGGGAGAAGCAAATGCGGGATTTATGCTGAACATGCTCAATGATATTGACAGGATAAAGGGATTTATCGACAACATGGTCCGTGCAAGGAACCTTCTGAGGGAGGCGGTAAAAAGATATCAGGAGGAAGAGGAAACTGTAAGACAGATGATAAAGGAGGTGAGAATTTGAAAGGACTTAAATCCAGAAGGGATATCGAGATCGATTTTATGAGAGCCTGCAGACAGTCTGAGGAGCTGATGGAGATATCCTCGGGACTTGTAAAGATCGCGGGCTCCGGTCTTGAGGACACCATGCTTTTGCTGCGAAGAAGCTTTAAGGGTAACAATGCAGAGCTTTTTTATAATAAGGCAGAAAAGCTTAAAAACGAACTTTTGGAGGATGCCGAGGAGCTTGCCAATGTTGCGGGTTCCATATATGCGATGGCAAATGTCGTATATGAGGCAGAGATGAAGGCACTTGAAATGGTATGTTAGTAATTGCGCAAAAAGGAGGATAATATGGCGTTTTTTCAGGTTACGGCAAATGAACTGAGGAGTAAGGCAGAGGAATTAAGAAACTTAAACAGCAGCTTCATGTCACAGACTGAGGCTTTGCAGAACACTGAGGAGGCTTTGAAGACGATGTGGGAGGGAGAGGCAAATAACGCCTTTCACAATGCCTTTGTAAGAGATAAGGGGCAGATGGACGGTTTCAGGGAAACTATCGAGCAGTATGTGGAAACTCTGCTTCTTATAGCATCAAAATATGAGGAGGCTGAGGCAAGGAATGTTGCGACAGCCTCATCCAGATCCTATTAGGCTTCATATCAATAAAATATAAAGCTAAGGACTAAGGTAACCAAAAACATATATTTCTAAAGGGAGGAATACAGATATGGAAGGAATGCTTAAGGTAACGCCCGAAAAGCTGATGCAGGCTTCGGGAGAATTCAGTCAGAGCGGGAGGACTATCAGCTCACTCACACAGGAGATGATGTCAATAGTAAACAGTTTAAGATCAGTCTGGCAGGGGGAGGCTGCAGAAAGCTATAATTCGAGATTTTCATCCCTTCAGGACGACATCGAGGCGATCAACCGTATAATACAGGAGCATGTCAATGATCTGAACGAGATGGCAAGAGAGTATCAGAATGCAGAGAATGCCGGAATGGAAGCAAGCAGCGGATTAAGGGTGGATGCGGTTAAATGAGTGCGTTCAGCGAAGAGGATCTGCTTTTATTAAACAATTACATATATATGGATATGTCAATGAAATATGACAATTTAGATGATGCCCTCGACGCCTATTCATCCAAGGATAAGGAGGAAAGCAGGGAAGGCATAAGTAAAAGGGTATTTGAACCAAAAGCCTTTCCCGAGAATGTAGGTGGAGGGCTTAATGATGAAAATGCGGCAGAGGTATTCAAAAGGCTTGATAAGGCCACGGATAAGGGCGGCTCCTTAGAGGGAGTAAGGATAACGAGAACTCTTAATGAAGGAAATGTCAGGGCGATGTGTGTGGAAAAGCCCACGGGAGAAGCTGCTGTTATTTTCAGAGGGACAGGAGGAAGCTTTGAAGCCTGGGAGGATAATGTTGAAGGAGAGTTTCTGGCGGATACTGATATGCAGAGGATAGCTGCTGATTTCATAGAGGCTGATTGCGGGGGATATAAGGATCTGACTGTGTCAGGACATTCAAAGGGAGGAAATCTTGCGCAATATGTCACCGTTGTGTGCGCGGCATCTGTGGGGAACTGCATATCCTTTGACGGACAGGGATTTGGAAGGGAGTTTCTGGAAAAGTATCCGGATGAGGTGGAGAAGGCAAAGGGAAAGATAACCTCGATCTGCGCGCATAATGATTATGTAAATATTCTCCTTAACCCGATCGCAGGCGAAACGGTATATGTCTCAAATAAGAATTCGGGTCCTGTAGGAGCGCATTCGAGCTTTTCGCTGATAGAGCATGGTATATTTGATGAAAGCGGAAGGGTTCTAAGGGATGAAAAGGTGAAGCAGAGCATGTTTGCAAGATCCCTTGACAGGCTGACGGATTCCCTGACGGGAGCCTTTGACATCCTTCCGGATAAGGGAAATAAGGCTGTTTCCGGTGTGCTTGCGGCAGTTGTTGCGGATATCATGTGCTGTGAAAAGGATGTAAATGATATCGATGAGACGGGAAGTATAAAAAAGGCCGTAGGTAAACTCTACAATTATATAGATGAACATACCCATCTGGATCTTTTAAAGGATGACATAAGGCTGAATGCGGATAATATCTACGGGAACTTTGACGATATGCAGAATACTCTTACCGATCTTAACAGAAATATATCCGTTATGAAGAATGATATGTACAGGATCGAGGAGATACAGGGCAGCTTAAGTGAGGATATAATCTCGGGAATGTGTCTTTCCTTTTCAATGAATTCCGTAAAAGAGAGGATATATAAGGATATAGAAGGAGCAGGGCTCTTATGTGAATGCCTGAATGATATAAGGAGGATATATAAGAGCGGAGAGAGCAGTATATCTGAGATGATCTCGGGAAATTGAAGATAGCCCAAAAGAGTGAGAAAGGCATAGCAGCCTTCCCTTATCCCTTACCGGCTCAGAGTTCTGTTTCATAGGAGATATTAAGCTTTGTGAAAAAGCTCTTAACAGAGCTGTCCCATTTCTGTTCTATTGCTTTGTCCAGGGTGAATACCTTTAAGGATACGGCGGTGGTTGCACTAAGGCTTCCATCGCTGTATTTTATGTTAAGGCATAAGCCGGATATGTCCTTTGCCCTAAGTTCGTTATCCTTTATGTTTGATAAAAGTCTGTTTATATTCTCTTCTGCAAGATAGAATTCAAAAAGGAAAAAGGTCGGTGTCTTTTTGCCTTTAATAACCGAGAAGCAGTGCTTCTTAAGCTGACTGAAGCGAAGCATGGATTCTGAGAAGATCCGGTTATTTTCTTCACAGACAGCCCTAAGCTCTTCAAGCTCTTCATTGGAATAGAATTCTTTGTTTAAGTGACCGTCTATCGTATATACTGCGTTTGTCTTTATCATAACTTCCTTTACAAGAAAGCTGTCAAAGGCTTCGGAACTGTCTGAAAGCAACAGGCTCATGAATTGTTTTATGTTTGTGATCTTAAGCATTATCATAAAACAATTATAGCATAAAAGCTCTCCGAGTGATAAAATATTATCCGTAATAAAAGAGCAGGTAAACAGAAAAACAATACGAAAGGAAAATAAAGATGGGCATTAAGATAGGAATACTCGGGTACGGAAATCTCGGAAGAGGGGTTGAATGTGCCATAAAGCAGAACGATGATATGGAGCTCTACGGAGTCTTTACAAGGAGAGATCCGGGAAGCGTAAGTATACTTACAAAGGAGGCAGGCGTTTATTCAAAGGATGACCTCCTTAAGCATAAGGATAATATGGATGTTCTTATAATCTGCGGAGGTTCGGCGACGGATCTGCCGAAGATGACTCCCGAATACGCAAAGGATTTTAATGTGATAGACTCCTTTGATACACATGCAAGGATACCGGAGCACTTTGCCAACGTGGACAAGGCCGCAAAGGAAGGCGGTAAGGTTGCCATGATCTCGGTAGGCTGGGATCCGGGTATGTTTTCATTGAACAGGGCATATGCAAATGCCATCCTTCCCGAGGGTAAGGACTATACCTTCTGGGGAAAGGGAGTGAGCCAGGGACATTCAGACGCCATAAGAAGGATAGAGGGCGTAGAGGATGCAAGACAGTATACTATCCCCGTTGATAAGGCCTTGACCGCAGTAAGAAACGGCGAAAATCCCGAGCTTGGAACAAGGGATAAGCATACAAGGGAATGCTTTGTGGTAGCCAAAGAGGGTGCCGATAAGGAGAGGATAAGGCAGGAGATAGTTACAATGCCAAACTACTTTGATGAGTATGATGTGACAGTCCATTTTATAAGCAAAGAGGAGCTTGAAAGGGATCATAAGGGTATTCCCCACGGCGGCTTTGTCATAAGGAGCGGTGTCAGCGGATGGAATAAGGAGAACAGGCATATAATAGAGTACAGCTTAAAGCTTGATTCAAACCCCGAGTTTACATCAAGTGTTCTTATTGCCTATGCAAGGGCGGCCTATAGGATGAACAGAGAGGGAATGAGCGGATGTAAGACAGTCTTTGATGTCGCACCCGCCTATCTTTGCAGGGAAAGCCCCGAATATATGCGTGCTCACATGCTTTGATAAAGACAGATAAATAATAAGTTCCGGAGGATATGAGAATGGCTAACAGACCAACAGGACATGGTAAAAATGTACTGGGAGGAAGTGCTGAATTAGGGAAAAAGGGAAGTGCATTAGGAAGCGGACCGGTCGGTACAGGATCGGGAGGAGGCTTCCACCAGGGAGGAGGAGGCCCAATGCGGTCATCGGGCGGCGGTGGAAAGCTTTTAATGATAATCGTTGTCATCGTCCTTTTACTTGGCGGAGGTAAGGGCCTTAGCTCATTCATGGGTGGTTCCTCATCCGATACTTCGTATACCGATCAGACAACGACAGGGACATCAGATACAACAGGGTCCTCACAGTCAACAGGCTCTGCTTCGGGATCGCAGAGCTCTTCGGGTTCCTTCTCAGGCTTAGGAGACCTTGTAAGCCTTTTGGGAAGCGGATCCTATAATGATTACTATTCCGGAAACACCTCTTCACAGAGCGGATCGGGTATGCTCACGGGAAATGTTTCACCTGCTTCGATGTATGACAGCGGAAGCACCTCTTCGGGAATGCTTGACAGCTCCGTAGCAGAGGGAGCAAGAGAAAAGAGGACGGTGATAAAGGGAAACGGTGAGGATAAGATCACCATAATGGTATATATGTGCGGTACCGACCTTGAGTCAAGGAGCGGAATGGCAACCTCGGATATCATGGAAATGACCAAAGCAGATATATCCGATAATATTAATCTTCTGGTATTTACCGGCGGATGTTCCCGCTGGCAGAATAACGTGATAAGCAGCTCCGTCAACCAGATATACAGGGTGAGGAACGGAGGTCTCGAATGCATAGAAAAGGATGCGGGAACCAAGGCAATGACCGATCCCTCAAACCTTTCCTCCTATATACAGTATTGCGCAAAAAAATATCCTGCCGACAGGTACGAGCTTATTTTCTGGGATCACGGCGGCGGATCCTTAAGCGGCTACGGATATGATGAAAAGAATAAGAGTAAGGGCTCGATGAAGCTTGCAGATATCAATGAGGCGCTTAAGTCGGGCGGTGTTACCTTTGACTTTATAGGCTTTGATACCTGCTTAATGGCAACGCTTGAAACCGCACTCATAGCATCCCAGTATGGTGACTATATGATAGCATCGGAGGAGACTGAGCCCGGTGTCGGCTGGTATTATACCGAGTGGCTTTCAAAGCTGTCGAAAAACACCTCCATGCCGACGGCCGAGATCGGAAAGAATATAGTTGATGATTTCGTAACGGTATGTAACCAGAAGTGTCCGGGACAGAAGACAACACTTTCCGTTATAGATCTTGCCGAGCTTGAGACGACGATCCCCGATGATTTCAAGGACTTTTCACAGACTATGGTCAGGCTCATAACCGATGACAATGAATATAAGGTTGTTTCGGATGCAAGATACGGGTCAAGGGAATTTGCCCAGTCTTCAAAGATAGACCAGATCGACCTTGTGGATTTTGCGACAAGGGTCGGGACTGACGAAGGAAAGGAGCTTGCAGAGTCCATAAAGAGTGCAGTAAAGTACAACAGGACATCCTCAAGTATTTCAAATGCCTACGGACTCTCGATCTATTTCCCTTATAAGAAGACCTCCGGTGTCAATTCCGCAGTATCTACCTATGATGCCATAGGAATGGATTCCGAGTATACAAAATGTATCCAGGAATTTGCTTCACTTCAGCTTGGAGGTCAGGTTTCAAGCGGCTATGAGGCATCTCCCTTTGGTTCGCTTATGGGGAGTCTGCTTTCAGGATCGTCATCATCATCCTCCTCATCCTATTCAAGTGCCGACATGATAGGACAGATGCTTGGAGGGATGCTTTCCGGTAACCTTGGAAGCGTATCCGGCTTAGACCAGTCAGCTCTGGGATTTTTATCCGGAAGGAGCATGAGTACGGAGGATCAGGCGGAATACATATACAATAACCATCTGGACCAGGAAAATCTTATCTGGCTTAAGGACAGTGACGGAGATTACAAGCTCGGACTCACGGAAAGAGACTGGGATTATGTGCATGCCCTTGATCTGAACGTCTTTTATGATGACGGAGAGGGCTATGTAGATCTTGGACTTGACAATGTGTTTGAGTATGATGATAAGGATAAGCTCATAGGAAAGTATGACAATACCTGGCTTACATTAAACGGAAGGATAGTGGCTTATTATCACACAGATGATGAGTATAATGAAGAATCCTTTACGACCTCGGGATATATACCGGTTCTCTTAAACGGGGAGAGGGCAGAACTCATAGTTGTTTATAACGATGATAATCCCGACGGTTATATCGCAGGTGCAAGATATGTTTATGAGGACTCAACGACAGATACGATCGCAAAGAATCTGGCAGCACTTGAGACAGGCGATGAGCTTGAATTTATATTCGATTACTATGATTATAACGGAAATTATCGTGAAAGCTACGTATTTGGAGATCCCTTAACACTTTCCGATAAGATAACACTTGGATATATGGATATAGGAAATAAGGGAAAGAACAGGGCTACCTATAAGCTTACAGATATCTATGAGCAGGCATACTGGACACCTGTCATACCGGATTAAGGAATTATGTGTTTTGACCGGGATATGTATTTTAATTAAGATCAGTATTTTAACTAAGAATTTTTACTCTCCCGTGCTTTCATATATTTCTTTAGAGCACTGTATCTTGTTAAGGGAAAACTGAATTTTAGGCCGTCACAGGTCGTAAGGCTTCCGGGCTTTACGAGGGAAATGTGATCAAGATTTACCAGGGCATTCCTTGAACAGAGAAAGAATGAAGGGCAGGTAAGAAGGGAAGCACAAAACTGCTCAAGCTTTTCCGTACAGATAAGTACTCTTTTATCAAGCAGATGGACCTCTGTCTGATAGGAGCCTTTCTTAGAGGATGCAGAGATAAAATTATCATAAGGTGTGAAGACAGTGTTGTCTTTACACCTTATTTCTATTAAAGGGGTCTTTGACGCAGAGTTCTCAAAGGCAAGATCCACAAGTCCTGAAACATCATCCTTATAAAGCGGCTTATTTATATAGGAGAGCCCCTTTGGTCTGTTTGGAAGGGCTTTATAGTCGGTATTTCCGCAGGCCATAAAGATCCTTGTCTCTATGCCAAGCTCCTGTATCTTCCTTGCCACAAAAAAGGGGTCACCATCCTTATACTCCTCTATGTCAAGAAGGAAGAGATCGTATCTGTAGGGAGTCTGCATAAGGGCCTCACTGCTCCCGAAGGAATCTATATAAACTGTCTCGCCCTCTGATTCCCTCTTTGAGTGCTCCCTTTCAAATAATCTTTCCAGTTGTTTTCTGTCTGCGATATGATCATCGCAGATCGCTATGTAGACAGCCATAATACTCCTTAAGATAAGATGTTAAGTTTACATAATCTATTCACATAAAGCTGAATTCTATGGGACGCAGGAATATAAAGACAGCGAGAAGGACTGCCTGTATGCCAAGAATTACCGGTATTCCTATGTAAAACTTCGGCTTTAAGGTTTTATGCCTGAAAATATGCATTCCAAGCAGTGAGCCGATGGAGCCTCCGAAAATGGCTAAGGTAAAAAGAGAGCCTTCGGAAATGCGCCAGGCATTTCTTCGGGCTTTACTCTTATCCAAACCGAAGGCAATGAAGGCGGCTGTGTTGATCACAGCCAGATAGATCATTAATATCGTAAATGCTTCCATTGCTTAATTTTTCTTTTACCTATTTATCAAGTGCCTGCATTTTCATTGCGCGAACCTTGCATGAAAGACCGAAGAGATTTATAAAGCCCGATGCATCCTTGTGGTCATAGAGCTCACCTGTTGTGAAGCTTGCTATATCGGCATCATAAAGTGAATACGGTGAGGTGGTTCCTGCCTTTATGATATTTCCCTTATAGAGCTTAAACTTTACTTCTCCCGTGACATATTTCTGAGTGCTTTCTATGAAGGCCTGTACTGCTTCCCTTAAGGGAGTGAACCATTTTCCTTCATAAACTATCTGGGCAAGCTTTGATCCCATGTCCTTCTTTAAAGCATAGGTGTCGCGGTCGAGGATTAGCTCCTCCAACTGCTGATGGGCTTCCATGAGGATGGTTCCTCCGGGAGTCTCATATACGCCGCGGCTCTTCATTCCTACAACACGGTTCTCAACTATATCAACTATACCTATGCCATGCTTTCCGCCAAGCCTGTTAAGCTCCCTTATGATATCGGAAACCTTCATTTCCTTTCCGTTGATGCTCTTTGGGGTACCCTTTTCAAAGGTCATTGTTACATATTCACCCTCATCCGGAGCCTTCTCTGGTGTAACCGATAATACGAGAAGATGATCATAGTTTGGCTCATTGGAAGGATCCTCAAGCTCAAGTCCTTCATGGCTTATATGCCAGAGATTACGGTCTCTTGAATAGCTGTTGTCTGCCGAGAAGGGAAGGTGGATACCATGCTCCTTACAGTATCTGATCTCTGATTCACGGGAATCGAGAGTCCATTTTTCATCACGCCATGCGGCGATTATCTTTATATCGGGAGCAAGTGCCTTGATCCCCAATTCAAATCTGATCTGGTCGTTGCCCTTTCCTGTTGCGCCATGACAGATCGCAACAGCGTTTTCCTTTCTTGCGATCTCGACAAGTCTTTTCGCGATAACGGGACGTGCCATGGAGGTTCCTAAGAGGTACTTATTCTCATAAACCGAATAACCCCATACACAGGGCATGATATATTCATCACAGAATTCATCCACAACGTCTTCGATGTAAAGCTTTGATGCTCCGCTTGCCTTAGCTCTCTCCTCGAGACCGTCGAGCTCGCTTTCCTGACCGCAGTCTATACATACACAGATCACTTCATAATCATAATTTTCCTTAAGCCAGGGGATTATCGCTGTGGTATCGAGTCCTCCGGAATAAGCTAATATTACCTTATCCTTCATACATAATTCCTCCGTAAAGATCATTTAATTTTTTTATACTATACAACACCCTCTATGTTTATGCAACATAAAAATGTATAAAATAAAAAAAATATCAATTATTATGCAAAAATAGTTGCATAATATGCAATATAAATGTATAATCGTGCATAAACATAAAAATGAAAAGAGATTTTGGGATATATTATTTTTAATAAGGTAAATATTTATGTTAAAATCCCCAATATGTGCTAAACTATTAAGAAGTGCGTTTTGTAATACAGAAGGAGAGAAAGATGATAAGAGCAGGTATAATAGGAGCAACAGGTTATGCGGGAGGAGAGCTTGTAAGACTTCTTCTCGGACATAAGGATGTTGAGATAGTCTGGTACGGGTCCAGGAGCTATATAGATCAGAAATATGCAGACGTATACAGGAATGTATTTAAGCTTGTTGAGGATGTCTGTAAGGGAGATGATCTTTTAAAGCTTTCCGGGGAGGTGGATGTGATCTTTACCGCAACTCCCCAGGGATATCTGGGATCCGTTCTCAATGAGGATATCCTTTCAAGGTGTAAGGTGATAGACTTAAGTGCGGACTACAGGCTTAAGGATGTTGGTGTATATGAGGAATGGTATAAGATAGAGCATAAGTCGCCTGAGCTTATAGGGGAAGCCGTGTACGGTCTTTGTGAGATAAACAGGGAATCCATAAAAAAGGCAAGGCTCATCGCCAATCCCGGATGCTATACTACCTGTTCGATACTCTCTGTCTATCCTCTTTTAAAGGAAGGTCTTATCGATAAGGATTCGATAATAATAGATGCAAAGTCAGGAGTCTCGGGAGCGGGAAGGGGAGCCAAGGTCGCAAATCTTTACTGTGAAGTAAACGAGAGCATGAAGGCCTATGGAGTCACCACACACAGACATACGCCAGAGATTGAGGAGCAGCTTTCCTATGCCTGTGACAGCAAGATAAAGGTTCTTTTCACACCCCATCTTGCACCGATGAACAGAGGGATACTTGTCACAGCCTATGCCTCCCTTAAGGAAAATGTTAACGAAGAGGATGTAAGGGCGGCTTACGAAAAATATTACAGTGATGAATATTTCATAAGGATACTCGATAAGGGTGTCTGTCCCGAAACAAGATGGGTGGAGGGAAGTAATTTCTATGATGTGAACGCTGTTACAGATAAAAGGACGAACCGTGTGATAATGATGGGAGCGCTTGATAACATGGTTAAGGGTGCTGCCGGACAGGCGGTTCAGAATATGAACCTTTTATTTGGCCTTAAGGAGAACGAAGGTCTCTGCATAACCCCCGTATTTCCTTAAGATACGGATGATCAGTTTGGGATAAGAGAAGGTTTATATGTACGATATAAGAACGATGACAATAGATGACTATGATAAGGTTAAAAAGCTCTGGATGATGATCCCGGGGTTTGCCATCAGGAGTATAGATGACTCGAGGGAGGGAGTGGATAAATTCCTTAAAAGAAATCCGACAACCTCTGTCACAGCCTATATCGGTGATGAGCTTGTGGGCAGCATACTCTGCGGACATGACGGAAGGAGAGGCTGTCTTTATCATGTATGTGTGCATCCCGATCACAGGCTTAAGGGCATTGGGAAGAGCATGGTCGTAAAAGCGATGCATGCCCTAAGGGAAGAGGGGATCAATAAGGTCTCACTCATCGCCTTTACAAAGAATGATATAGGCAATGCCTTCTGGAAGACTATAGGCTGGACGAAGAGAGAAGACTTAAATTACTATGACTTTACCTTAAATACCGAGAATATAATAAGGTTTAACGAGTAAGGATGTTAAAGCCCCAAAGAGGCAAAAAATAAAAACGGAAAAGATACGAAAGGACAGAAAATGAAGATAACAGATGCAGGTGTAACGGCTCCCAAGGGCTTCATGGCAGCAGGAGTAAAGGCAGAGATAAAATATAAGAACAGGCTCGATATGGCTATGCTGTATTCAAAGGTTCCCTGTGTTGTGGCAGGAACCTTTACAAGCAATATAGTAAAGGCGGCTCCCGTTAAATGGGATATGAACATAGTTTATAATTCCGAATTTGCCCAGGCAGTTGTCATAAATACGGGGATAGCCAATGCAGGAACCGGAAAGCAGGGCATGGAATACTGTGAGAATGAGGCAAAGCTCACGGCAAAGCTTCTTAATATCCCTGAATCGGCGGTACTTGTCGGTTCTACCGGAGTCATAGGAAACCAGCTCAATATGGAAAGGCTTGAGGCAGGGATAAATGCCCTTGTTAAGGAGCTTGGAGAGACAAGAGAGCATGCAAGGACAGCATCGAAAGCCATAATGACCACCGATACGAAGAATAAGGAGGCTTCCGCAGAGATAGAGATAGGCGGTAAGAAGGTTACGATAGGCGGTATGAGCAAGGGATCGGGAATGATCCATCCCAATATGTGCACTATGCTCGGATATGTGACCACAGATATAAACATAGATAAGGAGCTTTTGCAGAAGGCATTAAGTGAGGATGTTAAGGACACCTTTAACATGATAACTGTTGACGGTGATACCTCAACAAACGATACCCTGCTCCTATTTGCAAACGGCATGGCAGGAAACGAAAAGATAGTAAGCGAGGATGAGGATTATAAGAAATTTAAGGAAGCCCTTCATTATGTGAATGAAACACTTGCAAAGAAGATGGCCGCCGACGGAGAGGGAGCGGGAAAGCTTGTCGAGGTAAGCGTTATAAATGCCGATGACAAGGAAAAGGCAAGGATACTTGCAAGATCTGTCGCAGGATCAAATCTTACAAAGGCTGCAATGTTTGGAAACGATTCTAACTTCGGAAGGATACTTTGCGCAATGGGATATTCCGGGGCAAAGTTTGATCCGGATAAGGTGGATATATATTATGAGGCAGAGGGGAAGAAAATGCTGATATTCTCAGACGGTCTGAAGGCAGACTATGATGAGGATGAAGCAACAAAGCTCCTTGATCACAGTGAGGTCAGGATAATCGCTGATATGAAGGAAGGAGACATAGAAGCAACGGCCTGGGGATGTGACCTTACATATGATTATGTAAAGATAAATGCCGATTACAGAAGCTAAAGGGAAAAATACAGAGTAAAAAAAAATAAAAGAGAAAAGCTGAAAGCCTTAAGGAGGACGAAAATGGGAGTAAATACTGAAAATGACAACATAGAGAAGATATATGACAAGGCAGAGGTGCTCATAGAGGCACTTCCCTATATCCAGCAGTTCAACAGAAAGGTTATAGTCGTAAAATACGGTGGTTCCGCCATGTCAGATCCGGAGCTTCAGAAAAACGTCATTAAGGATGTTACCCTTTTAAAGCTTGTTGGGTTCAAGCCCATAGTCGTTCACGGAGGCGGGAAGGAAATAAGCAGATGGGTAGGAAAGGTCGGAAAAGAGGCTGAATTTGTAAACGGTCTTAGAGTCACCGATGCAGAGACCATGGAGATAGCTGAGATGGTACTCGGAAAGGTTGGAAAGACACTTGTATCCATGGTATCCGAGCTTGGTGTCAAGGCAGTCGGTATTTCCGGAAAGGACGGAAATCTGTTAAAGGTCGAGAAGAAGCTTTCAGACGGAAAAGATATAGGCTTTGTCGGTAATATAAAGGAAGTGGATGTTAAGATATTAAGAGATCTTTTAGAGGATGATTTTCTTCCCATAGTCTCACCCATAGGTCTTGATGATGACTATCAGACCTATAACATAAATGCAGATGATGCGGCCTGTGCCATAGCAAAGGCGATGAATGCCGATAAGCTGGCCTTCCTTACGGATATTGAGGGAGTGTACAAGGATCCGAAGGATAAGGATACCTTTATATCAAGACTTACGGTCTCCGAAGCAAATAAGATGATAGATGACGGATATATAGGCGGAGGCATGCTTCCTAAGCTTCATAACTGTGTGGATGCCATAGAAAACGGCGTCAACAGGGTTCATATCTTAGACGGGAGAAAACCCCACTGCCTGCTTTTGGAGATATTTACCAAAAACGGTATCGGAACCATGTTTTTTAAGGATGATGATGATACCGTCCATTAGTATTTTAAACAGAAAATATAAGGGAGGAAGAAATGATGGGAAATATGAATGAGATAATAAATGAAGCCGAAAGGGATCTTCTGCATACATATAACCGTTTTCAGGTTGTCTTTGATCATGGAGAGGGAGTAAGGCTCTATGATACCGAAGGAAAGGAGTATCTGGATTTCTGTGCAGGTATCGCCGTGCATGCCCTTGGCTACAGCAATAAGGAATACAAGGATGCGCTCAAGGCACAGATAGACAAGCTGACCCATACATCCAATTATTATTACAATGAACCTGCCGTTAAAGCTGCAGGGGCTCTAAAGAAGATAACCGGGATGGACAGGGTGTTTTTTACAAATTCAGGTGCAGAGGCAATAGAGGGAGCCATAAAGACAGCAAGAAAGTACGGATATTTAAAGGACGGATCTACAGATCATGAGATCATAGCCATGGAGCATTCCTTCCACGGAAGGACAATGGGAGCTCTCAGCATAACAGGTACACAGGCTTACAGGGATCCCTTCCTTCCAATGATAGGAAATATACGTTACGCTGTATATAATGATCTTGAGAGTGTGAAGGCACTTGTAAACGAAAAGACCTCAGCCATAGTACTCGAAACCATCCAGGGAGAGGGCGGTATCCATCCGGCAACAAAGGAATTTCTTGAGGGCATCAGAAGGATCTGCGATGAGAAGGATATCCTTTTGATCTTAGACGAGATCCAGTGCGGAATGGGACGAAGCGGAAGGATGTTTGCCTATGAACTCTACGGGGTAAAACCTGACATAGTGACTCTTGCCAAGGGATTAGGGTGCGGAGTGCCTGTAGGCGCCTTCCTTATGACGGAAAAGGTTGCAAAAAATTCATTAAAGGCGGGAGACCACGGAACTACCTATGGGGGAAACCCCTTTGCCGCAAGCGCGGTAAATGCTGTAACAGAGCAGTTTGAAAAGCTTAATATCCTCGATAATGTTGTAAAGGTCGGGGGTCATCTTGCAGAGAGGTTAGACGAGCTTAAGAAGGAGTTTAGCTGTATAAAGGAGGTAAGGGGAACCGGTCTTATATGGGGCATTGAATTCACTGAGGATATAAAGGCCACAGATGTATGTAAAAAGGCGCTTGAAAACGGTCTTGTCGTTGTGTCTGCCTCCGGAAATGTATTAAGACTCGTTCCGCCCCTTGTTATAAGCGAGAATGATGTGGATGAGATGATAAAGATATTAAAAAAGACATTAAAGGATTGAAGTAAGGGATATATATGAGCAGAAAAAGAAGGCTGACGGCATCCGTTATCATAATCGCATTACTTGGATTTATGGTCTTTACGGCCTTTTTTACGGATGATCCGTCCTATGCCGTAAGGGAAGAAGAAACCGCAGAAGAGGCAGCCTCCGGAGAGGAAGAAAACAAGGATCCCTCTATAATAAAGACAGCTGTTGAAAATGTGGCCATGGAAGCAAAACAGGATACGAAGGAAGAGAAGGATACCATCATACTCTGGTATACAGACGAGAGTCTGAAGGAATATCTTGAATCGGAAGCGCTTTCCTTTCAGGCCGAGAAGGGCATAAAGGTGGAACCGGTGCTCGTATCCGGTGTAAAGCTTCTTGAACAGATAAATACAGCATCAATAAGTGAAGGGAATACAGAGACCAGGGCTTCATCTTCAGACGATAAAAATACCCTTCCTCCGGATATATACATAACCTCTCATGATAACCTTTTAAAGGCTTATTATTCGGGCCTTGCCACCGCAGTCACCGACGCCGATAAAACGGTGATACCGCAAAACTATCCGATAACAGCCATAAATGCCGTAACCTGCAGTGATAAGGTTGTGGCTTATCCTTTTTATTATGAGACGAACTTCCTCCTCTATAACAAGACCTACATTGCAGATATAGCAAAGCAGAGCATAGATACAGAGGAGATGGGTGATACATCAGGTCAGGAGGGGGATGAAGAAGAGAGTGAGGATGAGAACGGGGAAAAAGAGGTTGCGGAAACGATAGAGGTTTCGGATGAGGATGTGGAGAAGGCAGTTGAAGAGCTTGAGGCTGAGAGTGCTGACCCTATGGGAAATGAAGACAGGACAAATGACCCCGAGGTCCTTGAAAAGCTCGCAAAGATGATGCCATCCACAATGACGGATATAACGACCTTTGCCAACAACTATGATGCGCCCGAGACCGTCGAGGCGGTTTTTAAGTGGGATATCACCGATATTTTTTATAATTATTTCTTTGTGGGAAATTATATGTCTGTAGGCGGAGATCACGGGGATGATAACACGATCTTCAATGTCTATAATGAGCAGGCGGTAAATTGTCTTTCGGTCTTTCAGGATATGAACCAGTATTTCTCGATCGATACCGCTTCGGTGAATTATGATACCATCCTGCAGGACTTTATAGACGGAAAGCTTGTTTTTACCGTGGCAACAACGGATGCGATCGCAAGGATCGAGGAGGCAAAGGCAAACGGTGAGTTCGAATATGAATATGGTGTTGCCGTTCTTCCGGATGTAAGCTCTACACTGAAGTCAAGGGGAATGTCCGTTACGAATTCGGCCGTTATAAACGGCTATTCCGATAAGCAGGATAAGGCGATGGCCTTCGGTCATTATATCTCCTATACAAAGGCATCGGATCTGTATAAGAAATCCGGCAAGCTCCCCTGCAGGAGTCATGTCTCCTATGAAAATGAAGATATATCAAATATAACCGCGGAATATGAAAAATCTGTTCCCCTTCCCAAGATGGTGGAGGCCAGTGATTACTGGGTACAGCTTGAGATCGCATTTACAAAGGTCTGGAACGGAGCCGATCCCGATGAGACGCTAAAGGGCCTTGCTGATGCCATAGGAAGCCAGATAGATGAGATAGATTATCATACTCCGGTCCAGGAAACCATTAATATAGGGATGTAATAGGATACTGTTTCAGTTTCACAAAAATAACACAAAAGTGAAATATTTAAAACACAGATTGATATTAAAATCCTTTTTGAAAGTTGGAAATGGTTAAGAAAGCTGTAAAAGAAACGGGATCCTGATACAGTTTTATATAGCTGTAAGGTTTGTGTTTAAAGGAGGATGATATTATGTATGAATCTTATGACAACGAGAAAAAGGACACCGGGTATACCGGTCAGAATAATACAGGGGTAAATGTTTCAGGTACAACTTCAACAGGTTCTGCTTCAAACAAGGGAAATAAGAATAAAAAATCTTCGGGTAAGAAGTTTTTACTTGCGGCAGGTCTTGGACTTACATTCGGAGTAATAGCTGCAGTATCCTTTAAGGCAGCAGATGTTGCGGGATCTAAGATACAGGCAAGATTTTTCCCTGATACCGTTAAAGGGGCAGAGGAAGCAGAGAACGCTGCCGGAACAGATAAGACAACAGTAACGGATACCAAAGTAAATGAGGACGCCGTTAAAACAAGCACAAAGTCCTCATCTACGGTAACGACAGTATATGATGTTTCGGAGGTTGCCAAAAAGGTTATGCCATCCGTAGTTTCGATCACTGCAAAGAGTATACAGGAAGTCCAGATGATGTTTGGCTACGGTGTACAGAAGTTTGAGAGTGAGAGCGCAGGATCAGGCATAATAATAGGCGAAAATGATGAAGAGTACGTTATCATCACCAACAATCATGTTGTGGAGGGAGCGTTAAACTTAACTGTAGGCTTCACGGATGATTCAGTAGCCGAGGCCACGATCAAGGGAACGGATTCAGGAGACGATCTTGCGGTAATAGCAGTCAAAAAGGCAGATATATCCGATGAGACAAAGGATAAGATATCGGTAGCCGAGATCGGTGATTCGGACAGTCTTGTAATAGGTGAACCTGTTGTAGCGATAGGAAATGCACTCGGATACGGACAGTCCGTAACCTCAGGTATCGTTTCCGCACTCAACAGAGAGCTGACTATCGATAATGTTACCTATACACTTATTCAGACCGATGCGGCTATAAACCCCGGTAATTCAGGCGGTGCCCTGCTTAACATGGACGGACAGGTGATCGGTATCAATTCCGCAAAGCTTGCTTCATCCCAGATAGAGGGAATCGGATATGCCATCCCCATAAGTCAGGCAATGCCTATATTCAATCAGCTTATGGACCGTTCCACCATGGAAGAGGTATCCGAGGAAGACATGGGATATTTAGGGATCGCAAGCAATGTAGAGATACCAAGTGAATATGCATCTGCAATGGGAATACCCGAGGGTATTTACATAACAGAGGTAACAAAGGATTCGCCCGCTGATAAAGCAGGTCTTTTAAAGGGAGATGTTATAAAGAAGTTTGATGGTTTTTCGGTATCGTCAATGCCCGATCTCAAGAACCAGATGAAGTACTATAAGGCAGGCGACGAGGTCGAGATGGTGATCCTTCGTTCAGATGACGGTGAGTATGTTGAAAAGACAATAAAGATTACTCTCGGAAGCAGAGAGGGTACAGAGCTTGATCCCAAAAACCTGAAGAAGCAGGAAGAGGAAGAGGAAAAGGAGTCAGAAGACGGCAAATACAGCAATGAGAACGGTAAAATGCCTGAAATGAACGAAGACAATAACGATAATTCAAAGGGATTTTACTTTAACTTCGGCGGAGGAGAGATTCCGGGATTTGGTACATGGGGATTTGGAAACTAAACCGGAAATAAGAAGATAAAAATAAAATAAAAGAAATAAAACAGCAGGCCGGTTAATTTGGGCCTGCTGTTTTTATCTCAGTCGGTGTACAAGCTCCGACTGAGTTAAAACGCTCCGCGAGGAAGCGCACGTATCCGGATAGGAAATATGTCTGCAATGCAGACCCGAATCCGGAGCAGGGACTCGTAAGCGAGTCCTGACTTCACAGATCTTAAGGTCAGATCACATATTGGCTATGTAGTTTAAGAGCTTCATCGCATCGTCGGGCTCATGGGCGATTATCTCCATTTCACCGAGAGTACCGTCTGAAAAGATCTTGGCAAGCGATACATACTTGGTAAGCTGTGACTTGAGATTGAGTCTGTCTCCCTCATTTGTGAGAAGTTCAACTTCTCCCTTGCAGGAGTCAACTACCTTAAAGAATTCATCAATGTTCTGAATGTTACTTACTTTCATTATAATATTCCTTTCTTTTTTATGTTTGTTTTTGTGATATTCGTATTCTTATTTTAACTCTTTCCCGCTTCTGTTTCTATACTTTTATTTTTGATAACATACGGATCTGCCTGTTTTCATGTAGTTTTGAGGGCTTTTTTTGTATTTTTTTCCGTACAATTTCAATTTTAAACGTTTTAGTCACTTTATAGCAAAAAAATGACGGTTTTAAGACTTAAAAATTTTTGAAAAATATGTTAATATGAGACAGTTTTTTTCATTATCTAACTACATTGACAATTTTATAACAATAGTTAGTTTTTGACAGACGATTCATAATAAAAGCAGACAATTTGATAAAAATTTAACGATCGGCTTAAGGGTTAAAGATCAGGTCAGAATATATGTAGCGGAGGGCATGATATGTATTCGAAAACTATCATTTACAAAAATGAAATGAATCAGAAAACGATGCGCTTTCTTGACCGTTACGTCAAGAGGGTGAAGGGAAATCCGCCGGGAGTGTGTCCCATAGCGGTCCAGCTTTCCTTCCTTCAGAGCGCAAGGAGCCAGACCTGCGGAAAGTGTGTTCCCTGCAGGGACGGTCTTGCTCAGGCTGAAATAATGATGAGAAAGATCGTAGACGGCAAGGCAGACATGAAGACGCTTAAGGATCTTACGGAGCTTTGCCATATGATAGAGGATACGGCCGACTGTGCGATAGGTTATGAGGCGGCACGTATAGTACTTGAAAGCGTGGAGCTTTTCAAGGATGAATATCTGAGTCATATAAACGAACACAGATGCCAGCCGGAGGTGGGACAGAAGATCCCCTGCGTTTCATACTGTCCGGCACATGTTGATATACCGAATTATATAGCACTCATCGGTGAACACAGATATGCGGATGCGATCAACTGTATCCGTCTCGATAACCCGTTCCCTACAGCCTGTGCTTTTATCTGCGAGCATCCCTGCGAGGAAAAATGCCGCCGTGATCTTTTGGACAGTCCGATCAATATAAGGGGACTGAAAAAGTTTGCGGTTGATCAGATAGCTGCCGATCAGGTTAAGGTTCCCGAATGTAATGTTACAACCGGAAAGAAGGTAGCGGTGATAGGGGGAGGTCCCTCAGGACTTACTGCGGCATATTATCTTTCACTCATGGGACATAAGGTCGTCATTTTTGAAAAAAAAGAGAAGCTTGGCGGCATGTTAAGATACGGGATACCCAATTACAGACTTCCCAAGGACAGGCTCGATCAGGATATAAATGCCATCCTCTCAACAGGGAACATCGAGGTCAGATATAACGTAAGCATCCCCGAGGATGTGAGCTTTGAGGAGATAGATAAGGAATATGAGGCGGCTTATATATCAATAGGAGCACAGAAGGGAAGAACCGTGGATGTTCCCGGATCAAAGGCAGACGGAGTTTATTCCGCAGTAGAGATGCTTGACAGCATCGGACACGGGAATATACCTGACTATACGGGAAAGAGAGTTGTGGTTGTCGGCGGCGGAAACGTGGCCATGGATGCGAGCAGAAGCGCCATCAGATGTAATGCCGATGAGGTCACTGTCATTTACAGAAGAAGGCAGGTGGATATGACGGCACTTCCCTCAGAGATACAGGGAGCAATAGAGGAGGGAGTGGAGCTTCTTACACTTAATGCACCTGTGGGCGTTGAGGCAGATGATGACAATAAAGTAACGGGACTTATAATGCAGCCGCAGATAGTTGCGGCATATAAGGCGGGAAGACCCTCTGTTGCGGCGGCAGACGAGGGTGTTAAGGTCCATCCCTGTGATATAGTGCTTATGGCGGTCGGTCAGGAGATCTATTCAGAACCCTTTGCGGACTATGATGTTAATCCCCGCCGTAAAACCTTTGAGATACTGCCAACGGCAAGGCTTAAGACCCACGAAAAGTATTTTGCAGGCGGTGACTGCGTATTCGGACCATCTACGGTTATTCAGGCTGTAGGAGCCGGAAAGGTCGCTGCTATCAATATAGATGAATATCTCGGGTATCATCACAAGATACTCGGATCCATAGATTATCCCGCACCAAAGGAAAATGACAGGACACATATAGGAAGGGTGCATCTTACCGACAGATCGGCAAGGGAGAGAAAGAAGAACTTTGAGCCGGTGGAGAATGGCATGTCTTATGCCGAAGCCATGCAGGAATGCAATAAATGTTTGAGATGCGATCACTACGGATGCGGTGTCGTGGAAGGAGGCAGGGTATGAAAGTTAATGTTACCATAGACGGAAATCTGATAAATATAGAAGATACATGTACCATACTTGAGGCGGCACAGAATCTTGATATCAACATACCCACGCTCTGCTACCTGAAGGAGGTCAATGAGATAGGTGCCTGCAAGATGTGTGTTGTGGAAGTGGAAGGCAGGGATCATCTTGTTACATCCTGTAACACCCTTGTAAAGGATGGGATGGTAGTCAATACAAGGACAGAGAGAGTGATAAAGAGCAGGAAACAGGTGCTCAACCTTTTACTTGCAAACCATGATATAAGATGCTTTTCCTGTGCAAAGTCAGGAAGCTGCCAGCTGCAGGATCTTTCCAACGAATATGATATCGTGGAATCGGTATATGAAGGGACAGAGGCAAATATACCGCCTAAGATAGAAAATCCGTTTCTTACATATTACCCGGAGCTGTGCATAAACTGCCAGAGATGTGTCAACACCTGCCATAAGGTAGCGGGTAACGGGGTGCTTCACAATGCAAAGCTTGGAACAAGAACTCTTATCGATGCTCCCTTTGGGCCTGACTGGAAGGAAACCGAATGTGAGTCCTGCGGTAACTGTGCCGAGGCCTGCCCTACGGGAGCACTGGTTGCAAAGAATAAGAAAAACTACCAGCCGGGGCGGGTAAGCAAGGTCCTTACAACCTGTCCCCACTGTGCTACAGGGTGCCAGTATTATCTGGTCGTCAGGGATAATGTGATCGTGGATGTGGAACCCGCAAAGGGTCCCTCCAATAAGGGCATGCTCTGCGTCAAGGGAAGGTTTGGCTCCTTTAATTTCGTTCATTCACCGGAAAGACTTAAGCATCCCCTTATAAAGGACAGGGAGAGCGGGGAATTTCGACAGGCAACCTGGGATGAGGCACTTGACCTCATCGCGGAAAGGTTCCTTGGTATAAAGAAGGAATACGGACCGGATGCACTCGCCGGCTTTGCCTGTTCAAGATCGACAAATGAAGATATCTACATGCTGCAGAAGATGGTCAGATGTGCATTTGGAACAAATAACGTGGATAACTGTGCAAGAGTATGTCATTCGGCATCCGTGCACGGACTTGCGATGACTCTTGGCTCCGGAGCGATGACTAATCCCATAGGGGATATCACCTCCGATGTTGACGTCATAATGCTTGTAGGTTCTAACCCCGAGGAAGCACACCCCGTTGTCGGAATGCAGATAAGACAGGCGGTTTCCAGAGGCACAAGGCTTATAGTCGTGGATCCGCGTGATATAGGTCTTTCAAAACAGGCAGATGTCCATTTAAAGCTAAAGCCCGGGACAAACGTGGCCTTTGCAAACGGAATGATGAATGTGATCATCAACGAGGGGCTTGCCGATGAGGAATTCATAAGGACACGTACGGAAGGGTACGAAGAGCTTAAGAAGATAGTTATGGAATATACTCCGGAAAAGGTGGCAGAGATCTGCCATATAGATCCCGATCACTTAAGGGAGGCAGCATTAATGTATGCAAAGGCTGCAAAGGCTCCGATCATATACTGTCTTGGAGTGACCGAGCATTCCACCGGAACAGAGGGCGTAATGTCGATGTCAAACCTTGCAATGTTAGTGGGAAAGCTTGGAAGGAGCGGCTGCGGGGTTAATCCTTTAAGAGGACAGAACAATGTTCAGGGAGCCTGTGATATGGGCGCAATGCCGGGACAGTTCCCCGGATACCAGAAGATAACGGATGAGGCCGTAATGGAAAAATTTGAAAAGGCCTGGGGAGTTACCCTCAGTAAGAAGCCTGGTATCTTTGCAACAGATGTTTTTGCTGCGGCTATCAAAAAGGAGATAAGGGGTCTCTTTATCTTCGGAGAGGATCCGATAGTCACGGATGCGGATCAGAATCATGTCAGGAAGGCGCTTGAGAGTCTTGACTTCCTTGTTGTGGATGATCTCTTTATGACAGAGACGGCAGAGCTTGCAGACGTTGTCCTTCCCGGAATAAGCTATGCGGAAAAGGAAGGTACCTTTACAAATACGGAACGAAGGGTGCAGAGAGTCAGAAAGGCGGTTACCTTAGAGGGAGAGATGAGAGCTGATACGGATATATTCACAGATCTTATGAACCGTATGGGTTATAATCAGCCGATGCTTTCTTCTGAGGATATTATGGATGAGATAGCCTCCTTAACACCAAGCTTTGCCGGAATAAGCCACAGACGTCTTGACAGGACAAAGGATGGTCTTCAGTGGCCGTGTACAGGCAGGGATCATCCCGGAACTCCCATCATGCATGTGGGTAAGTTTACAAGGGGACTTGGGTGGTTCTACCCTGCGGAATATGTTCCGAGTAAAGAGCTTCCCGATGCGGATTATCCGTTCATCCTCATGACGGGACGTATCCTTTACCATTACAATACAAGGGCGATGACAGGCAGGACACCCGGACTTATGGAGAGAGAGGGGCATTCCTTTATCGAGATAAATACTGAGGATGCCGCAAGACTTGGCATTAAAAATGACGAGAAGATAAGAGTCAGCTCAAGAAGAGGAAGTATTGTAACACGGGCAAGGGTAGGAGAGAAGGTTTCGGTATCCGAGACCTGGATGCCCTTCCACTTCCCCGACGGTAATGCCAATATCCTCACAAACGCAGCTCTCGATAAGTTCGCGAGGATCCCTGAATATAAGGTCTGTGCGGTAAAGATAGAGAAGATAGACGAACAGATATTTGAAGATTATGTAAACTAAAAGCCTAGTAAAAATGTACTGACATCCATCCCCTCTGACTCAAGGGATACAGTGATCTCACCTGATTCAGAGGTTATATAATACGGGGTATTTAAGGCTTTTAAAGCTTCAAGAGTCTCTTTGTGAGGATGACCGTAGGAATTATCCACCCCGCAGGATATGGTTGACATAAGTGGAGAAATACAGGATAAGAATTCCAATGAAGAGGCTGTAGAAGAACCATGATGGGCGCATTTCAGATATGAGATGCGCCCTGTTTGATCTGAGATTTCTTTATTCTTAAGGAGATCGTTTTCGACACTTTTACTTATATCACCTGTAAAAAGAGCACTGAAGTTATCCCCGTACTCAAACTTAAGTACAAGGGAGTTATCATTTATGTCCCTTGATCTCCAGGAATCAGAACCCGATACATCAGGTGAGAGGCAGGTTATTCTTATGTCCTTTTGATCCTTAAAGGTTAATGTATCATCTGCATCCATATATAAAACAGGGATATCTTTTGCCTTACAGGAGGAGAGCAGTGCCTCGTAGTTTTTATTTTCGGAAAAGGGGACTGCCTCTGAAAGGATGATACGGTCAGCCTTTATAACGCAGAGCTCATCATTAAGGAGCTCAAGTATCCCGTTTACATGATCTGAATCAAAATGAGAGATAAAGATAAGATCTATCTCTGATATGCCATGAGCCATAAGACAGGGTAATATCCTGTATTTCCCGACATTTTTAATATCCGTTGAGCCTGCGTCGATCAGGATAGTGGGCGTCTTCTTGCCATAGATAAGGGTACAGTCTCCCTGTCCGACGCTGATCGTATGAAGCTCTATGTCGGAGTCCGGACGGATTGAAATTATGTAAACTGATAACACGGGAATAAGAAGAATTAGTCTCAGTAAAAAACGCCGGTTTTTCTGATTAAAATAAAGGTTTTTTGAAGTGATGGCAGAAGAGAGGATAACAAAACAAGTTAACATAAAGTAGTATATACAGCACCGGATAACAGACGGCTTCCCGCAGACCCATATATTGCCCGGAATACCGGAGGAGATAAGGGCGAGCTTATCGTAAAGACTCAGGATAAGATGAATGATACGGCTGCATAAGAGGCAGAGAGAATCTGTAACTGTGTATGGAAAACCCTTAAGAACTGAGGCTTCCGCAAGGGAAAGCGCAAGGTTTCCCAAAACAGAGAGACCTACCCCAAGAAAGAGTAAAACAGACATAAGAGGGATCACAATAAGGTTACATAATGTTCCTATGAGGGATAATCTGAAGAAGGAATACTGGGTCACGGGAAGGGTGGCTAGCTGTATTGATAGAGAAAATATGAGGGAGGAAAGGATTTTTTTTCCAAAAGAGGTTATCAGATTGCCTTCGTCAGAAGACAAAGTTATGTTAACTAATTTTGAGAGCAAGCCGAATATTGAGGGATAGATATAATTAATCCCCATTATTGCGGAAAAGGATAACAGAAAGCCGCTGTCATAGAGATAATAGGGCTCTGTCAGGAGTATAAGGACAGCAGAGAGAGCGGCAGAAGACATAAGATCATAGGTACGTCCTATAAGACCTGCAAGGACTCCCAGAAGAAACATGATAAGAGCCCTTACGGAAGAGATCGAAAGTCCTGTCATCAGGCAGTAACAGATCATCACAAAGGATGCAAGGATCGATGATAAAAAGGGCTTTATGCCGAGCCTTTTAAGGAGGGAGAGAAGCATAAGGCCAAGTGTTGCTATGTGAAGGCCCGATAAAGAAAGAATATGTGAGATGGAGGCATTCTGATAGCTCTCCTTTACCATACTGTCAAGCTCTGTCTTATCACCTAAGATAAGGGCGGATAAGGTGCCGGGGTCATTGTCTTTAAGATATGAGTGATATACCCTTTTTGTTCTTTCCTTAAGCTCATACAAAAAATCCCTTAATTCGGAATACTCCCTTGAGACGGCTATGATCCTTGAATCATAAAGCTTTCCGTATATGCCTCTTAGGGAATAATACTTCATTGCATCGAAATTCCCCGTATTGCAGGCTCTCTCATAGGGTGAAAAATTTCCTTTCACACAGACTCTTGAGCCGATCCTTGGAAGAGGGGAGGGATCCTTAAGGTAAACAGATATTTTTTTATTTAACCGTATTTCGCCTTTAGCATCACTCCCCTTTATACTGTAGCTTACATCTGAGAGAAGGAGCAGGGTTGAGGTTTCCTTTATCTCTTTTTTCTCAAGGATACCGGTTAAGGTAAGCTCTGTCCCCTCCCCTATATTGTCCGCAAAGGCAGATACATTTGATAAGGAGTCAGACCCCCGGGTCAGTATATAGAGAAAGATGACAAAGATCAGGCAAAAGAGGCACATGGGCCGTCTGATATTTTTAATCAGGGATATCGCGTGGATTTTTATCTTACGCATATCTGATCCTTGATCTTATTGAACATACCCTCCTTGATCCCTGTTATGTTCATTATATCTTCGATAGAGTCAAAGCCCCCGTGTTCTTCCCTGTAGGCTATTATCTTATCTGCCTTTGCTTCTCCGATCCCGTTTAAGGTCATAAGCTCCGATCTGGAAGCGGTATTAATATTGACCATACCGGTCGAGGAACTGCCGGAAGATGCAGCTGTAAGCAGGTTTAACCCTGAATCAGATGGCCCTTGTAAGGACGGAGTCTGGCCGTAGGATGGAGTTATGGGATTGAGTCCCGAATAAGATGAAGTATCTGAATTGACCGACCCGGTCTCTGAATATATATCTGAAACGGTAGGCACATAGATCATGGATCCGTCTATAAGCGGTTCCGCAAGGTTTAAGCAGGAGGTTGCAGCGTCTGTGCTCATTCCCTTAGCTGCACTGATCGAGTCAATTATGCGTGAGCCCTCATCTAAAACATATACGCCGGGCTCATTGACCGCACCGCATATATATACGGTTACGGTATGAACGCTCTCAGGCTCCTTATTATCTTCCACGATCATGCTGCCTGAACCCTTTTGCTGATCAGAATTATCCTGTGATCCATTCTCAGCCATTACATATACATTAGAAGCAGAGCCTTCCCCCTCAGACATTGAAATGTCATTTGGATAATAGGAAGTCTCTGCACCCTGAAAGCTTTCATCCTCAAGTGCTATGAGTTCTCTGTCATCTTTACATCCCTGAATAAAAAAGATAAGTGATAGTGTGATAAATATGGTTATCTTAAATCTTATATGCATTACATAGTCTCCTTTCATCCCCACTGAAAAGCAACTATGTATATTTGTCCGTGGAAGATATTATAACATAAAATGCTGACGCTATGTTATAAAAATGCTATAATTGATGCCATGAAAAGTATTTCAGAGGATATAAAGAACAATTCATACAGTAAGGTATACCTCATAACAGGGACTGAATCCTACTTAAGGCAGCAGGCAAAGACCAGGCTGAAGAACGCTCTCTGCTCACCTGACGATAACCTGAATTTTGCCGAATACAGGGGAAAGGATCCCGATATCTCCGAGATAATAGACTTTGCAAATACCCTGCCCTTTCTTGCTGAGAAAAGGGTACTTATCATAGAAGAAACAAATCTCTTCAGGGTCTATGGAGCTTCATCCGACAGTGAGGAAGATGAGGATGGAGGAAGTGATGATACGGAGGATGAGGAGGATGAGGATAATACTGATGAGGGAAATATGAAGGGTGCGCTCGCAGCCTTTATAAAAGACATTCCGGAGACTGCCTGTATGATCTTTGTACAGGAAAGCGTGGACAAAAGAGGAAGCATATACAAGGCAATAAAGAAGGCAGGAAGGGTAGTAGAGCTTAACCTTCCGGGCGATAAGGATATTGAAAACTGGATCATAAGCAGGGTGAAGGGTGCATCCCTTCAGATAAGAAGAAGTGCTCTTGATATGTTCATGCTCCGGGTGCCAAGGGATCTTGAAACAATGAACCAGGAGCTTGAAAAGCTTATATGCTACTGCCTTGATAAGGGAGAGATAGACAGCGAAGATGTAAAGGCTGTCTGTACCGAAAGGATAGAGGATAAGGTTTTTGACATGATAAACTTCATAGTGGAAAAAAACAGGCACGATGCTCTGCTTAAGTACTATGATATGCTTGCCTTAAAGACCCATCCCCGCAAGATACTTTCACTTGTCGAAGGCCAGTTTTCAAGGATACTGACAATTAAAGCCCTCACAAGGGACGGGTTATCCCAGGAAGAGATAAAGCAAAAGCTCTCGCTCCATCCCTATGCTGTAAAGATGAGCGTAAAAAACGGGCAAAAGTATACATTTTCACAGCTCAGGGCCATACTTGAAAGATGTGCGGAGTATGAGAGGATGATCAATCAGGGACTTATGGATAACAGGATGAGTCTTGAGGTTCTGATAGCCGAGCTTACGGAGAATGAAAGGGAAGAAAAGACAGACTGATAGGTTTTGACGGATCAGGGCTTAAGTCGGTTTGGATTGCATTTTTTTCGGTTTATGATATACTATTGCTTGTGTTTTATCAAAAAAGAAGTATAAATTTATCTGACATATAAGGAGACATGTTATGGCACTGCTTGATAAATGGAAAGATATGGCATATTCCGCTACGGAGGATAAAAAGAAGCTTCAGGATCTCTGGACGGAATATTTTCAGAAGGAAAAGGAAATATATATTGAGCTTTTAAAGGATCCCGATGTTAAGGTAGAGGGAACGGTATCAGAGCTTGCCGAAAAGTACGGCGTTGATATAATGACCATGACCGGATTCCTTGATGGCATCAATGACAGCCTTGTAGAGAAGAATCCCATAGATGATATGGAAGAGGATACGAAGGTAAACCTCGGCTTTGACAAAGAGCTTCTGTATAAAAACATGGTGGCTGCCCAGGCTGACTGGCTGTACGGTCTTGAGGAATGGGATGCGATCTTTGATAAGGAGACTCAGGAGAGATTATATAAGGAACAGAAAAAGTCCATGACCTACAGGAGAGAGGGTAAGAAGATAGGAAGAAACGACCCCTGTCCCTGCGGATCGGGCAAGAAGTATAAGAACTGCTGCGGAGCAAGACATTAACGGACGGATCATACAAGGCTTTCTGTAAAGAGATTCTCTGGCAGAAAGCTTTGATCAATTATAAGAAAAAATAAAAATAAGAAAGGAGAATGTTATGAAAATCACTCTTAAAGACGGCTCTGTAAAAGAGTATCAAAATGAAATGACAGTGATTGGAATTGCAAAGGACCTCAGTGAAGGTCTTGCACGTGTTGCATGTGCGGGTGAAGTAAACGGTGAAAGAGTGGATCTTCGAACTACGATCGACAAGGATTGTGAGTTAAGCATTCTGACCTTTGATGATAAAGGTGGCCGGGATGCTTTCCGGCACACTACAGCGCACATAATGGCGCAGGCTATAAAGAGGATCTATCCGAACGCTATGTTATCGATAGGACCTTCGATCGATGACGGTTTTTATTATGATATCGAGTTTGAGGAATCGGTTTCGGAGGCTGATTTTGAAAAGATCGAAGCCGAGATGAAGAAGATCGTAAAAGAGGATCTTCCTATTGAAAGATTCACAATGGAAAGAAAAGAAGCTATAGAATACTTTAAGGGATTAAACGAGCCCTATAAGGTAGAGCTTATTCAGGATCTTCCCGAGGATGCAGAGCTTAGCTTCTATAAGCAGGGAGAATTCACAGACCTCTGTGCGGGTCCCCATCTTATGAGCACTAAACCCGTAAAGGCCTTTAAGCTCATGAAGATAGCCGGAGCATACTGGAGAGGTAATTCCGATAACAAGATGTTGACAAGGATCTACGGAACCTCCTATACAAAGGCCTCAGATCTTGAGGAATATATAAGAAGGCTTGAAGAGGCACAGAAGAGGGATCACAGAAGGATAGGAAAAGAGATGAAGCTCTTTATGTTTTCCGATGAGGGTCCGGGATTCCCGTTCTTTCTGCCAAAGGGCATGCTTTTGAGAAATGAGCTTATGAAGTACTGGAGAGAGATCCATTACAGGAACGGTTATGAGGAGATAGAGACTCCGGTTATGCTAAACCAGTCCTTGTGGATCACCTCAGGACACTGGGATCACTACGGAGAGAACATGTATACATCGACTATCGATGATGAGACATTCTGTATTAAGCCCATGAACTGTCCGGGTTCCATACTTGTCTACAAGAATGAACCAAGGTCCTATAAGGATCTTCCGTTGAGATATGCAGAGGTCGGACTCGTCCACAGACATGAGAAGTCAGGTGCTCTTCACGGTCTTATGAGGGTAAGAGCCTTCCATCAGGATGATGCTCATGAATTTATCTCAATGGATCAGGTGGATTCAGAGGTTGCCCATATAGTAAGGCTCATAAACGAGGTTTATGAGAAGCTTGAATTCAAATATCATATAGAGCTCTCGACAATGCCTGAGGATCACATGGGATCTTTGGAGGATTGGGAGAAGGCGACAGAGGGTCTTAAGAGATCACTTGAGAATCTTGGTCTTGAGTATGAGATAAACGAGGGAGACGGAGCCTTCTACGGACCAAAGATCGATTTCCATCTTGAGGACTGCATAGGAAGGACCTGGCAGTGCGGAACGATACAGCTTGATTTCCAGCTTCCGCAGAACTTTGACCTTAAATATATAGGACCCGACGGAGCAGAGCATATGCCTGTTATGATACACAGAGTCGTATTCGGTTCGGTAGAGAGGTTTATCGGAGTGCTTACGGAAAACTGTGCCGGCAAATTCCCTACCTGGCTTTCACCTGTTCAGGTAAAGGTACTGCCTATCTCGGATAAATTCATGGATTACTCAAAGGGAGTTCTCGAGAAGCTAAGGGATGCAGGTATAAGGGCAGAGCTTGACGACAGATCCGAAAAGATAGGTTATAAGATAAGGGAAGCAAGACTTGAAAGGGTTCCCTATATGCTGATCCTTGGACAGAAGGAGGAGGAAGCGGGATTGATATCTGTAAGGAGCCGTTTTAAGGGCGATGAAGGACAGAAGGACCTTAATGATTTTATAAAGGATATAAGCGAAGAGATCGCAAAAAGAGAAAACCGCAAGATAGAGGTTGAGGAATAACTTATTTTTCTTGACAGGTTAAAAGGGATATGTTATCGTATCCATTGTGTGTTGGAGACAACAAGCAGAGTATAGATCAGACACTCTCACCCCGAGACTTTGAAAAAATGTTACCGGGCGTACATAGCTCCATTACCGATGATGAATTTTGGGATTATCATGTGAAGGTCCTTGAGGACTTATCATAAGGACGGTAATGGTAAAAATGTGATTAGGTGGATGATCTGTACGATCATCCACTTTTTAGTTTTTATCAATCTTTTGCATTCGAAACGGAGGTATACGACAATTAGCGATTTAATGATCAATGAACAAATCAGAGATAAGGAAGTCCGTGTTATCGGCGAGGACGGACAGCAGCTTGGGATAATGCCGGTAAAGGAGGCACTTGCACTTGCTGAGGAAGCGGGGGTTGATCTTGTAAAGATAGCACCCGGAGCACAGCCACCTGTGTGCAGGATCATTGATTACGGCAAGTTCAAATATGAGCAGACCCGTAAGGAAAAGGAAGCTAAGAAGAAGCAGAAGACAATAGAGATCAAAGAGATCCGCATGTCACCGAATATTGACACAAACGATCTGAATACCAAGATCGCAGCGGCCAGAAAGTTCTTATCAAAGGGAGACAGAGTGAAGGTAACCCTTCGTTTCAGGGGACGTGAGATGGCCCATATGCAGAACAGCAAGTATATCTTGGATGATTTTGCGGAAAGCTTATCGGATATCGCCACAGTCGATAAAGCTCCCAAGGTAGAGGGAAGGACTATGACGATGTTCCTTTCGGAAAAACGAGGATGATCAATGCATAAAAAAATAAAGCTTTAGGAGGAAAGAACCATGGCAAAGATGAAGACCAACAGATCAGCAGCAAAACGTTTCAAGGTTACCGGAACGGGAAAGTTAAAGAGAAATAAGGCATACAGGCGTCATATACTGACCAAGAAGACTACAAAGAACAAGAGAAACTTAAGAAAAGCTGTTATGACAGATGAGACCAATGTAGCTAATATGAAGAAGATATGCCCTTATTTATAATTAGTTAAAGGCGGTTAAATTGAATAAAAACCTGAATTTAGGAGGATATAGAAATGGCAAGAATTAAAGGCGGATTAAACGCTAAGAAGAAACATAACAGAGTACTTAAGTTGGCAAAAGGATACAGAGGAGCCCGTTCAAAGCAGTACAGAATAGCCAAGCAGTCTGTAATGAGAGCACTTGCTTCCTCATATGCGGGAAGAAAAGAGAGAAAGCGTCAGTTCAGACGTTTATGGATAGCAAGAATAAATGCGGCAGCAAGACTTAACGGACTTTCATATTCAAAGTTCATGTATGGACTTAAGCTTGCAGAGATAGATATCAACAGAAAGATGCTTGCGGAGATGGCAGTTAATGATCCTGAAGGATTTACAACTCTTGCAGATATAGCAAAGGATAAGATCGCTTAAAAATAAAGTTCTGTTGACCGTTATAAACGGATAGGAGATTAAACAGGCACGGGGGAGAGGATTCTTCTGTGCCTGTTTTGTCTTTTATGCTGTAACGATACTATCGGAAGGGTACATGGCCGGGATATTATCCGGTCTCCGGTTTCCATATGATGGTTAAGGCTCCTGAAAGGATTTGTATATGAGGATATATGCAGGTAATATAAACAGGTATTCTGTGGATGATCTAAAGGCCCTTGTCTCCCCGAACAGATGGGAGCATGTAAAAAGGTTTGCTTTTGAGGCGGATATAAAGAGGGGACTTCTTGCGGCAGCTCTTTTAAATTACGGATTAAACAGGGATTTTGAGTTCTTTACCCTTGATCGTAATAGGGATAGAAAAAAAGCTTCCGGGGATGATAATGACCGGCTGACGGGGGTTAAGGTATGTAAATGGATCAAATACGATGAGTACATGTATTTGGATGATAATAAAAAACCTCACCTTATGATAGACGGTAAGGAACTCATATTTTCGCTCTCACATGCGGGTGACTATGCGGTATGTGCCATAGCAGGTCTCTATGAAAAGGGGCATGACGGTATTGGAATCGATATAGAGGTCTGTGAGAGGGGTAACAGGAAAACAGATACCGACAGTATCGCGAGACATTTTTATTCTGAAGAGGAGCAGAGCTTTGTATTTGCCGACGAGGATCTAAAGACAGAGAATTTCTATAAGATCTGGACCCTAAAAGAGGCTTATATGAAGGCAACGGGTTTGGGACTTAAGCTTCCGACCTCGGACTTTACCGTAAGGATAAAAAAAGACGGTCACACGGCCTTCTTTGAGAGGAATGAAAGGGATATTGAGAGTTATGTAAACCAAACATCAAGTGCCGGTCAGACAGACAATAAGGAAAGAGATCCTGAGATCCTGACGGCCTTAGAGAAAACCAGAGGCTTCAGAGGAAGGCTATTTGATGATATAGACGGTTATATCATATCCCTGTGTATTCCGGAAATAAAAAATACAGATAATGATAAGATAAAGGTTGACATTGTGGAAGATTTAATTTAGAATTGTAAAGGTTACGGGGTGTGGCTCAGTTTGGCTAGAGCGCTACCTTAGGGAGGTAGAGGCCGCAAGTTCGAATCTTGTCACTCCGATGAGGAATTAATCCCGGAAGTTCGCTAAGTAGGCGGCTTTCGGGATTTTCTTGTTCGATAAATCACCCTAAAAGTTGGTTACCCTTGGTTACCTTTTGGTTACCCTCCAGTATTTC
>JAILEM010000236.1 GCA_024687745.1 Lachnospiraceae bacterium
GAGGCAAAAGGATGTACTTTGGTCCTTTATCGACATGGACAAAAGGAACCGTGGATAGAGATACCCTTTCCCGAGGAGTTTCGTATAGGTAATGTCTATACAATGATAGTATATGGAATAAAAATAGAGACGACGGAATACGGATATCGGTTTGACGGCCCATATGAACCTAAAAAGGGGCATATATTTGATAAAAATAAAGTATTACTTGATCCATACGCTAAGTCCGTATCCGGAAGATCAGTCTGGGGTAAGAAGCATGATCCAAATGACCCTTTTCAGCACAGAGGCCAGATAATAATAGAGGATTATTATTGGGAGAATGATAAACCCTTAGAGATAAGACAGGGTGATCTTGTGATCTATGAGATGCATGTAAGGTCATTTACTGCCCATAAAAGCAGTAAGGTTAAATATAAAGGAACCTATGCCGGTATCGTTGAAAAGATTCCTTACCTTAAGGAACTTGGCATTAACTGTATAGAACTTATGCCCATATTTGAATTTGATGAGTTTGAGAATTCAAGAGAAGTAGACGGGGTCAGACTTCTTAACTACTGGGGATATTCAACCGTAGATTTCTTTGCGCCAAAGGCAGGATATTCCGCCTCTGCGCCTTTTGGAATGGAAGCGGATGAACTGAAGAATATGATAAAGAAGCTTCATGAAAACGGAATAGAGGTCGTTCTTGATGTAGTATTTAATCATACTGCGGAAGGAAATGAGAATGGACCGTATATATCATATAAGGGTATCGATAACAGTACATATTATCTGTTGACACCTGATGGATATTATTACAATTTCAGCGGGTGCGGGAATACGATGAACTGTAACGATCCGGTTGTAAGGAATGTTGTGCTCGACTGTCTGAGGTACTGGGTAAGTGATTATCATGTGGACGGATTCAGATTCGATCTTGCTTCTATTCTTGCAAGAGGAGAGGACGGATCACCGTTGATAGATCCGCCTTTGCTTGACAGTATCGCTCATGATGCGGTTTTAGGTAAGAGTTTATTAATAGCAGAGGCTTGGGATGCAGCCGGTCTGTATCAGGTTGGGACCTTTCCATCGTGGGGAAGGTGGTCTGACTGGAACGGAAGGTACCGCGACAGTCTGCGCAGATTTATAAAAGGAGAGGCGGAATGTGCACCTGAATTATATCTGCGCATAAAGGGTTCTGTTGATATGTACGGAAGCAGAAGTTCTAACGCATCAATAAACTTTATTACCTGTCATGACGGATTTACGCTTTATGACCTTGTTTCCTACAATGATAAACATAATGAAAAGAACGGAGAGGATAACAGGGATGGATGTAATGAAAATTACAGCTGGAATTGCGGTTATGAGGGCGAGACGGATGATCCGGAGATACTGTCCTTAAGAATCCGTCAGATGAAGAATATGTTAACCATACTTCTTACAAGCCGCGGAATTCCGATGCTCTTATCAGGGGATGAATTTGCAAATACCCAATGGGGAAATAATAATGCTTATTGTCAGGATAATGAAATTTCATGGCTTGACTGGTCAAGACTCTCTGAGCATAAAGATCTCTTTGATCATACAAGAAGATTGATCGCTTTTAAGAAGGCACATCCGGTATTAAAGGTAAGTAAGTATATATTTGATAAAAATTCAACCGGATACCCGGAGTTTTCTTTTCATGGACTTGAACCCTGGGAGCTTGATGAGAATGCGCCAGCCCTTTGTTTTGCGTATATGTATGCAGAGGACCATGTAAAGTTTAAGACAGAAAAGGACAGCTATATATATGTTGCTGTGAACGCACATTGGGAAGAGCATTCATTTAAGCTTCCGATCATTCCAAAGGATTATTTCTGGCATCTTGCATTTGATTCTAATGGTTTTTCTGCAGATCCGGGGGAAGAAAAAAAGACCGAGGATCAGACATATCTGGTTCTCGGAGCAAGATCGACGGTTATTCTTATAGCTTATCTTTGTAAATAGAATTATGGTGGAACGATTATTAAGGGTTTAAAATATGGAATGAATAGGAATAAGGTGATATAATAATTTAATTATCAGTTATAGATTTTTTATTAATGTAGGGGAACGATAATAATTAACATGCGTCTTATTTTTATTATAGCTGGATTGCTTTCGGAATGTCTGCTCTTAGCTATATTACTGAAGTTAGTTAAAAAAAAGACTTTACTTGACAGATCTGTTGTTCGTATATTTTCTGCGGCTTCTGTTGGTGTGTTTGCAAATATAGTAATCGCGTTATCGGGAATTCCTATCATAACACATATTGCTTTCACGTTATATTTTTTAAGTATAGATTTTATGACTTATTATCTGCTCATATTTGCTTTTGTCTATACGAACAGGGTCAGATTTCTTAGGAAATTTGTATTTTTATGGAGATTTATAATACTTATAGACGGAATAAACCTGACCTTAAGTATCGTGACAGGTCATATGTATACTATGTATTCTATGGTATTATCAGATGGTTCTACGGCTTATCAGACAAGGCCGTCGGCTCTTTTTAATGTTCATTTGCTGTTATGCTATCTGCCGATCGTATTTGCTCTGTTTTTGCTGACATTATCACTTGTACGATCCTATGGTTTTTACAGGTTTAAATATTTTCCCATTCTTTTATCTCTTACATTTATAGTTATTTTAAATATTGCTTATATGTTATTCAGCCTGCCATTTGACTGGTCTGTTCTTTTCTATGCACTTGCGGGATTGCTTTTATATTATTATTCCCTGTTTTATGTGCCAAGAAAGCTAATGAACAACACCCTAAATCTTGCGGTTGATTCGATGAAAGAGGGACTGTTTCTCTTTGATATAGACAAAAATTGTATTTATATCAATAAAACGGCAAGTGACATTTTTAATCTTTCCACAGAAAGCTACAAATATGGAGATTTTCCCATATCATTATGGACTGAGGGAAGAGATATAAACGATCTTGATGAATTTGAGGTAACCTTTCCCATGGATATAAACGGAAGAGAAGCACAGATCAGGGTAGATTACAGAAACTGTGTGAATCAGGCAAAACAAAAGCTTGGATCCTTCTTTCTTTTTGAAGATGTTACAGAGGATCATCTTATGATGAAAAACCTTGAAGAAGCCAGGGCAGAGGCAAATCGAGCCAACAAGGCGAAAAGCCTCTTTCTTGCAAATATGTCCCATGAAATAAGAACTCCTATAAATTCAATATTGGGAATGAATGAAATGATCCTGAGGGAATCAGCAGAAGAGAGTATATTGGATTATGCTGGAGATATAGAAAGATCCGGAGAGGCGCTTCTTTCGCTTATAAACAATATTTTGGATATTTCAAAAATAGAGTCAGGGAAAATGGAAATAATCCCTGAAGAATATAATTTGCATAAAATGTTACAGGAAAGTCTTATTCTTGTGAGACCAAGGGCAAAGCAAAAGGATCTTCCGATCAACGTGGAGTGCGATCCCCTTATTCCGTCAGGTCTTTACGGGGATTTTGAAAAGATCAAGCAGGTACTGATAAATTTACTGACAAACAGTATAAAATATACTGATAAGGGAATAATATCATTGAAGATCATATGGAAGGATCTAAATGAGGAGACTGGAAATCTGATAATCGAAGTATCTGATACCGGTCAGGGCATATCTGAAGAGGATTTTTCCAAGATATTCAAAGCATTTCAAAGGGTAAACGAAGAAAAAAATAAGGCAGTTGAAGGTACCGGACTTGGGCTTGCCTTAAGCAGACAGCTTATAGAAATGATGGATGGAACGATCTCAGTTACCTCGGTACAGAGTGAAGGGTCTGAATTTACCGTAAACATTCCGCAGAAAATAATGAATAAAAAGCCTCTTGGGGAGTTTGATCCGGGCAGAAAATCTGAATTAAGAAGAAATAATTATAAAGAATTGTTTCATGCCCCGGATGCAGAGATACTTGTTGTTGATGATGTTGAGGTAAATCTTAAGCTTGTTTCGGCGCTCCTTAAGAAGACAGAGATAAATATAACAACTGTCAAGGATGGGTTTAAAGCATTGGAATTATGTCAAAATAAAGATTTTGATCTGATTTTGATGGATCATATGATGCCAAACTGTGATGGTTATGAGACTATGAAGATGATAAGAAAGGACGGAGGAAATAATAAAAAAATACCAATTATCGTTCTTACTGCAAATGCGGTTGAAGGGTCTGAAAACCATTATCTTGAGATGGGATTTGACAGTTATCTTGCAAAGCCTATTGTCAGTAGTGATCTTGAAGAAACTCTTAAAAAATTCCTTCCTGAGGAAAAGATAATACTATTATAATAATCGAGTGAGGAAAGCCCCGGCTGTATTTTGCCGGGGCTTCATGCAATAAGTTGTTCGGTTAATTATGAGATATGGCAGATGATTGTTTAAAGATTACTCTTTTACAAATCCCAGTATCGTATTTTCCCCACTGTTCCATTCCATGAACGCAAGACTATATAGTTTTCCGTTTGATTTAAAGAAAAATCCCTCTGTTTGTATAAGACCATCTATGGTGTAGAAACCATCTTTGTCTAATTCACCTTCTAATTCTATAGGATCCCATTCGCTGTTATCCGTAATCTTTTCTGTAGTAATGTCATAGTATTTATCATAAGATAAAAGAAGGTGTATCAGATCTTCTTCGCACTGTATGGAGGCATTCATATAATATCTGGTTTCGTATTCATCCTCATCGTAATATTTATCTCCGTATAGAGGCATCATTAAACATTTCCAATCTCCCTCCAGCTTGTCATTTTTGGAAACAAGGTCAAAATCCGGGAAATATGAATAGATCAGTTCTTCGATATCTTCCCCGTTGCTGCGGTTTATTTCTTCGAGCCATCTAAATTCGTTGTCCGATGTATTTTGGGTTTTTGAAAGGATTTTTTCGACATCATAGTCTTTCTTATTCTGCATATAATAATTTGTCTTTATGAGAAGATCAAGGACTGCCTGATCTACTATGTCATTGTCAAGTAATGACTTAGATTCCTCAATGTATTCATCAAAAGGTATATCCCTGGTCATATCAGGCCCCTCAACAATATAGCCTGAGATTTTGTTGTTTTTAAGATCAAATCTGATAACAAAGCCAGGTCTTTCCCTATCAAGCTCTTGAGAAAAAACATCTTTGCCAATGCCATCCGGATTCTCAGTGATACAAAAGATTACATTTCCGTATTGTGAGAGGGAAGCACACAGCCTCAACGTATCATCAAATACAAGACTGTCATCGGGTAAACAGACATATGCATTTACCATATCCTCATCAAAATATTTATAATATTTAAATGTAGGAATATTAGTATCTGAATAATACATGATGGAATAATTGCTGTCTTTATTTGTAATGATTTTTCCGTCATCACTGTCATATATAACATCCATTTCCGGAAGATCTGAGGGAATACGAATCCTTCGCAGTTCAGTAGCGATTTCATCATCCGGGGTAAAAAGTATATCAGGTATTAAATATCCACCTTCAAACTTGTCATTAAAAGATGAAGTATATGTATCTCTCAAATGACCATAATAAAAAGTAACCTCGTCATCGTTTATATCAAGTTCACAGTAAGCTGTCTGGCAGTTATCATCATCTGTTTTTTCAAGTACGTAATAACCATCCTTTGTGATAGATTCAACTTTAAGATTTATATATAAGAATCCAATTCCCTGAAGGAAGGAATTTCTGGTAATATGGAGAAAATCATCCTTGGCATCACAGTTCAGGTTCAACAGTGAATTGTCCTCATCCTTAAGAATAAAAAGTTTATCATCCATGATCTCATAATCCGAAGTACCTTTGATGTAGTCACAGTCTGCGGATATATATTTCATAACTGTATATTCTTCGTCATTATAGCTGACTCTTTTTGCGATCGGTTCGTCTATATCGTTTTCGGGTACTCCGTAATCCAAACATACAGAGATAAGGTCACCTTCTTTTAGTTTGTCGTTTTTATCAATAGGTTTACAATTATATCTTGCAGTTATTCCTTCATCATCGATATAAGCAAATTCAGTGACACTTATGATGTTACATTCAGTCTTTTTTTCATTTATTATTTCGCTGTTTGTTCCGACAAATTCTCCGCAGACGATAATATCCGTGTCACTTATAATATCCAACCAGGGTTCATTGAACGAAAAAGCAAGCCTTATTATTGAATCCGTGGGATTAAGGTTTTCGTCAAATATATAACCATATACATATCCATCTGATTCAAAAAGGTCTCCTATGAACAGGTTAACCATATTACCTTTTGATATTTCAGAAAGTTCTTTTGTATCATATATAACAGGAATGTCATCCTGTAGGAATTCTCCAAAGGTTATAAGGTCTTTGTTATCTGTTTTTTTCCCGGAATCCTTGCTGTCAGGATTATTATCTGAAGTGTCCTTAACAGATTTGTCATCCGGATCATCGGAGTCTTTATCAAGAGGAATACCGCGGAGCTCTACAAAGCACATATTATTGGATTGCTCATTACAGCTCCAGGTACTGACATCAGAGTCATAGATATTATAAGTATGCCCTTTTTTAAATATCATATCAGGATATATATCCCAGTTGACATTTTTGGATCCCGACCCGTCTCTTCCTGTTGCCTTAAAGGATTGTTTGCTTCCGGATACATCCTCTTCCTCAATACTTATGGTTCCCGGTGTGGATCCCTTTCCGTAGTTCCAGTGATATGTGGTAATGGCAGTGCATTTGAAATCATAATCAGGAATATATGAAATATAGTAGTCGCTCTTTTTACCCGTTTCTTCACCGTTTATTACCGCATTTATGTTAAAGGTCGAATTTATTACTTCGTAATCATTGAGATCAATAGTCTTACCATTTGATGGGTCAGAGTTTTCGGCCGATACGTTTATTGCAGGAAAGAAAACCAGTATCGTCAGGACAGCAGCCAAAATGGAAAAACGTCTAAAAAGCAACTTTTCTTGCATATAAAATGCCTCCTTTCGGGAATGTTTTAATATATAATAGAAGAATAAAGGATAATTTCCTACTTACAACGAATCTGAAAAGATCGGAATAAGTATAGAATAAGTATACAGATATTTAATTTTATCAGAGATAGCTGAACATAATAAGTGTGACAAAATATTTGTCATTGATAAATTTAGTCACACTATTAAGATTACTTTCCTAAAATTAATTATGAAAAATCATGTATAATGCGGTTGTTGACTATAACAATAAATGATAAAATCTTTATTAGGTCAGTATTTTCTGTATTATTATCTTAAATAATATATCTTATATAAGGAGACAGCATCTTTATGAGAGAATCTGATGAAGATCTAAAAGAGAAAGAATACCGAAAATTTACCATATATTTGATCATTGCCTTTATCATATCTGTTATCTGTATTTTGATTTTTTCATATGCGATCACAATGATCACAGCCAGAATGGCCTATGAGGCTACTATTTCAGTAAAAAAATCGATGCTTAAGGAAAATGTGCAGAGTCTTATATCTTACATAGATATCTGTGCAGATGAATACCTTGAGGACAATCCCGACGCCGACAATGAAGAGTTAGAAGATGCTATGACTGAGATAGCCCGAAGAAAGATATATTCAGAAATGCATATTGACGGTACATATATGTGGGTACATAATGTGCTGAACTATGAAGGCGGAGACGAATACGCAATACGGCTTATTCATCCAAACTTAAGTGATACGGAGGGAGAGTATCTTTCTACAAATACCAGGAATCCCAGTGGAGTCTATGCATACAGGGATGAGCTTGAGGGTGTAGTTAAAAACGGAAGTGTTTATCTGACATATGATTTTAAAAAGCTTGAGTCAGATGAGATTACCCGTAAGGAAACCTATTCTGAGCTCTATAAGAGATTTGATTGGATAGTATGTATGGGGGTAAATCTAGATAATCTTGAACATTATCAGAAAGAAGCCATGGATAAAATGTCCATACCCCATATTCTTTTACTTGTATTCAGTTCTATAATATGGCTGGCTCTTTTATCCATCATGATTAGAGCATATAAAAAAACCAGCGGAAAAGTACTTGAGAATAAAAATAAGGAATTAAGCGACCAGCTTGACTGGGATACGGTAAGCGGAGCAAATTCCAGAGTTTGCGGACAGAAGCTGTTAAATGAGGCATATAGGAACTTTAACAGCGGAGAACCTGATATACTTGTGGCTATGATGGATATTGATTATTTTAAACAGTTCAATGATAGCTACGGACACGGACTTGGGGACAAGGTACTAAGAGCGTTTGTAGAGGCGGTAAGATCATCTGTTTCGGAAAAGGATTCCGTTATACGCTGGGGCGGTGATGAATTTATCGCTATCGTTCATGGCATCTCTCTAGATCAACAGCCTGAGCTTGGCGACAGGATAATTAATGCAATAAGGGATATTAAGATACCTGATATAGAAGGTGATGTTACTATAAGTGCTTCGGTTGGATTTTCTTATTTTCGCGACAGTGACGGAGATGTGAACGGGATTCTTAAAAGGACAGATGAGGCTGTGTATGAAGCAAAAGAAAGCGGTAGAAATAATTGGAAAATATCTGAATAAGAGTTTTTAAAACGTATTATTATTTATATATTTATACAAAGGTGGGACAGATATGAAAACGAGATCATTTATTGTTTTACTGATTGCCCTGAGTCTCATATATTCTCTTGCAGGTTGTAAAACAGTACCGGGGCAGGAAAGCTCATCAGAGAAGACAGATATCTCTGAGGCGGAGAATGAAGGCGGTAATGGTGTTTATAATAAAATATTAAATTATAAAAAGGGTTTTATGGGATCATATCAGATCTATGTAAAGAATACAGACGGTGATCCTGTTAAGGATGTTACGGTACAGTTTTGTTCGGATGAACTGTGCATGACTGCTGATACTGATGAAAAAGGGATCGCATCCTTTGAAACAGGCCCCGGAACGTATACGGTACATATCCTGAAGGTTCCGGATGAATATGTTCAAACTGAAGAGGAAATCACAGTTTCTGACAACGGTGAAGAGGCAGGTTTTGTTCTCGAAAAGAATAAAAGCGAATGATCAGGAAAACCCACGACAGAATTGACCGCAAAAGTCAATGAGTCAGTGAAAACATATAATACATATTTTAATATGATAAAACAGGATTAATATTAGACTTATTATAATTATTTTTGGTCAATTCATCTTTTTTGTACAAAATATCATAATAGCTTATATTTTTAGAATAATAGTATATAATGTAAGAGGATTTTCTTATATAAAATATATTTAAGAAAGTACAGAGAGGAAAAAATGGAAAGAAAAGGAAAGATTCTTATCGTTGTCGATATGCAGAAGGATTTTATCACAGGCTCACTTGAAAACGAAATGGCCAAAAAGATAGTACCGGATGTAATAAACAAGGTAAAGGAAGCATATGAAAAGGGTGAAAGGATCATATTTACTTATGATACACACTTTGATGATTATTTAGATACGATAGAGGGAAAACATCTTCCTGTTCCACATTGTATTTATCATACAGAAGGGTGGAAATTCATACGTGAACTCAGTAATTATGCATCCAATTCCATACGTGTCAAGAAAGAAACATTTGGTTCACCAGATGTTGCGAAATGTATAAAGACTCTTATAAGCAGCGGGTATGAGGTGAATGAAATAGAACTGATCGGTTTGTGTACTGACATCTGTGTAATAAGTAACGCGATGGTAGTAAAGGCATTTTTCCCAGATATACCAATAACCGTTGATGCCAGATGTTGTGCGGGTGTGACCGCAGAATCCCATGATAATGCTATAAGGGCTATGGAAGCCTGTCATATTGATATAAAAAACAAAGGTACTGAAGCCTGGCGCTAATTGTTCCAAATCAGCCTGTATAATAGGAAAAAAATACAACTATTCGTTAAAGCTGCCTTTAACGAATAGTTATAGTATTATAGCGAAATCAGCCCGATTTACCCCTGTAATGAAGTTATACTCTGTATGATAAAGATAAATGTACATCAGACAGATTTACGAAGTAAATCGGGCTGATGTACCATAAAGGCATAACTAATTCGTTAAAGTCTCATTTAGCTAATAGTTGATGTACAAAAAAGGCATTTACGGGAGATTGAAATATGCCTTTTTATCAACTACCACTACTAATATTTGCAATATTTTTCAATTGGTAAAGACACTCTAGAAACGGGTGGGTAATACCCGTCACTGCGTTTCGGGTATTTCCCACCCTTGCCTTCGCTTCGCTCGGCATTCTAGCGGGGGACACACTTCGTGTTTCCCCTGCGACCCTTTATATAATTTATACAATACAGGGAAATATTGCAAATATTATCCGTTTTCGCTAAATTTATTGCCTTTTGCGAATAGTTGTTTTTTATTCAGATTTTATCTCCCAATACCATATATACTGTTAGTTAATATTTCATAAGAAACCAGATAAAGCTGTTTCCCGGAAGCAGGAAGCTGTCAGGGCAGATAAGATTTTCTTTGGAAGATTCAGTATGTGAAGATGATGCAATTTCCTTATAAAGATCATTTTCACTGGTATATACCATTCGGGCATTCCTTGAGAAATTAAAGAATGCAAGAAGTTTTTCACCATCATAATAGCGTCCGATCCCTAAAACACTGTGATCATCAGAATCAGTATTAAGGGTAATTATCCATGTATCAGCCTCGTTCATAAAAACCTTATGTTTACTTCTTGTTTTTTCAATTTCCTTTATCGCAAAATAGATACTTCCCTCTCTTGTATTCTTGTTCTTTCTGTTCCCGGCACTTTTCCAGTCAAATTTGCCACGGTGAAGATAGCGGCTATCCTGTCGTTTTAAAGGATCATCCTTATATGAATAATCATTTAACTGTCCTATCTCATCTCCGCTATATAAAATAGGAATTCCGGAAAGAGTGAAAAGAAATGCATGCAGCATAATATCGAGTGTGATCCCAAATCTCAGAAGCTCCGGGTTATTTTTATTTTCGCCCTCTTCTATTCCGCAAAGGGAAGCCGTTGTACCACAAAGTCTTGCATCTCCCAGTCTTTTATCATCGTTATAGAGTTCTCCCCTTGAACCGCTTTCAAATATATAATTCCTGAAATAATCGTTTAAGAACTTTTTATGAGGTATCTCTTCTATTCCGAATTGTTTTAAAAATGCATAATCAAGTCCCCAGCCTATATCATCGTGACAACGCAGATAGTTTAAGAAAACATATTCTTTCGGGAGTGAAAAAACCTTGGATAGCTGATCCGCAAGAAGTCTTACATCTTTTGTAGCTACAGTGTGCCATATACTTGCCATTGTCGTGACATTATATAGAAGATGGCACTCCGGACGTTCTATAGAACCAAAGTAAGGTACGACTTCCTTTGGCTCCATAACGACTTCGCCTAAAAGAAGTGTTCCCGGACAGACTATATCACAAGCCATGTGCATCAGTCTTACAAGAGAATGGACCTGGGGAAGATTCCTGCATTTTGTTCCAAGAGTCTTCCAAATGTAAGGGGTTGCATCCAGTCTTATGATATCAACCCCACAGTTGCACATAAAGAGCATATTTGCAGTCATATCATTAAAGACCACAGGATTTTTGTAGTTAAGATCCCACTGATAAGGGTAAAAAGTGGTCATGACAACCTTTCCGGCCTCTTCACACCAGGTAAAATTTCCGGGAGCAGTTGTAGGAAAGACCTCAGGCATAGTCTTTGAGAATTCATTGGGAATATTCCAATTGTCAAAGAAAAAATATCTATCCTGATACTCTCTCTCTCCTTTTTTTGCTCGAATTGCCCACTCATGATCCTCGCTTGTATGATTCATCACGAAATCAAGGCATAAACTTATATTTTCCCTGTGACAGTCATTAGAAAGTGCCTCAAGATCGTCAATAGTGCCAAGATGCTCATCGATGCAGCGAAAGTCAGACACTGCATAGCCACCGTCACTTCTTCCCACAGGGCTTTTTAGGATCGGCATCAGGTGCAGATAATTAACACCAAGCTCTTTAATATAGGAAAGATGTGAACGTACGCCAGAAAGTGTATCAGCAAAGCAATCGGCATAAGCTAACATTCCGAAGCATTTATTGTCTTTATACCATGAGCTTTTTTTGCTCCGGGAAGTCCTTTTCTTATCCCAGGCCTTTAACTCTGAGCTTCGTGATTTATAGTATTCTTCAAGCATGTAAATAAAATAGTCAAAGGCCTGTTCGTCATTATTGTAAAGCTCCATATAGAGCCATTTCATTTCATCATAACAGACAGAAAGTCTGCTTTTGAATTCATTCATTTAATTACCCCTTTACAGCTCCTTCGATCATTCCGTCCATGATCTGCTTCTGAGCAATCAAAAAGATTATGATCATAGGAAGTATTGCAAGAAGTGCTGCGGTAAGTATAAGATCCCACTGTTTTACATAGGAACCAACGAATGCCTGTACGGCAACAGGAAGAGTCTTAACCTTACCATTCTGTCCAAGCATTAATGAAGGTAAAAGGTAGTCGTTCCATATCCACATACCGTTTAATATCGTAACGGTGGTGATGACCGGTTTCAAAAGCGGGAAAATTATCCTGAAAAAGGTTCCTTCAGGCGAGCAACCGTCAATTGCAGCAGCTTCTTCAAGGTCATAAGGGACTCCCTTTATAAAACCTGTAAGAATAAATACAGTCATAGCACCTCCAAAACCGCAGTAAGCAAAAACAATTCCGGGGATAGACTGAAGTAAGTTGATCCCCACAAATTTTCCGACATCACGGAAGGTGCTTATCAGTGGCAGCATGACTACCTGAAAAGGTATGATCATGGAAGCAATAAAAACCATATAGATCGCTATAGCCCATTTTTTATTATTGTTACGACTTATTACCCA
>JAILEM010000004.1 GCA_024687745.1 Lachnospiraceae bacterium
GACGGATCCGCTGTAAGCTTTGATGACATATATGATATAAATATAATCAGTAATCAATGATCAGGGATAACCGCAGATAAAAAATAATCAAACTTAAGACAAAGTGCCTGGTATATGACAGACAGACGGTTTTCTGCCTGAAACAGGTTTATTTTGATGAGCTTAATCTGTCAGTGGACTCTCTTTCGATAAAGCTTCCGGGATAGATTTCATGTCTGTGTCCGGAGCTGCCGTTTATTATCTCAAACAGGATATCTGAGGTTGCGCGGCTTATTTCATCTATAGGCTGTTTGATCGTTGTAAGGGAAGGAATATAGAATTCTCCTGCCTTAATACCGTCAAAGCCCGCAACGGATATATCGCCGGGAACAGTGAGTCCGCTGTCATATATCGCTCTTATGGCACCGAAGGCTACCGTATCGGATATGGCAAATACAGCGGTGCATTTTTTTCCCTCGTCAAGGAAATCCTTCATAGCCTTATATCCGCTTTCACTGGAAAATTCTTCGATGTTTGGATCCATATGGAGGATAAGTGATTTTTCAATTTTAATATTATTGTCGTTTAGTGCTTTCCTGTAGCCGTCTATTCTCAGTTTTCCGACGGAGACATCGGACTCCCTTGTAGCTATCAGAGCTATTTTTCTGTGTCCGAGATCTATAAGATATTGCGTCATTTTCCTGCTTTCTTCCATATCATCGACTGAAACGGAAGAATAGTCATCTCTGTTGTATACCTTTGAAATTGAACCGGCTGTACTTAGTACAAAGGGTACCTTAAGCCTTTTGAGCTTTTCTTCACTGTGAACAAAATACCCGCCGAGAAAGATTATACCTCTGAGCCTTTTTTCCTTTACAAGCTCGAGAGCAACATCCACCTCATCCTCATCAAATTCAACTCTGTGCAGTACCATTGAATAATTGTGCTTCTTGATCTCGTTTTGGATAGTCTCGATCATTTCCGTAAAGAAGGTGTTTGAAACACCCTTTACGAGTACGGCTATTGTATTGGAATCGGATCTTTTAAGGTTTCTTGCACTGTTATTGGGAACATAATGGTTTTCGCGTATTACCTTAAGGATCTTTTCCTTTGTTTCGGGATTTACATCCGGATGATTATTGATCGCGCGTGATACGGTACTTACTCCGACGCCGCATATTTTAGCGATATCTTTAATGTTTATTTCCGACATATTTAAGACCTTTCAAATATTTGATCAACGCTTGGATGCTTTATTAACCCTGCGGTACAATTGCGTTATTTTCAAAAGCTTCTTCTGCCTGGAGCTGCTGAAGGCTCCCTTTTTTATTCTCCATTCCCAGTTTCCGCCGAGAGTGGAAGGGCGGTTCATCCTGGCCTTTGCGGGTAATGAAAGGATATCCTGCATGGGTATCACGCAAAGCGATGACACGCTTGAATAAGCTGCCCTAATAAAGAACCAGGGGATATCACTTTTTTTGGCATCCTTTGGTATGTTCAGATACTCACAGGCATATTTTCTGTCTCTGTTCCTAAGAGTCAAAAACCAGTTAAGTGTAGTGTCATTATCATGCGTTCCTGTATAGACAACACTGTTGGAATTATAATTATGCGGAAGATAATCTGATTCTTCTCTTGAGTCAAAGGCAAACTGAAGAACCTTCATACCGGGATATCCGCTCTTTTTTACGAGTCTTAATACGGAAGGAGTCAAAAACCCAAGATCCTCCGCTATGACATCCTTCTTTCCGAGCTTTTCCTTCATAGCCTTAAAAAGATCATAACCGGGCCCCTTTTCCCAATGTCCGTTTACTGCATTTTCGGCAGGGAAGGGAATTGAGTAATATTCATCAAAGCCCCTGAAGTGGTCTATACGGACCGTATCATAGAGTTCAAAGCAGCTAAAAAGTCTTTTTATCCACCAGTCATAACCTGTTTTCTTATGATATTCCCAGTCATAAAGCGGATTTCCCCAAAGCTGTCCGGTCGCCGAAAATCCATCGGGCGGACATCCCGCCTGTGCCTTTGGTCTTAAATCCTCATCAAACTGAAAGAGCTCGGGGTTTGCCCAGGCATCGGCTGAATCAAGAGCAACATATATGGGAATGTCGCCGACTATACTTATCCCGTTTGAATTTGCATATGATTTAAGCTTCTTCCATTCATTATAAAATTCAAACTGGAGATATTTATAGAACCTGATATCCTCCTTATATTTTTCCTTATATTTTTTGAGGGCGGCAGGCTTTCTGAGACGTATGTCATCATCCCATTCCTGCCAGCTTCTGTTATCAAAAGAAGCTTTGACAGCCATATAAAGAGCATAATCCTCAATCCAGAAGGAATTGTTTTTTTCAAACTTTCCAAACTCTTTATCTTCCTTGTTCGCTTTATTAAAGGCTTCACGAAGAAGCTTAAATCTTGAAGCGTAGATCTTTGCGTAATCTACCCTTTCAGGATCATTTCCGAAGTCATAGGAGTCGCATTTCTTTTTCGTAATAAGCCCTTTTTCTATAAGTGTACCCGGATCTATGAAATACGGGTTACCGGCAAATGTCGAAAAAGACTGATACGGACTGTCTCCGTAACTGGTTGGCCCCAATGGAAGTATCTGCCATACACTTTGCCCCGAAGCCTTGAGAGCGTCTATAAATTCATATGCTTCCTTTGAAAAACAGCCAATGCCGTATTCGGAGGGAAGCGAAGTGATAGCCATAAGTATTCCTGCCTGTCTCATTTTTCCTCCTGAAGCTTATTAAAGTTTAAAAACCTTTGTTATCACGTTCCAAGCTCAAATATGTTAAGCTTAACCTGTTAAGATTATCATAACGGATAGAAATATGCAAACTGAATTATCCCTTGACCGCGCCGGCGATCACACCTTCAATTATATATTTTTGCGCAAATAGATACAGTACTATAACCGGTATGATGGTAATGACTATGCAGGCCATCATCGGTCCCATCTGCACCGACCCGTAGCTTCCCCTGAAGTACTGGATATCCATGGGTATTGTTCTGTATTTCTTGATATCAAGAACAAGCGTTGGAAGAAGATAATCGTTCCATACCCACATCGTTTCAAGAATAGCGGTCGATATCATAGTGGGCTTTGTTATGGGAGCTACTACCCTGAAAAACATCTGTATCGGAGAACAGCCGTCTATCATTGCAGCCTCCTCTATTTCCATCGGCATTGATTTCATAAAGCCTGTGAACATAAAAACGGCAAGACCTGCTCCAAAGCCAAGATAAATGATGCAGATATTATAGGGCGTGTTGAGCTTTAAGGTATCTGCGGTTTTGGCAAGAGTGAACATAACCATCTGGAAGGGTACGACCATCGAGAAAACACACAGATAATATAAGATCTTTGAAAGCAGGGAATCAACCCTTGATATGTACCAGGCACACATGGAACAGCAGAGGATTATAAGTACCACAGAAGATACGGTTATGTAAAGACTGTAGAAAAAGCTGCTTAGAAAGTTCATTTTCTGTATACCGTATATATAATTGCTGAATCCCGCAAAGGAATCGAGGGTGGGAAGACTTAGTGCCGACTTCGTGGATATGGCGGATTCTATCTTTAAGGAATTACTTATTATCATAAATATCGGATAGAGATAGATAACGGCTATTACGGAAAAGATGATAGTTAAGATCATATTTATCCCTTTTTTTGAGCTTTTTTTATTCATGCCTGTACCTCCCTGGATCTTGTGATCTTAAGCTGTATCAGTGATATTACAACGACAAGAAGGAAAAATACCACTGCCTTGGCCTGCCCTATACCCTTCCACTGTGCACCGGAGCGGGAATAGTAGGTTTCATAAATGTTAAGCGCCAGCATCTGGGTTTTTTTGGCGGGTTCTCCTCCGGTAAGTGAGAGGTTCTGATCAAAAAGCTTAAAGGAGTTTGTCAGTGTAAGGAAGGTACATATGGTTATACTTGGCATTACCATAGGTATCTGAACCTTAAAGAGTGTCTGAAAAGAACCGGCTCCGTCAATTTTGGCGGCCTCGATTATATCACTGCTCACATTCTGCAGCCCTGCGATATAGATTATCATCATATAACCGATCTGCTGCCAGCTCATAAGCACCAACAGACCTATAAATCCGTATTTTTCGTTGAGGGCAAGCAGAGGAAGCTCCCACTTTGAGAGAAGTCCGTTTAAGAGTATCTGCCATATATATCCCAAAACGATACCACCTATCAGGTTAGGCATGAAAAAAACAGTTCTGAATATGTTCGTTCCCTTTATCCCTCTTATTAAAAGGAGTGCCACTGTAAATGCCAGTACGTTGATCAGGATCGTAGAAACGATGCTAAAGACAGAAGTAAATTTAAGAGCATCGACAAAGGAGCTGTCAGAAAAGATCTTTGTATAATTGGCCAAACCGACAATTTTTATTTTTTTGACAGTTGTAAATTTACAAAAGGATAGAAAGATTCCCCATACAAAGGGCCATATAAAGCCTATCGCAAATGCTGTGAGCGTGGGCAGTACAAATAATGGCCAGTATTTTTTGATCGATCTGTTCATGCTTAACCACCTTTCAGTTTAAATCCTTAAGGATAGAGCGGGCAGTGCTCGCCGAGGTTTTCTTTACGGTAAACACTGCCCCATAATAAATCCCGATTACAGACATTATCGTCTATATATCTTTTTCAGTCATAATTTATGATTTAGTTTGAAAGAGCGTACTCTGTTGCCCATCCGTCTACGAATGCGGTAACTACATCATCCCAGCTTCCGGAGCCTGCTGCATAAGCTGTAAGAGCTGATCCTACGCCGTTCTTCCACTCCTCTGAAGGCATTGTGGTAAAGTTCCACGATACGGGCTTATTTCCTGCCTTTGTATATTCCTGATCCTGTTTTACGAATACATTCTTAGGTTCGGGAGCTGTAGTGAAAGGAAGTGCAAAGCCCATTCCTCCGAGTTCCTCTGTTCCGTCTGTCATCATTGTAAGTCCGGTATCGCTTGTTACACACCAGTTCATGAAGGCAAGTGTTGCTGCGATATCTTCTTCAGATGCTTCGGCATTTACACACCAGTAGTTCTCGGTACCTGTGCAGAGCCCCTGCTTAGCCTCATCGCCTGCCCCTACATAAATGGGGATCATCATAAGCTCGTCATCGGAGAATTTCTCTGAAAGGGCTGTATATTCCCAGGAGCCGTTCTGATAGAACACTGCCTCGCCGTTTAAGAACTCATTTCTTGAATCATCGGCGGTCTTGGCTGAAAGCTCAGCGGGATCACAGGTTGAATTGTTGATGTAAAGATCAAAGATGTTCTTGTAGTTATCAAGATAAGATCCCTTTATGGCGTCCGTTGAAGAGATTCCGTCTTCCTGATACTCAAAGTATATGGGAAGGTTTGCAAGATGGGTCTTAAATCTCCAGTCAGAGGAGGAATCCATTCCTGCGGATGAAAATGCTGCAAAACCAAGCTCATCCTTTCTTGCCGTGATATCCTCGGCAACCTTCTTAAGATCATCAAATGACTTGATATCATCCGGTGTATAACCGGCTTTTTCAAGTAAGGTCTTGTTTGTGATAATTCCGTAAGATTCTATAACATAAGCGATACCATAGATCTCGCCGCCCTCACCCTTAAGCTCAAAATCCTCAGAGGAAAGGTTGGATACTATATCTGATCCGGTAAGGTCATAGCAGTAGTCAACCCAGTTCTTGAGTCCTACAGGTCCGTTTACCTGGAACATTGTCGGAGCCTCGCTCTTTGCTATCTCGGACTGAAGAGTTGTCTCATATTCGCCGGATGCTGCCGTAACTACGGTAACCGGAACACCGGTCTCATCGGTATAGGATTTGGCAAGTGACTGCCACTGTTCATCTGCTTCAGGCTTGAAGTTAAGATAATAAACCTTTCCTCCTGCTGAATCCGCAGCAGGTGCCTCTGCTTCGCCCTCCTCTGCTGCTTCGGCTTCGGTTGCTTCTTCAGCTGCCTGATCGTCTGCGGGTGCAGCCGTTCCCGTTGCTGCTGCCTGACATCCTGAAAGAACTGTTGCTGCCATTGCTGCACTTAAGATGATGCTTAATAATTTCTTTTTCATGTTGCCTCCTTTTCACAATACTGTGTAAAATTATTATTGTTTTGTATCTTTTTTATCGGAGATACAAATATTCTGGTAATGGTACCGGCATCGTTATCGGTAACGTTTCCGGAACTTAATTATTGTATATCACAGCGATAATTTTGTGTCAATTGTTTTTATTCAAAAAACAACAAAATTGTATATTTTTTATATTATCAACATGAAATTTTTGTCTATTATCCACAAAGGCATTTATATATTCAGGATATTCAGAGGACATTAACGTGAGCTGTTTCGAAGCTATTGATATTTGCCATATTTCAACAGGAGGGTTAATATATTTATTGGAATGTACAGCGGATATTGTCATATGTTAGCTTTGTCTGCAAAGCAGATCCTGATCCGGCGCCTAAGACCAGTGAGCGAGTCTTTACTCGAGGGGCAGCTTATTTATGAAAAGGTAAGTTATGACTGTAAATATATATACGATGACACATAAAAAATTTGATCCGCCAAAGGGAGATACCTATATTCCTCTCCAGGTAGGCAGTGCTCTCCATGAAGATCTCGGTTATCTGAGGGATGATAAGGGTGATAATATATCTTTACTCAATCCTTACTATGCCGAGCTTACCGGTATGTATTATATCTGGAAAAACATAAAGGATGCTGATATCACCGGGATATGCCATTACAGGAGGTATCCGGTGGATGGATTTAACAGGGCGATGTCGGCGTCTGAATATGAAATGATATTAAAAAGCCATGATCTTATTACATCAAAGCTTATCAGACTGCCAAATTCTTATTATTATGGGTTTAAACAAAATCATAATATACTGGACCTTAAGGCAGCGATAAAAGCAGTAAGAGACCTCTATCCATCGGATGCAGAGCTTTTTGAAAGAATACTCGATTCCGACAGAACTTATTTCGGGAATATATTTGTTACGAAAAAAAAGCTGTATGATGAGTACTGTTCCTGGCTTTTCCCTGTATTTGAAAGAGTTCATAAGATAAGAGGTAAGGATATAGCTTCCTATGATGATTATCATAAGAGGGTATACGGGTTTATATCCGAGATCCTTTTATATGTCTGGGTAAGTGCAAATCGGTTCAAGGCTTATGAATGCAGGATAGGGATGCTTTCCGAAAAGAAGGAAACAGGGGATTTAAAGGACAGGATAGACGGATTTTTCAAACATAAGGATATTGAAGGAGCCGGAGAGTACATAAAGGAAACGCTGAAAAAACGCCCTGATCTTATGATGGAGGCTTCCGATCCAAACGGAGAGTTAAGGCTGCTTCTTGAGATAATAGCGATGTGTGACAGGGAGGATAACAGGCTTCTTGATATGGGCCTTGAAACGGAAGGACTCCTTCAATATGTTAAGGCCATAAACCGTAAGGTAATGTGTGATATGGGGAAGTCTGATCCTTCAGAGTGGAAGAGGCTTAATAATAATTCCGGAGTGATGATAGGCTCTGAGGAGGATTTATCCTTACTATCAAAGTATCCGCCCACGGATACGGAGCTTGAGATATCGAAACTGCTCTTTAACTCAGCCGGAGAAATTCCCTGCCTCTAAGTTTAGGTGCCAAAGACTCTCGAGCGAGTCCTGACGGAAGCCTGATATCATAAATATGATGCAGGAAAGCATAGTGATAAAAAACAGGATGGTGTTTAGAATGAAAAATTATATCTTTGATCTTTACGGAACACTTGTGGATATAAAAACAGATGAAGCAGGAGGAAGGCTTTGGAGAGTACTTGCGGATATGTATAACAGATACGGGCTAAACGTATCTCCAAAGGAATTAAGGACAGTTTTTCTTAAACTTGAAAAAAGGGCCAGGGACAGGACCGCGAAGGCTTTAAATACAGAGACGCCGGAGATAAAACTCGAAAAAATATTTTTAAAGATATTCAAAAAATGTAAAAAGAGAGAGAGGGCAGAGCTAAAGGAGCCGGATGAGGCCTGGGCTGACATGGCGGCAAATATGTTCAGGGCGCTTTCAATAAAGCATATAAGACTTTATAAGAATGTTCCCTGGATGTTAAAGAAGCTTAAGGATGAGGGGAACAGAGTATATCTTCTCTCAAATGCGCAAAGGGTATTTACAATGCCTGAGATAGAATATTTAGGACTTAAAGACTGCTTTGATAAGATATATATATCATCGGATAATGATCTGTGCAAACCCGATCACAGATTCCTCGAAAAGCTTATAACAGATGAGGGACTTGACCGAGCTGAGACCGTGATGGTAGGAAACGAGCCGGTCAGTGATATGGGAATGGCCTGTAAATGCGGGGTGAAAGGTATTCTTTTTAATTCAGGAGGCTACAGGGAAAAAAAGATCCGCAGCGAGATCCTTAAATATGCTCAAAGGATAGAAATTGATGAAAAGGACAGGGAAGCCTTCCTGAGGGATTTAAGGATAATAAAGGATTACAGGGATATCTGAAAAATTTTACGGACATAATATTAAGAGTTTTTTTCAGGCCGGATTTACCGGAGAATAAAGAAGATGGATTCGAAAAAAAAAGATTTATTCATAACCTTTGCAAAGATAGGACTGTTTACCTTCGGAGGGGGATACGCGATGATCCCTCTTATACAGAAGGAGGTCGTGGACAATAAAAAATGGGTGAGCGATAAGGACATACTTGATGTTGTTGCGATCGCCGAGTCAACACCGGGCCCTATAGCCGTAAATGCCGCAACTTTTATAGGAAAGAAGGTAGCCGGTCCGGCAGGAGCCCTTATGGCTACGATCGGAGTTGTCCTTCCTTCGTTTGTTATCATAGTTGCGATATCCTTTGTACTGGAGACTTTTCAGCATCTGAGGATAGTACAATATGCTTTCAGAGGGATAAGGGCAGGAGTGTTAGCGCTTATCCTAAAGGCGCTCTTTACCCTTCTTAAGCAATGCAAAAAGGATGTGTTCTCTATAGCATTGATGAGCTTAACCTTTGCGGCTTCTGTTTTTTTGGATATCAACGCGATAATTCTTATCATATGCTGCGGGGTTATGGGCATAATTGTCACGTCTTATCGGAGAGGCAGGGAAAAAAATGATATTTCTTGAATTGTTCTGGACCTTCTTTAAAATAGGACTGTTTACCTTTGGCGGAGGATATGCGATGCTTCCGCTAATAAGATCGGAGGTTTCCGCACATAACTGGATAAGCTCTGATGATATAATAAATTTCATTGCCGTCAGTGAGAGTACACCGGGACCTTTTGCAATAAATATAGCAACCTTTATAGGCTTTACAACAGCCGGTATCCCGGGGGCTGTATGCGCAACCGCAGGGGTTGTTATCCCTTCTTTTGTCATAATACTGATAGTGGCAGGATTCTATGAGAAATTCAATAAAAGCAGGATAGTAAAGGGGGCTATGACAGGACTTCGTCCTGCGGTCATAGGACTTATCGCAGCTGCTCTTGTATCTCTCGGTATTGAGGTATTCTTTCCCGCAGAGGGAGGATCTCTGAGTCATACGCTTATCAGTGTTGCTGTTTTTGCGGTGATGTCCTTCCTTGCATTCAAAAAAAAGAACCCGATACTTATAATCGTTCTGTCTGCTGTAGCCGGAATTATCACAGGCTGTATTCCTGGTTTATGAAAATAATAAACAGCCTGTCTTAAGGGCCAATGATCTGTTATATCCGAAGCGGTTTCGGATATAACAGAATAAGGAACCGGATGATCAGTTATAGGTCTTTATCGAGTTCGAGAGTCAGGGGATAGAAGCTGTGTATCCATTCTGCTGCCAAAAGAGGCCATTTCTGACAGCTCTCCTGCAGTTCCTTGCCGCTTCTTCCAAGGGTTATCTCATTTGCAAGGGACAGGCCGTGTCCTCCCTCAGGGAAGATATGAAGCTCTGTACGGACTTTTGCCCTGCTTAAGGCCTGCGCAAATAAAAGGGAATTCTCGACAGGCACTGACTCATCTTCAAAGGTATGCCATATAAAGGTATTTGGAACCTGCGCCCCGGCACGCTTTTCCAAAGAAAGCATATCAAGCATCTCTGTGTTGTTACAGTTCTCCTCGCCAAGAAGATTTTCAAAGGATCCCCTGTGTGCATATTCTCCCGAGGTGATGACGGGGTAGCATAAGATAAGGCCGTTTGGCTTCAATATGCTTATATCTTTTTTATCCGAGAGTAATTCCCTGTCCCATAAGCAGCAGTAGGAGGCGGCAAGATGTCCTCCCGCCGAACAGCCCTGAAGGATGATCTTGTCGGCATCTATATTAAACTCATCCGCATGCTCTCTGATATATATCATGGATGCGGCAACCTCTTTTAATGCCACGGGATAACGTGCGGGTCTTACCGAGTAATTAAGGATGGCCGCGTGACAGCCCGTATTAAGAAAGGTAAGAGCCAGGGGCTCTGACTCTCTGTCGGAAGTAAAAAAATATGCTCCGCCGGGGCAAAGAAGCACAAGCGGCCGCCTGATAACTGCAAGATCCGGCTTGTTCTCCTGGATATAGAGAGTAAGGCTTGCATAAGGCATCGAGCCCTCACATTTTATGGGAACGTTTTTGATCATCATTGATATATCCTCCTGAATATCTGCATTTTCAAGGCTCATTTGAGCCTTTTTTCCTTGATGCTGTTTCCATAGCGGACCTTATACTGTTATACGTATACCCCGGATCTGTGTTTACATTATGTTCAACCCTTAAAAGGATCCGTGTATACTATATACAGATACGATCCGAACCATATGATTTTCTTCAGGTACCATTTTATAATACAGCAAAAAAAAACTCCATATTTCAGGTCAAAAAGATAGTAAAAAAATACTGTATTTCAAGTCAAAAAAATAATAAATAAAAAATCGTATTTCATAATAAAAAGACAGGAGGTAAAAACATCCTGAGTCAGAAAAACCGTATAAAAAAAGTAAGATCATATACACCGGTGCTTTTGCTGCGGGAATTGACGATACAAAAATAATGACGTATTATGATTAACAGAGGATGATTTGAAAAATCGGGTTTGTGAGTTTGCATTTATTTGGATCTGACGGTGAAAAATAGTTATCCGAGTATGTATCCTAAAAAGGGAGGAACTATATGAAATATGATGATATCCTTCAGAACAGGTTTTTGGGTCCGGGAGCTGTTATTGAGTATAAAGCGGACAGGATCATTCTTGTAGATATCAATGAGAAATTTCTTTCGGAACTTTGGATGAATATAGCGAAATCGGATTATGTTCGTGCGGCCCTGGATGAAAGCTTTGACAGCGAAAACCTGCAGATATTTACCAAAACCGTAAAAAAGTGTATCGAGACAGGGGAAGAGCAGGAATGCGAGACCTGGAGATCAATGGTATCCAATTGCTGCGGAGAGGATAAGATCTGTTTAAGGAGCAGACTGGTCCTTATCGGGAAGGATGATGAAGGGGCTGTTTTGTTTGAGGCAGTAAGGAACATTACCAATGAAAGAAGAACTCAGGATACACTTGCCGATATAGAGAGCAGATATAAACATGCAAGTGAGCAGATAAACATATATAACTGGGAATATAATATAGAAACCAGGGAAATGCGTCCCTGCTACCGTTGTATGAGGGATCTGGGACTGCCGGCCTTAGTGCAGAATTATCCGGAACCTGCTATCGATATGGGGATATTTCCTCCCGATTACGCCGATATGTACAGGGATATGATGCATCGGGTAGACATGGGAGAGAAGGAGATAGAGGCTGATATACCACTGACCGTCGGACGCATTCCGTTTCGTGTTAAATATACGACAGAGTACGATAAAGACGGAAAGCCTGTTAAGGCGTTTGGTTCGGCTACTCTTATATCAGAGACAGAGCTTGGACATATTAAGCTTGATAATCAGATAATCGCAACTCTTGCGGAAGAGTACTCCTGCATCTATATGGCGGACTTTATAAACGATCAGGTAAAGGTGATCAAACAGGGCAGTAACTATTCATTGAATGATGATCCCTCCTGTAAGGATCTTCTTGAAATGATCGTTGAGAAGCTAAAGGGAGTAGTTAATGAGAACCGGGAATTATTAAGCGGTGTAGATGAGGTCCGTACGATAACATTTAAGGATTGTGACAGGAGAGAGATCGTATAC
>JAILEM010000015.1 GCA_024687745.1 Lachnospiraceae bacterium
CTGTATTTTTTGAGGGCTTAAAAATAAAGCCTCAGCATCAGCTCTGTTTAAAAGCTCGATAAGCTCCTCATCGGGGAGTCCCGCATCCAGAGGAACCGCTACATTTCCTCCCGTAGTTATCCCAAGATAGGCACTGATCCAGGATAAAGAAGAGGTACCTATAAGAGCGATATGAGAAGAACAAAATCCTTCTGAATAAAGTCCGTTTCGTATATTATTGACTGTATTTCCCAGCTCTCTGTAGCTACATTCTTTTATCTCTTTTTTTTCAAGGTATCTTACAGCGGGAAGATCAGCATAGGAATTAACGGCATGTTCCAGTATTTCTTTTATTGTTTTCATCTTAAGCCTCCGTTAAAGAATTAAGCATTGTTAAAGCCTCACCTATTGTTCTTACATTAAGGACGTTTCCTTCTTCCACGTCTACGTCAAACTGATCTTCAAGCTCTCCCAGGAAGGACATAAAGTCCAAAGAGCTAAAGCCAAGATCCTCCCTGAAACGCATATTTTCGTTCATATCTTCAGCCTTTACACTGCAGTACTGCGCTGCAATATTTTTAAATTCTGTTATTTTGTTCATATTGACCTCCTTTATATCTGCGATATTATATCCTTAAGCTTCATATCAGGTTCTTCGATCCCTTTAAAAAGGATCCTCATCATATAGTAGTACAGAAGCTCCATATCCTTTTCACCAAGGTGAGCTGTCTGATAGTGGTATGAGAACTTTGTTCCGGCATCTTCCGTATGAGATACGGTAAGATACATCTTTTTGGTGGCCGCACCGTTTGCAAACCATTTTGAATGCATTGGTATATCCTTAAGAAAAGGATTGTCAAATTTTACGGGCATTGGCTGATAAGTAAGATAACAGCTTTCATAGGATGTTCCCTCAGGGGTATTGTAACGCTTTTTCATTTCCTCCCTGATAAGTGCAGGATCATAATTGCTGTGCATATATATGTGGTTCTGAATATTCTGTATTTCATATGCAGCCGCTAAAAAATCTGTCTCATTGCTTATGATCGTTCTGCAGGGGAACATTATCGTTCTGCTTCCGCCACCTGTCCATTCATCATGAGTGGAGCGTCTTGAGATAAAGTTCTCTATCGTGATATCTTCCTGTCCGTCATTAACCTTGGAAAGATATGTCCGTATTCCCAGAAGCAGAAGGTTTGTCATGGAAAGCTGATGATTTAAGCAAAAGTCCATGAGCTCCTTTGTTGGTTCAGGTTCAAGATAATAATCCTTTACCTGCACAAAAAGCTCCTTCATTTCAATGTCCGCAGCCCGAAGGCTTTTGTTCTTATGTTTTCTTCTGGCTTCATTGAGGACAGATGGTCCCTGAATATCCGAATAAAGAGGCTCACCCAGCAGATCAAGCTGGTCATCCCAGAATTTTTTATCCTTTGTAAAACGCTTTTCATTGCCCGCTTTTTGAAGATCCGATATAAGAACCGTTTCAAAATCCGCAAGGTCTTCGGGATATTTTGAACCAAACCTGTAATGAGTATAGAGCTTCATAATGTCGTTTATCATAACCACAAGTCCGCAGGAATCTATAAGTCTGTGATCCATATGGATAAAAAATCCGTTATATCCTCCGGGAAGCTTTACCATAAAAACTTCATACATAAAGCGATTATCACCATCAAGAGTCTCATATGCCATATTCTGCATAAGGTTATCGGCTTCGTCCATTGTCATACCCGAAAGATCCTTTAGCTGAATATCCCTGGGATCATTTTTTACGATATACTGCCTTATCTCTCCCTTATCATCAGGTTTTGTAAAGTGGAGACGCATACATCCGTATCTCCGGGTCTCAAGCTGTATGCATTTTTTTAAAAGCCCGAAATCAAGCTCTGCTTTAAGAGAAGCAACTATACTTACTCCGGAAACCTGCTGGGTCTTATATTCCCTGATCCACCGGTAGTGCATATTTTGTGCTGCCGTTAACGGATATTCCTTTCTCATAAAATTCATTCCTCCATATCTTCTGTAGCCTCACCTTGATTTAACAAAGGGAAATCTACCACATGTTTTCCGATAGTTCCATACCCTTAAAGACTTAATGAACAAAGAGACAGAAATTGACTGAAACATATCGAACAGATCAGTAATATCTGTTTGATAAATCATGTCCGGAATAAAGTTTTATGTTGAAAAACAAAACCGAGGGGATTATTCTTATGTATATGAAGCTTATGATCAAAATTGAAA
>JAILEM010000036.1 GCA_024687745.1 Lachnospiraceae bacterium
TGGAAATGCGGATTATTACCAGCTGACTGCAGATCAGGATAAAGAGATACATCTTGGAAGTATGGGGGATTTTGAATACGAAATGCCTGTGCACGAACAGTTCTTATCAGATGGTGAGAATGTTTATTTTGTCCTCTCTGCGAGGGATGGGACAGCTATGATGGTAAGTGGCTATGAAGCAGGCAGGGCAGTTGCAGGTGAAGAGGATAGTCTTACGGTATTGGAACCGCCATCCGGATTTGTTATTAAAGAAGGAGAGGAGAGAATCCCTGAACTGTATCGGGATGAAGAGGGAGATGTAAAATTTGCATTTATTGCGCCCAATACTCCGCTTCTCGGATCCCTTGAGGAGGGTGGGGATCTGATGTTTGCATATGAACCTGATGAGTATTCAACGATAATTGAAGGCTTCAGAAAGGAACCCGAAGGATCCAAAGAGGAGGACAGGTATATACAGCAGGCCGCGGAATATTTAGACGGCAGGATATATCTTATCGTGGCACAGGCTTACAGGACTCCGGCTGAAGATATCGGATGGAGGGAAAGCTACGGACTTGAGGCCCTTGAATATATATGTGTAGATACCGAAAGTGGGGCAGATCACCTGCTTGGCGTTATAAATTGAAGAAAGTCCTGAAGGGTTATGGGATTAAATAGTGAAAACAGATAACAGGAGTAATATAAAATGGTAAAAAGACCGGAGATAAATGAAAAAACAGTGATTGAAATTTCGGATCATAAGTTCCTGAAGATATTTGATATACAATATGCGCAGGGAAGGCATTATTTTAATGCGACCAGAAGAAATAAAGAGGATCTGATGTGTTTAAAATCAGATGAAGAATTTAAAAAGGCCTTGCCCGATGCCGTTACCTGCATAGTAATAGTGAAGCTTAAAAACGGAGATGAAAGACTGCTCTTATCGGAGGAATACAGATACCCTGCCGGAAGATTTCTCCTAAGCCCTCCGGCAGGAGTTTTGGATCCCGCCGACAGGGACACTGAATCCCCCATCATCAATGCAGCTATAAGAGAAATAAATGAAGAAACCGGAATCAGAGTAGATGTATCAGGGGGTGATAGCATAAAGATAGTCAGTCCCCTGCTCTTTTCATCTCCGGGTATGACAGATGAGAGCAACGCGATCGTATGTGCTAATATAAATAATTTTGATGAGAAGATGCTAAGCCAGTCAGGTGCGGAAGGCAGCGAGTTGTTTAATGGCTTCAGACTGCTTGATAAAGAGGATGCAATGAGAATAATCAAAAACGGATATGATGATGAGGGCTATTTTTATTCCGTATATACCTTTGTTGCACTGAGTTATTTTATCTCCTGCTGAATGTCTGTGAGATATTTGTTGTGCGCACTTGCTGCGCTTATGGCCAAAATCCGATCATTTTTTTCTATTAAAATCCTGATCAGTCAGTATAATGGTTCATAAGGCGCAGGCTACTACAGAGAAAAAGGGCGTGTAAATGCAGCATTTAACCAAGGCAAACAGAAAAATTGATATGACTGACGGACCTATAATGAATAAGATCCTTCTGTTTGCTTTACCTATAGTGATCGGGAATATATTACAATACTTATATACCACAGTAGATACGCTTGTTATAGGAAATTATTGCGGATCAACCTCCTTGGCGGCGGTGGGAACGAGCGCACAGCCTGTGGAAGTGCTTATATGTATTTTCCTTGGAATAGGAACGGGAGTGTCTATAATAACTGCCCAGTATGTCGGAGCGGGTGATAAGGAAAGGATAAAAAGCGTAACCCGGACAGCAGTTTCGTTTGTCTTTGTCTGCGGTATAGTCGTGATCATATCAGGATGGCTGTATGCACCGTATATTTTAAGAGCAATGGGCGTACCGGAGGATACATATGGGGCAGCTCTGGCTTATACAAGATTTGTTTTTTTGGGAGCACTCGGAAATATAGGATACAATATGAATGCCGGTATTTTAAGAGGACTTGGTGACAGCAGGGCGTCTCTTCTTTTTCTTGTCATCGCAGCAGCCACAAATATCACTCTTGATATAACTCTTGTTGCGGGAGCAGGTATGGATGTGAGGGGTGCTGCCATTGCAACAGCTGCGGCAATGTACGTTTCCTGGATAAGCAGTATCATATATATCAGAAAAAGATTTCCCGAGCTTGAATTTTCTTTTCTGCCTGAAAGATTTGCGAAGGAAGATCTTAAAAAGATAATCGGTATGGGCCTTCCCATAGGGATCAACAATTCCCTGTTCTCCTTTGGACATGTGGCTCTTCAGACTATGATAAATTCGCAGGGCTCAACCTTTATGGCAGGTTGCGCAGTGGCAGGGAGGATCACAGGGTTATCCAATATTGCCATAACCGGTATGTCTTCTGCAACTATGACCTTTGCCGGACAAAATTATGGCGCGAAAAATTATCAAAGGATCAGGAAGGGACATTTAAGGATACCGTTTGCTTCGGGTATGATAACTCTTGCTTTCGGACTTGTCTTTATAATGATAAGGATGCCTATATTAAGCATTTTTACAAAGGATGAGCTGGTACTTATGTATGCATCACGGTATGTCTGTGTTTTGCTGCTGTCGCAGTGGATATATGCTTTTTTTGACGGTAACAGCTGTATCATACAGGGGACCGGACGAGTACGCTACTGTCTTGTTATAAATCTTATGATGCTCTGGGCAGTAAGGATCCCTGCCGCATATATGATCATGAAATATTATGACGGAACCTGGGTGATGCTTGGATTCCCGATCTCATTTACCTTTGGATTATTGTGTACCCTGGGATATTATATATTTGCAAAACCTTGGAGGGAGCTCATGAGAAAGGCTAAGGATGAGGGGGATGTCTTACCTGCGGGGAAGGGCATCTGATAAAGGACAGAAGGAGAAATTCGATGATGGAGCTTTATAACGGAAGACCGGATAATGTGGAAGGAAGACTGCCAAGGGAGATAAGGACGTATGATCTTTTGGACAGGTTGGGGATAAGATATCAGAGGACTGATCATGAAGCAGCTGATAATATGGAAGCCTGTAATGAAATAGATGCCATACTTGGCGTTATTATCTGCAAAAATCTCTTTCTCTGCAACAGGCAGAAGACAGATTTTTATCT
>JAILEM010000170.1 GCA_024687745.1 Lachnospiraceae bacterium
AGAGCTGGGAGAAAGATTGATTTTGGGGTGTGATTATGTAAAACTGAAGGTGATAAAATAAATTATGCTTTGGATTTTTAAAAGATGTCATAGAGAGGGTTATTATGACAGAACAAATTTATGTGACTCCCTGCGGCGATATACATTATTGGATAAATAAAGAGGCAATAAACAGTGATTTACAGTTAGTCTTTTTACCGGGACTTACCGCAGATCATAGATTGTTTGAAAAGCAGATAGAATACTTTGAAGGTAAGTATTCTGTTTTTGTATGGGATGCTCCGGGGCACACTGCTTCATGGCCTTTTCGTTTTGATTTTAATTTGATGGATAAAGCAAGGTGGGTAGACGAAATCCTGGTAACGGAAGGATTTGATCATCCCGTTATTATCGGTCAGTCTATGGGCGGCTACGTAGGACAGGCGTATGCGCAACTATTTCCAGAAAAGTTAAAAGGATTTGTTTCTGTAGATTCTGCACCTTTACAGCGAAAATATGTAACCGGGTTAGAAATATGGCTTTTGAAGCGAATGGAGCCGGTGTATCGACATTACCCATGGAAGTCTCTTTTGAAAACAGGAACGAACGGGGTTGCTACGTCGAACTATGGAAGAAAACTAATGTATAATATGATGATGACCTATAACGGTGATCAGGAACGATATTCCAAAATAGCAGGCCATGGATATCGGATATTGGCAGAAGCAATGGAGGTAAATCTTCCCTATGAAATAAAATGTCCGGCCCTTTTGATATGTGGGGAAAAAGATCATGCCGGTTCATGCATCAGGTATAATAAGGCATGGCACAAGAATACGGGAATCCCGATAGAATGGATAAAAGATGCGGGACATAATTCGAATACCGATGCACCGGAAATCGTGAATCGTTTGATTGAGGAGTTAGTCTTAGAAGTTATTCTCAGGTCAAAACTACGCGATCAAATTACACACAAACTACGGTCACAGGGTCACGGTTACGGTCAAATGGTCAAATGAATTTGTTTGAAGACATAGACGTATTATGATATCATATGTCTATGAAGAACGGAGGTGATTCTGATGTATAAACTGCAAGAAACAATTCGCCCATCAGCGGATCTTAGAAACCATTATAATGAAGTATCAAAACAGTGTCGTGAGAATAATGAGGCTGTCATTATCACCGTAAATGGAAGAGGTGATACAGTTTCTCTTGGTTATGAAGAATATAAGAGAATGAAGGCCAGAATAGAACTATTAGAGATATTGGCAGAAGCTGATGAGGATGTTAATTGCGGAAGAGTCGCTCCGATTAGGGATACATTTGATGATTTACGAAGGATGCTCAAGGAGGGTTAGGCTTGAAGTATATAGTTGAAAGAACGGATACTGCTGATTCCTTAATTCGTAAAACTGTTCTTTTTACAGCGGAGAAATTTGGAAACGATGTGGCACTTGAGAAATTGGATTTTTTGGAAGAATCTATTATGAATCTGGATGATAATCCATACATCGGTGTAGAGCCAAGATATAATGTGTTAAAGCGCCAGGCATACTTAGTACTTATATTGGAAAAGGATATTGTCTTTTATAAGGTTGATGATGAAAAAAGGATTGTGACAGTATATGCTGTGGTAGACCAGAGACAGGATTATTTAAGAATTATTCGAGGATTGTAAATACAGGGGCTTTTTGAGAAAGGATAATGTTATGTATGCGATACTTGCATTTATACCCATTGCAGTTGTGATCTTTTTAATGGTTTTATTGAATATACCTGCAAAAAGAGCGATTCCGGCAGGCTGGCTGCTTTCCGGTATTTTTGCCCTGCTTGTCTGGAAAATGAGTCCGGAGAACCTGATCATACAGACTGTCACAGGATTTTTGGAGAGCCTTACGGTACTTATCGTTATTTTCGGAGCTGTTCTGATCATGAATACTCTGTCAGAAGCAGGAGCTATGGATTCCATAAAAGGAATGTTCTGCGGGATTACGACGGATGCCAGAGTTCAGGCGATCATCATCGGTTTTCTCTTTGGCTCCTTCATTGAAGGAGCGGCCGGATTCGGGACCCCC
>JAILEM010000051.1 GCA_024687745.1 Lachnospiraceae bacterium
AAGTATTGTGATAAAGAGAATTGGGGTTCATTTGTTTCCACTGAGGTATATTACCCGGATATTGAGGAAACAGAAAGAAAAATTATGAAAAAAGTAGTGATAATAGGTGCAGGGCCTGCAGGGCTGACCGCAGCCTATGAATTGTTAAAACAATCCGATGAATATGAAGTGACAGTTTTAGAAGAAAGCGATGAGATCGGAGGTATCTCAAAAACTGTCAATTATAAGGGTAATCGGATGGATATGGGTGGTCATCGTTTCTTTTCAAAGGTTAAGGAGATCAATGACTGGTGGGAGGATATCCTTCCGATGCAGGGAAAACCCTCAAAGGATGATATTATGTTATTAAGGGACAGCAGACTCTCTGACGGAGGTCCCGATCCTGAAAAAAATGACATAGTAATGCTTTTACGTCACAGGATATCAAGAATTCTTTTTAACAGTAAGTTTTATGATTATCCTATTTCTTTAAAAGTCCGGACCTTTAAGAATATGGGAATAAAAAATACGATCGCCGTCGGATTCAGCTATATCCGGTCGATCCTTCATAAGCTTCCGGAGAATAATCTGGAGAATTTCTATATAAACAGATTTGGAAGAAAGCTCTACTCAATGTTCTTTGAATACTATACCGAGAATCTCTGGGGAAGGCATCCGAGAGATATAGATGCTTCATGGGGAGCACAGAGAGTAAAGGGATTGTCGATCCCTGCGGTATTAAAGGATGTATTTACAAGGAGATTCAATAATAATGAAGGGAAAAGGGAAACCTCCCTTATAGAGGAATTCAAATATCCCAAGCTTGGACCGGGACAGCTGTGGGAGGTTACCGCAGAAAGGGTTTCTTCTAAGGGTGGAATGATCCTAAAGAATTCAAAGGTAGTAGCCATTGAGAAAAGCGGCAGCAGGCTTACGGGAGTAAAATACGAGACAGCGGATGGTATTAAAAGTATGGAAGCAGACATTATTATCTCTTCCATGCCGCTAATAGATCTTATACTTGGAATGAATGGTGTTCCGGCAGATATTAAAAGAATAGCAGAGGGACTTCCGTACAGGGATTACATGACTCTTGGGGTACTTGTAAAAAAACTGGAGCTTAAGAATGAAACTGGGCTCAAAACAGTGGGTAATATCGTTCCCGACTGTTGGATATATGTACAGGACAGATCAGTGAAAATGGGAAGGATACAGATATATAATAACTGGTCACCGTATCTTGTAAAGGATATCGAGAATACGGTATGGATAGGACTTGAGTATTTTGTTAATGAAGGTGATGACATGTGGAATATGTCAGAGAAGGAGTTTTCCGATCTTGCTGTAAATGAAATGGTAACACTTGGACTTATCAAAGGAAGCGGAGATGTTATCGATACGCATATGGAAAAGGTAAAGAAGGCCTATCCGGCATATTTTGATACCTATAGTGAGATCGATAAGATAAAAGCATATCTTATGGAGATTGATAATCTTTATCCTGTCGGCAGAAACGGGCAGCACAGATATAATAATATCGATCATTCAATGATGACTTCACTTGAAGCGGTAAAATGTATCGTTACCGGAAAAACTGATAAAAAAGCGCTCTGGAACGTGAATACGGAAGAGAAATATCATGAAAAGTAAAAAGATTAATTCGTTCGATCTGTTTTTGATCATTTCATTGGCCGGGGAGCTTTTGTATCTTATAATACTTCTGCTCTCAGGGGAAAATGTTGCTGCATGGCTTGCTATGGAGAATAATTTTGATTATTCCTTTACCGACCATTTCAGACACATTGCCTTTGCTTCGGATATGAAGCACTTTTATTTCAATACACAGGATGCTACATTCCCGCCGTTTGCATATATGTTGTATTATCTTCTATATAAGATAAATCCGGGAACATTTGGTGTGCAGGATTGGAAGATCGTAAGGGACTATAAGTATAATATGCTTATTTTTATTATGCTTGTGGTAATTACAGTATTATTATTTAAGCTGATCGTTGATAAGATCCTTGACAGATATTCTTCAGAGAAGAGATTTCTTTTGGTCCTTGCGGTTGTTTTGTCTGCACCGATGATGGCGGGGGCGATAGAACGCGGGAATATATCCTTTCTGACTGCGATCATGGTATTATCGGCTCTTTACCTTAAGGATTCAGATGAGCCGTGGAAGAGGGAGGCAGCCCTTATACTGATAGCTATGGCCGCGGGAATAAAAGTATATCCGGCAATAGTAGGTATGATCTATGTTGTTGAAAAGAGATATAAAGAAACTATAAGGTTGGTTATATACGGTCTCATCGTATTCCTGGTACCCTTTGCTTTCTGCGGTGGAATAGCAGGACTTATACAGTATTTAAAAATACTGTTCTTTTTCGAAAATCAGGGATACAGGAGTTTTACAAATGTAAGGAACTATCTGTTATATATTTCGGACTTATTCGGCCAGTATGAAAAGTCGGCTGGCTTTGTAAAGTTGTTTAAACTTGCGGAAAACTTATATCTTCTTATATGCGTGGCCGCGATGTTCATAACAAAAAAGAAATGGAAATATTCACTGTATCCGGCAGGGATAATGGCATTATATGTTCCATACAGCTACAGGTATACATCTGTATACATGTTGATACCGCTTATCATATATTTAGGACAGGACGAAAAGGAGCATAAAAGGATATACGATATTCTTTTTGCCCTTATCTTTACGATACCGGTATACGGACTGATCAATTACTTCGATGCCAATTTTTATATATTTACACCTATCTATATTATGATGATATATTCACTGGCAGAAGATATAGGAGCATTTATAAGAGATAAGAAGCCTAAAGAAAGATTAGCTAAAAATGAAGGAACTTGAATACCCGTTTGACAGTACTTTTATAATCAAAAAGAAGAAATCAATTAAACGTAAGCTTTTAGGATCGGGAAGGAGCTTTATCGAAAAAAAGATCGCAGTACTTGGCGGATCCACAACCCATGACATTATTGCGATACTGGATCTTTTTTTGCTTGAGCAGGGAATAAAAGCGGAGTTTTATGAAAGTGAATATGCAAAATTCTGGGAAGACGTGATGTTTGAAAATAAAGATCTTAAAAGCTTTTCTCCGGATGTTGTGTATATACATACAAGTAACAGAAATATAAGAAATTATCCCGTTCAGGGTATGAGCAGGGAGGAAGTGGAAAGCTGTCTCAATACCGATTATGATCGTTTCCTTAAGATGTGGGAAAGAATACGGGAAGATTATCACTGTCCTGTAATACAGAATAATTTTGAATACCCGTTTTACAGATTGTTGGGTAATGCAGATGCCACCGATATTCACGGAAGAGTAAGATATATAAACAGGCTGAACGAAATGTTCTGCGATTATGCAGAGAAAAATAAAGATTTTTATATTCAGGATATCAATTACCTCTCGTCAGCCTATGGCCTGGATGAATGGTCAAATCCCCTTTACTGGCATGTATACAAGTATTCTCTTGCTATAGAAGCTATTCCGACTCTTAGCTTCAATCTGAGTAATATCATTAAATCCATATATGGAAAGAATAAAAAATCCCTGATACTTGACCTTGATAATACAATATGGGGAGGAGTGATCGGGGATGACGGCGTGGAAAATATAGAGATTGGCCAGGAAACCTCCCTGGGACAGCTTTATTCTGAATTTCAGAGCTATATTAAGGCCCAGAAGGATATCGGGGTGATCCTTAACATTGCATCCAAGAATGACTATGAGAATGCAATAGAGGGTATCGAACATCCGGAGAGTATCCTTAAATCCGATGATTTTATAGAAATTAAGGCAAATTGGGAGCCAAAGAGCAAAAATGTAGAGGAAATAGCAAGGGAACTGAATCTTTTACCGGAATCCTTTGTCTTTGTCGACGATAATCCTGCAGAAAGAGAGATCGTAGAGGAATCTCTTCATGTGGCTGCACCTGAAATAGGAAAGGTCGAAGATTATATCAGGATCCTTGATCACTCCGGCTTTTTTGAGGTAACTAATCTTTCTTCGGATGATGTAAAAAGAAATGATATGTATAAGGAAAACCTTGAAAGAATGAAGTTAGAGGCCAGCTTTACCGATTATGGGGATTATTTAAGAAATCTTGATATGAAGGCAGAGGTAAAGAGCTTTGAACCGGTATATCTTGACAGGATAGCCCAGCTTACCAATAAGAGTAATCAGTTCAATCTTACAACAAAGAGATATTCCAGAGCTGAAATAGAGAAGGTATCTGAATCTGATGAGTATATCGATCTGTACGGTAAATTAGAGGATAAGTTTGGGGACAATGGAGTGGTATCGGTAGTGATAGGCCATATAAACGGGGACAGGCTGGATATGGATCTGTGGATAATGAGCTGTCGGGTCCTTAAAAGAGATATGGAATACGCGATGATGGATGAGCTTGTAAAGAGAGCATCTGAAAGAAATATAAAAAAAATACGGGGTTATTTCTATAAAACAGCCAAGAATAAGATGGTTACGGATTTCTACGGAGTTATGGGTTTTGAAAAGATATCTGAGGATGAGGAAAACAATACGGTATGGGAATATTCCATTCCGGATGAATATGTTAAAAAGAATAATTATATCAAGGTATATTAAAGTGAAAGAATCGGTATTTGAGACAGGTTATCCACTGTATTATATTGATTGACAAAGAAGTTTTACTTTAGTATAATTACTCTTGCTGAAAAAGTGAATAAACGGTTATTTTTTGTTTAATTCAGACAATGGAGAAATACTCAAGAGGCTGAAGAGGCGCCCCTGCTAAGGGTGTAGGTCGTTAACGCGGCGCGAGGGTTCAAATCCCTCTTTCTCCGCTCTAATATAAATGGAGGGTCATTTATAGGTATGATTAAAAAGGAATCTTATTTACAGGGATTCCTTTTTTATTTATGATAAATAAGGATACTTTTTACAGATTAAATCGACAGCAAAGATATGGAAGAAAATATTAAAGTTAAAAGCTTAATTAATAATATTGTTGCATTTCTCATTCCGGTTACGATCATGACAGTTATCTGTCTTAAGTATGGCTTTTTCCCTTTTGGCGATAAATCCATTCTGATGGCTGATATGAGATACCAGTTCGTAGATTATTACGGTTATCTAAAGAATATATTATTTTCCAATGACGATATCCTGTATACGTTCTCCAAGACTTTTGGCGGAGATATGGCTGGGCTTTTGGCGTATTACTGCAATGCTCCCTTTGTTCTTCTGCTGGCCTTTGTCCCAACTGAGTATCTTCCGGGTGGAATACTTATAATAATGATCCTTATGATAGGATTAGCTTCTCTTAATTTCAACATAATGCTTAACAGAATATTCGGACTTAGGTGGGGTTCTGTTATCTTTTCAATATCCTATGCCTTTACAGGTTATCTGATGGGGTATTTTAACTGTACCCAGTATTTTTTCAATATAATGCTTATGCCTCTTTTTATCCTTGGTCTTACAGAGATCATCGATAACGGAAGAATGAGTATATTATATATTGTAACTTTGGCACTTTCCATTTTTTCCAATTATTATATCGGATATATGGAGTGTCTTTTTTCCATTATGTTTTTTGTATACTATTATCTGACCAAATATACTGAAGTCGAAGATATAAAGGGGAATCTGCGTACTGTCTTTATCTATATTTATAATTCGGCCATAGGTGTTGGAATATCTTCCGTAAGCCTTCTGTGTGCGATCTTCTCACTGCAGGGACAGAAGAATTCAAAGCTTGGAAGCGTATTTTCATTTTTGCTAAATTTTAATATTCTCGACCTTTTTTCCGGGTTTTATAATTCGGCATTTTACGGGAATGTTTCAGACGGACTGCCATTGATATACAGCGGTGTCATAGCCACGGCAATGGGAGTCTTGTTTTATTTCAATAAGAAGATATCTTTAAGGGAGAAGATCCTTTCCGCAATTGTTTTTGTTATATTGATCCTAAGCTTTCTTATTGACGGTTTCAGCGTTGTGTGGCACGGATTTGCCCATCCTATAGGTTTTCCGTACAGAAATTCATTTTTGGTTTCCTTTTTCCTGATCTATATAGCCTACAGATGTTTTCTCAATATTGCGGAGGGGTTGAGAAAGCTTCATCTTATCGTATTTATGGCCGGTTACTTCTTATATTCGGCATATCTTCTGTTAACAGGAAATGCTTATGTAGGAAAGCTTCAGTTTGCCATAACAACGGTTATATTGATCGCCACTGTTGCGGAGATCAGGTTCTGCAGGGAGGGAAAAAAGTATATGATCCCTATAGTTGCAGGCTTTTTTGTGATAGGGATCGCAGATGCTTCTATCAATGCTTATAATTCCATAGGAGCCTATTTTCCTGATTTTAACGAAACCGATGATTATGATATGTCAAAATATCAGGATTTTGTATATGAGACCGGTGGTATAGTCGATGCCATTAAAGAAAGAGATGATGGGTTATACAGAATAGAGAAGCTTTACAGAAGATCAAATAATGATGCAATGCTCCTTGGATATAACGGATTATCGCATTTCAGCTCCTGCGAAAATGATGTGGCAAAGAATTTCATGGGTTCACTTGGTTTCAGGAACAGTAAAACCTGGGCATATTACGGGTATGGAAGCACGGGCTTTGCAGATTCCATAATGGGTGTAAGATATGTGATATCACAGTTTGATGAACATTCAAAACCCTATCCAAGGATCCTTGATATGGGGACAAAGTTTGTATACGAAAATCTTCATGTACTTCCGTTTGGATTTGTCATGGAAGACAGGGCCATTGATCTTGACCCTGAGAGAAGCAGAGATCTGTTTTATTATCAGAATGAGATAGCATCAGCATTTACGGGAAAATGGTATGATATTTATAAACCAGCAAAAGATATTGAGATATCACTTCACAATGCAGAGGAGATAAAAGAGGATACTTACAGGGTGATCGACCCTGATGATGAGGCCTGTATAGAATTAAGCTTTATCGCGGAAAACACGGATTTTGTATACATGCACTTTGATGCAGACGATTTTCAGGATATAAAGATAACCGCAAATGATCTTGAAAAAGAGCCTTATTTTACAAATTATGGATGGGCGATAAGGGCAATGGGCCATTATCAGCCGGGAGAAACTGTAAGTGTCAAGCTCATCCTTAATCAGGATGAGGTTACCTTAACTGACTATGATTTTTATTATGAAGATCAGGACGAATTAAGCAGATGGTATTATGATGCTGTTTCTTCACCTGTATCGGTCGAAAAGATCAAAAGCTCACATTTAAAAGGTGATCTTACTGTAAATAAGGAGGATGGATATCTTGTTTTCTCCATTCCTTATGATGAAAACTGGAAGCTATATATTGACGGAAAAAGAGCAGAAACCGTAAATATAATGAACGGACTCCTTGCTTCAAGGGTAAAAGGCGGGGATCATAAATATGAAATGAAGTACATTCCCAGGGGAATAATTGTGGGAACACCGGTTTCACTTATCAGTTTTATCATTTTCATCGTTCTCTCCGTCAGGGATATTAATTTGAGAAAAAAGGAAAAAAATACAGTAGATGGGGATGAAACCGATAAATTGTAAATAGCTGTTTAATATGCTATACTTTCTGGGAAATGATCAAATATCAGTTATTAAAGAGGACTAAAAATGGATAATTACGATAATTATAAGCTTTCGATAGTGGTTCCCGTTTATAATGAAGAAAACGGGATAAAGCCTTTTCTTGAAAGAACGGAAAAGGTTGTGAATGATCTTGGATGTGAATATGAGATAATCTTCAGCCTTGATCCCTCAACGGATAGAACCTATGAGGTTATAAAGGAAAATATGAAGAGAAATAAAAATATCAAGCTTATAACGATGAGCAGAAGATTTCGTCAGGCAGCAGCTACGATGGCCGGAGTTCTTAACTGTGAAGGGGATATATGTGTCGTAATAGATGTAGATCTACAGGATCCCCCTGAGGTGATCACAGAGCTTGTTTCTAAATGGAAGGAAGGCTACGATGTTGTATATGCCCAGAGGATAGACAGACAGGGAGAGACAAAGATAAGAAAACTTATCGATCTTACTGCTTACAGAGTGATCAATTTCCTCTCCTCGGTAGAGATACCTGTTGATACGGCTGATTTCAGACTTATTAACAGAAGAGTTATCGAAGAGATCAGAAAGATGCCTGAAACAAATATGTTCTTCAGGGGTATGGTATCCTATGTCGGATTTAAACAGACCGCAGTCAGGTATCACAGAGAAGCAAGAGCAGAGGATGAGAGCAAATATAACAGGCTGTGGGGAGAATTCAGAATGGGATTTCACGGGATTTTCTGTTTTTCTTCAAAGCCACTTGAATATGTTACTTTTCTTGGTGCCGGTATAACAGCTATAGGAACAATGCTTTCGGTAATATATTTTATACAGAAAAAGATCCTGAAGGTCAGGAAAACGATAGTATCGGGTACGGCAGCACTTATATGGTTCATAGGAGGTATCCAGATTTTTGTATCCGGACTTCTCGGTGAATATGTGACAAGAATATATGATGATGTAAAGGGTCGCCAGAGATTTATTATTGATGAGTTTGATAAAAATGAATAGAGGTTGAGATACTATAATATTATAAAGCCTGATCCCTAAGTACGGATATACAATGGGAAAATCCTTTTACCGTACGTAACACGGGATCAGTGAAATGATTGCCTGCATTCCATTCAAGCAGGCAATTTTTATCCTTTAAAAGTTCTGCCTGCAAACGGATATTGTCTCCCACAGTTGACATTAACCTGTTTTTTGTTTTTTCTTCCCTGGTTCCGAGACTTAAATAAATGATGTCGGTAAGAATATCATTTGCTGTGGCATATTCTGTCCAACCCTTAAACCATACAGAGGGGGATATTGCGGCACAGGCTGAAAAGAAGTCTGTTCTGTAAACTGACCACAGAGAAAACAAACCGGCTAAAGAATATCCGCCCAATATGTATTTTGTGGTTTGATCAGAAAGACCATGGCTTTTTGAGACAGAGGGAAGGATCTCGTTTATAAGACCATGAAGAGTGTCTTCTCCTTTTCCCGAAAAGGGATCCTTTCCAAAAACAGGAGGGGAAGCCCACGGGCTGAGATCATCGTTCCAGCTGTCGGTGATAATGGCGATCAGAAGAATAGAGTCTTCTTTGGTATTTTGTTTTATAAGCT
>JAILEM010000052.1 GCA_024687745.1 Lachnospiraceae bacterium
AGCTTATAAAACAAAATACCAAAGAAGACTCTATTCTTCTGATCGCCATTATCACCGACAGCTGGAACGATGATCTCAGCCCGTGGGCTTCCCCTCCTGTTTTTGGAAAGGATCCCTTTTCGGGAAAAGGAGAAGACACTCGGAAGTTTGACAGCTAAATAAAACAAAAATCACTCGCAGGCCTTGAAAAGCCTGTATTTTTTTGTCAAATTTTATGTATATTTATGTAGCTTTTTGTAGCGTTTTATGATATAATGAGGGCAGGAGGGTGATCATTATGAAATTAGGTATAACTAAATCAAAGAATTCTGCTTCATTTTATGTTCAGAAATCAATCAGGAAAAAGAACGGCACTGTAACAACCATTACAGTCGAAAAGCTTGGAAACATTCAGGAAGTGCGTGCTAAGGCAGGCGGGAAAGATCCTTATGTCTGGGCGCAGGAATACGTCGATGAATTAAACCGAAAAGAGTATGAGGAGCAGAAAGAGATAATCGTAAGCTACTCTCCTTCCAAGCTTATCAAAAAAGGAGAACAGAAGGCATACAACTGTGGGTATCTGTTTCTCCAGAAGGTCTACTACAGCCTTGGTCTTGATAAGATATGTAAGACAATAAGCTCAAGGCATCTCTTCGAGTATGATCTTAATGATATTCTGTCAAAGCTTGTTTACACCAGGATCCTGTATCCATCATCAAAACTTGCTTCAAATAAGCAGGCTGCATGTTTTCTTGAAGCACCTTCTTTTGAACTGCATGATATATATCGCGCCCTGTCAGTACTTGCCGAGGAGAATGACTTCATCCAATCTGAACTTTACAAGAACAGTCAAAAGGTTATAGAGCGCAGGAGCGACATTCTTTATTATGACTGCACCAACTATTATTTTGAGCTGGAGGAAGCTGATGACCTGAGGCGTTACGGTAAGAGCAAACAGAATCAGCCGCTCCCCATCGTCGGCATGGGACTGTTCATGGATCACGACGGCATACCACTTGCTTTCGATATCTATCCCGGTAACAGGAATGAGCAGCCTACCCTTAAACCTCTTGAAAAGAAGATACTAAGCGACTATGGTCTTGATCAGATCATCGTCTGCACCGATGCAGGTCTGTCTTCCAAAACCAACCGTAAGTTCAATGATAAATCTATCAATGGAGAACGGTTAAGGAGTTTTATCACGACCCAGTCCGTAAAACAATTGCCTGAATACTTAAAAGAGTTCTCTCTTGATCCCGAAGGATGGCATCTGATCGGAAGCGAGAAAACATACAACATAAATGAGCTTGATGAAAACGAATTCTATGATGAAATCTTTTACAAAGACCGCTGGATAAAAGAAGATCTTTCCGGACGTAAGCTAAAAAAGGGGGCAACGCCTCTCGAGCAGCATCTCATAGTTTCATTCTCAATCAAGTACAGGAACTATCAGTCAAAGATACGCCAGGGACAGATAGACCGCGCACAGGAGCTCATAGACAGCGGTAAGTACAAACAACGGCCCAAAAATCAAAATGACCCTCACCGCTTCATAGCAAAAGATACCATGACTGAGGAAGGCGAAGTATGCAAAGTAGAAATACCTTATCTCAATACTGACCTGATCAAAGAAGAAGCAAAGTACGACGGCTTCTATGCTGTCTGCACTAATCTTGATGAAATGGGGATTGACGAAATAATCAGGATCAACAAGAAACGCTGGGAGATAGAGGAATGCTTCCGTATCATGAAAACGGAATTCAAAGCGCGTCCGGTTTATCTACAGAGGGAAGACCGGATAAAGGCACACTTCCTCACATGCTTCATCTCGTTGTTTGTATATCGGATACTTGAAAAGAAACTTTGTGAGAAATATACGGTCGAGGAGATAATAACAACAATACGGGATATGAAAATGCACCGTCCAGGTGATAAACTCGGATATAATCCAGCTTATACACGTACCGACCTGACAGACGACCTTCATGCTGCATGTGGGTTCCGTACAGACTATGAGATAATCACGGATGTAAATATTAAAAAATTGATTCGTGAATCAAAGAAAAGATAGTTATTTATAAACCACAACTTTCTTCTAAAAGGAGATTTTCTCTTTGCCGGATATGCGGCCAAAGGCCGAAAATTCCCTTAATTCGGGCTTGATCATCCTTATAATATCCCGGATCATTCGTCAAGGCTGCCGCTATGCGGCACCACGTAGTGGCTGTGGCCTTGACTAATAAACCGGGATATTAAAAAAACAGTTAAGCCCGAATTAAGGATTAGAGTGCTACACACTCTTTCTATTCAAGAGCTAAGGTGCTTTCCTCCGGCTTTCGGAGACGAAGATTGACCATTTCATAATCCCCCCAAAATAGTTAGATATAGCTACACTTTTACTCATTATAAAATGCGAGAAGTCCGCTTAACTACTGGCTTTTCTCGCATTTAGGCTGTCAAAGATGGGATATTATATCAAAACATGGATTTTATTCAAGAAATTGCTGACCAAAACATACAGTAAAATATAATGATCCGGGGTATTTGTCATAACCCCGCCTCAAAGGGAATTAGAGACAGGTGGGGGATTTCTCCGACTGATAAAAAA
>JAILEM010000222.1 GCA_024687745.1 Lachnospiraceae bacterium
TTTCCGCTGTTTCGGTTTTTAATGAGCTTTCACGGGATAAAAGCAGATAAGAATCATAATCATTCATAATTATTGTTCCCCTGTTACATGACTATAATTGATTATAGCAGAAATAAGAAAAAAAAGAATGGAAAGATAGAATAAAATAAACGTATAGACGTTATCATATGATCATACAGACTTGATTAAGGTTTTTCAGAAGGTATAATGATAGTACTATATACTATTCAGATAACATTACAGAGGTAACAGTATGGATCTTTTTGATTATATGGCCGAGAGCCGTAAGGATAATGAAGCTCCTTTAGCTGCAAGGATGAGACCTAAGACCCTTGATGAAGTGGTCGGACAGGAGGAAATAGCAGGTAAGGATAAGCTGCTTTATCGTGCGATAAAGGCAGACCGTCTAAGCTCGATCGTCCTATACGGACCTCCCGGGGTAGGCAAGACTACGCTTGCAAAGGTGATAGCCAATACTACTTCTGCGGATTTTCATCAGGTAAATGCCACAATAGCCGGAAAGAAGGATATGGAGGCAGTGGTTGCAAAGGCAAAGGAAAATCTCGGTGGATACGGACGAAAGACGATCCTGTTTATCGACGAGATACACAGGTTCAATAAGGCACAGCAGGATTATCTTCTGCCCTATGTTGAGGACGGAACGGTCATCCTGATAGGGGCAACGACAGAAAATCCTTATTTTGAGGTGAATGGAGCTCTTCTTTCCCGCTCGAGGATATTTGAGTTAAAGCCTCTTTCTAAGGATAATATACTGACTCTTATAAAGAGAGCCTTTGAGTCGGATAAGGGAGTGAAATCATATAATGCTGTGATAACGGATGAGGCAGCGGATTTTCTTGCAGATATAGCTGACGGTGATGCAAGGGCTGCATTAAATGCTGTAGAGCTGGCTGTTCTTACAACAACACCGGGTGAGGACGGGGTCATACATGTGGATCTTAAGGTTGCCGAGGAATGTATTCAGAAGAAGGCGATCCGCTATGATAAGACGGGTGATAACCACTATGATACGATCGCCGCTTTTATAGAATCAATGTGCGGTTCCGACCCTGATGCGGCACTTTATTATCTTGGAAGGATGCTGTCAGCGGGAGAGGATGTTAAGTATATAGCAAGAAGGATGCTGGTAGCTGCCTCGGAGGAGGTAGGTAATGCAGATCCGATGGCGATCTGTGTTGCGGCTTCTGCGGCTGTGGCAGTAGAGCGTGTGGGAATGCCTGAGGGAAGGATAATCCTTGCACAGGCAGCAGCCTATATCGCATCGGCACCTAAGTCGAACGCTGCTTATCTTGGGATAGAAAAGGTTATGGATACAGTCAGGGAAACAGGTAATCTTCCGATACCGCCGTATCTTCAGGATTCATCATATAAGGGAGCGGCTAAGCTCGGACGGGGAGTCGGATATAAGTATGCCCATAATTACGCGAATCACTGGGTAGAACAGCAGTATCTTCCGGATCGGATAAGGGATGAGCATTTCTATGAGCCAAATGACATAGGGCATGAAAGGGTTATAAAGGAATATTTCAGAAGTATAGGAAAGGATCCTGAAAGATATCGCTATGAAGATCCCTCAAAGGGAGGAAACCCTGACAGACCGTGGGAAAAATAAAAAAAGGATGCCTGCTCCGAAAGGATCAGACATCCTTTTTTTTATGTGTGTATATTTGTCTTACAGATCGTAATACATTGCAAACTCCATCGGATGAGGGAGCTTTGATATAGCATTTGAGGCCTTTTTATATCTGGAAGTGAGCTGATCTAAAAGTCTTTCGGGGAATACGCCTCCCGCCATCAGGTATTCATGATCCTTGGAAAGTGCAGCTATTGCTTCATCCAGTGTTGTGGGAAGTCCTGTCAGCTTTGCTTTTTCCTCATCTGATAAGGTATAGAGATTAAAATCATAAGGTCCCCAGCCGTTTTCATGGGGGTCGATCTTATTTTTGATGCCGTCCAATCCTGCCATAAGTATCGCAGCATAAGCATAGTATGGATTACAGGTAGCATCTGGATTTCTAAGCTCGAACCGTTTGGTCTCGGGGGTTTTGGCATATGCCGGAATCCGGATGACAGCACTTCGGTTGCTCATGGCGTATCCTATGGTAACAGGTGCTTCAAAACCGGGAACAAGCCTTTTATAAGAATTTGTAGAGGGATTTGTTATTGCGCAAAGAGAACGGGCATGTGTCAGAAGCCCTCCCATGAACCAGTGGGCTTTTTCACTAAGCTGGGCATAGCCCTTTTTATCGTAGAATACAGGCTTACCGTTTTTGAACAGGAGCATATGAACATGCATACCGCTTCCGGCCTCATTGGCAAGGGGTTTTGGCATGAAGGTGGCTGTAATGCCATCTGCAACGGCTTCGTTTTTAATAACATATTTAGCCGACATCGTATCATCGGCTAATTTTAACATATCACCAAGCTCTACCTCTATTTCCATCTGTCCGCTTCCGCCGACCTCGGTATGATGATACTTGACATCAACGCCCCAATCCTTCATGGATAAGCACATGCGGCTTCGAAGATCGTTTCTTATATCGGTTGGGAGTGAGTTGTGATAGCCGGCACCCGGAAGAACCTGATATCCGTTATTGTTATCATCATATCCCGATGCATAGGAAGCCTGTGATGTATGGATATTCGTAAACATATCGTAGTAATCGGTATTATATTTTACATCATCAAAAAGATAAAACTCGTACTCGGGCCCTATTATCATCTGATCTGCAATGCCTGTTTCCTTCATGTATTCGAGAGCTCTTATGGCAACATTTCTCGGGTACTGGTCAAAGGGTCTGTTTTTGGGAAGGTCTATTATACAGACATCTCCTATCATTGACAGTGTAGGTATCTTTGAATATCTGTCAATGACAGCTGATTCAAGTACAGGGATAAAAACCATGTCGCTGTTTTCCACAGGGGCATAACCGTAATTACTCCCGTCAAAACCTATACCATGCTCCATGGTGCTTTCGGTGAGCCTTTCAGCAGGTATGGTCAGATGCCTCCAGCGTCCGTCGATATCGGTAAGCTTAAAGTCTACCATCTGAATCCCCTCATCCCTTATCATCATTTGAACATCCTTTAGTGTTTTTGGCATGATTACCTCCGTTTTTCATGATTTTTCCGGGATCATCCAAAATGCCCCGGTATTATTTCTTTGCTGTATAGCTTAAGATTTAAAGAGAGTTCTGTCAAGAAATAGGAAGTCTGTGTCAACATTGACAAAGAAAATCAATCAAGATAAAATGAAAATACTTAAAAATTAAATGATGGAATATACTTATCATATTGATCGCATGGAGTCTTTTACAACAATTATTGCGCAAATGAATGTGTAATTCGGACAGATTGATAAAGAAAAGTAAGAAAGCTGGATAAGAGTTATGGGAAAAAAGATATTAAAGATCGCAGGAGTGGTTATAGGAGCGATATTACTGGTCGTGATCATATATCTTTTATATGTGATCCTTTCTTATGACAGGATAGAAGACAGGCTTCCTCTAAATCCTCAGGGTGATGCCATGGAAAAGGGTGCAGAGGAGGGAAGGGAATATACGATCGTCACACAGAACTGTGGATTTGGAGCATATTCACCCGATTTTACATTCTTTATGGACGGAGGGACTGAGTCCTGGGGAAAGAGTAAGGAAGAGGTTGTTTCAAATATCGATAAGGCAGCAAAGAAGCTTCTTTCCTATGAGCCTGATCTTGTACTTCTTCAGGAGATCGATACGGATTCAACAAGAAGCTATCATGTTGATCAGAGAGAGCAGATGATAAATTTATTTCCGGGCTTTGAGCATGTTTTTTCACAGAATTTTCATTCGGCTTTTCTTATGTATCCTCTTACCCAGCCACATGGTGTATGTAATTCGGGAATTCTCACCTTCAGTAAAATGGATATCACATCAGCCCTTAGACGAAGCCTTGAGATATCCACAGATCTGAAGAAATTGGTCGACCTTGACAGATGTTACAGCGTTTCACGTATCCCTGTGGACAATGGAAAGGAGCTTGTTCTTTACAATGTACACTGTTCGGCATACGGAGGAAGCGATAAGATCAGAAATTCGCAGATCACACAACTTACCAAAGATATGGCAGAGGAATATGAAAAAGGAAATTATTGTGTGTGTGGCGGGGATTTCAACCATGATTTTACCGGTGATTCGGGGGTTTTACTTGGAAGCGGAAGCATGGATCAGTTTGGATGGGCACAGCCTTTCCCGGTAAATCTTCTTCCTGATGGAATAGTTCAGTGCCTTGACTATGATGATGAAGAGCTTATAGCAACCTGTCGTAACTGCGATGTTGCGTATGGACCGGATTGTAAGGTTGTAATAGTTGACGGATTTCTTGTTTCCGAAAATGTAAAGGTTACAAGCCTTAAAAATATAGATGCGGAATTTGCCTATTCCGATCATAATCCGGTAGTCATGAAATTTATCCTTGAATAAGGAACATTACAATGACCGGTCAGAAAGTTCAGTAACCTGTATATTAAACAATAAATAATACAATTCAAAAAAAGGAGAGGGCTAAATGAAAATACTTGATATGACTTTTGTACGTGGTTTCATCAGAATGGCAGATGACGGATTCAGAATGGGGTGGCACGAGCGTAACGGAGGAAATCTTTCGTATCGTATAAAGCCCGAAGAGGTTGAGATAATATCACCCAGGTTAAGACATGACTCCCCCTTTGTTCCTATAGGGGCAAGTGTTCCCGATCTTGCAGGAGAATATTTCCTTGTTACCGGAAGCGGCAAATTTTTCAGGGATATAAAGGATGATCCCGAGGCAACGCTTGCTATAATACAGATCGATGATAAGGGTGAGAATTATCAGCTTAAATGGGGACTTGTAGAAGGAGGAAAACCCACCAGTGAGCTTCCTTCACATCTTATGAATCATGCCGTAAAGAAGCGTATGACAGATGGCAGATATCGTGTTATATATCATGCTCATCCCGCAAATATAATAGCTCTTACCTTCGTCCTTCCGCTTGAGGATGAGGTGTTTACAAGAGAATTATGGGAAATGGCAACCGAGTGTCCCGTAGTATTTCCCGACGGAGTGGGAGTTGTCGGATGGATGGTTCCGGGTGGCGAGGAGATCGCTATCGCAACAAGCAGGCTTATGGAAAAATATGATGCGGCGATCTGGGCTCATCACGGGATATTCTGTGCCGGAGAGGGAGCCCATTCGACCTTTGGTCTTATGCATACCATAGAAAAATCAGCAGAGATACTTGTAAAGGTCCTTTCGATGTCTCAGTCAAAGAAACAGACCATAACACCTGACAATTTCAGAGACCTTGCAAAGGCATTCGAAGTATCCCTTCCCGAAAAATTCCTTTATGAAAAAGATAAGTAAAAATATAGGAAGAGAACAGGTCAGAGAGGATACAGTTTAATATTTGCCATATTTTATGAAAATATTACTCTTTTTCTATTGTCAGAGATTATTTTATGATATATGGGTCAGAAGATATATGAGGAATTGATCTAATAAATTTAACAGAAGGAGGATTAGTATATGGCCACCAGAAGTGCTAAGCCTGTAGTAAAGAAGGCAGCAGCCAAGGAAGCTCCGGCTAAGGCAACAGCTATAAAGCAGGCAGCCCCCAAGGCAAAAGCAGTAAAACCCGTAGCCGTAAAGGCAGAAGCGGTTAAGGAAACACCGGCAAGGGAAGCGGCAGTTACTTCAGTCATTGCAGCACCCGATGAGGAAGTGTTAAAAAAGATCGTTTATCAGTCAAGTGCAGAGATACTTGAGAGAGACGCAAAACCAAATGAATCCTTTGGCATAGGAGATGATATGCCTGTTTATTATCTGTAATCTATAACGATTTAATATTTTGGAGGTGGATTTATGTTAGTAGAAACAAAAGCCAGGATAGGCGTTTTTTCTATCGCACTGGGAGCTTATCTTCCGCAGTTCCCGTCACTGGTTCCCGAGTTTGAAGGCCAGTATAAGGAATTTAAGAAAATGATCCCCGATACGGTAGAAATAATCGACGGAGGTCTTGTTACGACCAAGGAGATGTCACAGGCAGCAGGAGATAAGTTCAGGGCTGCAGATGTTGACCTTGTTATAATGCAGCTGCTTACCTATGCAACATCCTATAACATGCTTCCCGCAGTAAGGGATCTGAACGTTCCTGTTGTTCTTGTGAACGTACAGAAGAAAAAGGCTCCCGATTACGCAAACACTGATACTGCTACATGGCTCGGAGAGTTATATGCCTGCGGAGCCGTAGGTGAGATGGTAGCTGACCTTGAGCGTGCGGGAAAGAGACATGCGGTCATAACAGGAGTTGTAGAGGGAGGAGATCCCGAGGTTGAAAAGGAAATAAAGGACTGGTGTTGTGCAGCTCAGGTCCGCCGTCGTTTCCGCGATACAAATCTTGCGCAGATAGGTCGTCCCTATCCCGGAATGATGGACCTTTATATAGACGAGACAAATCTTTACCACAGGATGAATTTATATACCAAGCAGTTTGACTGGGAAAAAATGTGGGCGATCGCAGACAATATCGATGATGAGACCGCTATAAGGGCTAAGGCTCAGGATATACTTGATACCTTTGATATCGAGGGTGGCGGTACAATAGAGAAGGTCTGGGATATGGCAAAATATGTTGTTGCCTTCGAACAGTGGGTAAAGGATGAGCAGATAGCCTTTGTAGCATCTCATTATGACGGCTTTGCACAGGGCAAGGCGGGAGTGCTTGACAGTATGCTCATACCTGCATTCTCCATGCTGATAAAGCAGGGAGTAGCCTGTGCCGTAGAGGGAGACATCAAGGTTTCCATGGCTATGGGTATATTAAAGACGATTTCCGGTACCGGTCAGCTTTCCGAAATGTATTCGATAGATTTCAATGAAGATATCTGTATCATAGGTCACAGTGGATCGGGAGATGCCGATATTTCAGATAAAAAGCCTACCATGAAGATCGTTCCCATCTTCCATGGAAAGACAGGCGGCGGATATCTGACACAGTTCTATCCCTACACAGGCCCTATAACCTATCTTGGAATAACCCAGGATAAGGATGGACATTTCAAGTTTGTTGTTGCTGAGGGTATCAATGAGGAAGGACCTATCTTCACATTCGGAGATACCAACATGAGAATGCGTTTCACCTGCGGAGCAAGGGAATTCTGCAACAGATGGAGTGAAGCGGGACCGACTCATCATATGGCAGCAGCTGTGGGAAGACATATTGATACTATCCTCAAGGTAGCTAAGATATTTGATGTTCCCGTAGATATCATAACAAGATAATATGCCTGATATAAAACGGACAGTTCAGTATTTCTGAACTGTCCGTTTTTTTATGCTTCAGGCTCTGTTAAGTATCAGTTCGTCAGGAAACCCCATACCCTCTATCAGGTCTTCCGCATAGGAAACATCCCCCACATGGGCACTTCCGTGACTGTCACTTGAGAGAAGCACGGGAAGTGATAATTTCCTGCATATCTTTAAGATAGTGCAGCAGTTCTCGTGGCAGTTAACCCTGTAGGCTCCGGGAGCAAGAGAAACATTGTTTATCTCGGGACAGATATTATGTGCCTTTGCCGCATTGAGAAGTCTCTCGTAGTCTAAGGGAAAACGCGAGTCATCGGGATGTCCCAGAAAACGGACATTTGGATGATCCATTGCTGCTATCATCGCATCTGTATTTCCTTCCTTTGTTAAGGGAGTAAATGTCGGGATATGAAAGCTTATAAAGGCATAATCAAGCTCTCTTAATACAGAATCCTCCAAATCCACCCCGCCCTCGGATGATATTATATTTAGCTCTGCCCCATAGAGCATTTTGACACCGTATCTTAATTTCGGAGCAAGCTTAAGCCCCCTGAAATATGACGCATCACAGGCAAGAGGGGTAGCAGGTCCGTGATCCGATATCCCAAGTGTCAAAAGCCCGGCCTTAGATGCTGCCCTTGCAAGGTCCGTGATGGTGTCATGGGTTGCATGACCGCTTGCCGCTGTATGTGTATGAAGATCCATTGATATTTTTTTCATAATGCCATTATACACAAACAAAAGCCTAAAAACAACAAAAACAACAAAAAAATCATAAAAATACCATAAAAACAACATAAATAAATGTGGTTTCTTGTTGACTTTCATTATCTGCCTATGTATAATGTCCATAGTGCACTTTAATATCAGTCTGTAATACTTGAATGACAGGATAAGAAATACAGGTAAAGATGGTAAGGATATGGAAGAAAAACAAAGGATAATACAGGAACTTGTTCCGGGAAAACAGATAACCCTGGCTCACATAATAGCAAATCCCGGAGCTGTATTATATGAAAAATTAGGGCTTGATCCCAACACTGATTACAGCCAGTCGGCGATTGGAGTGATGACGGTAAGCCCTGCGGAGACAGCTATAATAATGGCTGACATTGCGATGAAGGCTGCCGATATCATAGTCGGCTTTGTGGACCGCTTTTCGGGATCACTTATAATAACAGGAACAGTTTCGGCAGTAGAGGCTTCCATACAGGCAATACTTGAGTATGTTCAGGATAAGCTCGGATACACCGTGGTCCCGATAACCAGAACATAAAAGGCAGGATACTATGAAGAAACTGGTTCTTATGGGCAGGAGTGAAGCAGGAAAGACCACACTCAAACAGGCACTTAAGGGAGAAAAGATAGAATATCAGAAAACACAGTATGTAAACTATTATGATCTTCTTATCGACACACCCGGTGAATATATGGAGGTGAAAAGATTAGGCGCCGCCCTTGCGCTTTATTCATATGAGGCAGATGTGGTAGGACTTGTGATATCATCCACGGAACCTTACTCAATGTTTCCTCCCAATATAACCTGTATGGTAAACAGAGATGTGATCGGAATAGTATCAAAGATCGATAAGAATGAGGGCTATCCCGACAGGGCAGAGAGATGGTTAAGACTCTCCGGATGTAAGAAGATATTTTTTGTTGATTCCACAACCGGTAAGGGAGTAAAGGAGATACTTGATTATCTGAGCGAAGCTTAAATACGAAATAAAAGCAGTTTTTTGATCATAAGATCGGGCTTTTATAATAAATTCTAAGAAAGGAAAAAAGAAATGGCACCAAACGAGTATGAAATTAAAAAGCAAATCTGTGACATAGGCAAAAGGATCTACAATCGTAACATGGTTGCTGCAAACGACGGAAATATATCGGTTAAATTAAACGATAATGAGTTCTTATGCACACCTACCGGCGTATCCAAAGGCTTTATGACACCTGAATTTATCTGTAAGGTAGACGCAAAAGGAAACGTTTTGCAGGCTAACAAGGGTTTCCGTCCCTCATCAGAGATCAAAATGCATATGAGGGTTTATGAAAAGAGACCTGATGTTAATTCGGTAGTACATGCACATCCCACCTTCGCAACAGCATTTGCGATCGCAGGCATTCCGCTTACACAGCCTATCATGCCGGAAGCAGTCATATCTCTCGGATGTGTTCCCATCGCACCTTACGGAACACCTTCAACAACTGAGATCCCCGATGCGGTAGAGCCTTATCTTGAGCATTTTGACGCAGTGCTTTTAGAGAGCCACGGAGCACTCACATGGGCAGGAGATCTTCTCAGCGCATATCATAAGATGGAGTCGGTTGAATTCTACGCAGAGCTTTTATATAAGGCAAAACAGCTTGGCGGACCCAAGGAATTCGATCAGGCAACAGTTCAGAGACTTTATGAGATACGTCGTCAGATGGGTCTTCCCGGACGTCATCCTGCAGACCTTTGTCTTAACAAGGGCAAGGCAAACTGCCATAACTGCGGAAACTGCACTTCAGAGGTATCCGGAAAGAGTAATGATGAACTGATCTCCGAAATAACCAGGAAGGTATTGGCTTCTTTAGGCAAATAGGAGGAATCGAACGTGGACATGGAAGAAAGATTGGTGCATGAAATAGTACAAAAGGTAATGGCCGATCTGCAGATAAACGGGTCGGTAGAGGGCATGCACGGTGTTTTCACCGATATGAATGACGCGATCGCCGCTGCCGAAAAGGCACAGAAGCAGGTGCGTGACATGACCCTTGATATGAGGGAAAAGATAATTTCCTCAATAAGACGCAAGACAAACGAGAACCTTGAAATAATCGCAAATATGGGTGTCAGCGAAACCGGAATGGGTAACGTGGGCGATAAGATCTTAAAGCATAAGCTTACAGCCGATAAGACTCCCGGAACCGAGGCGATCACTACAACAGCATGGTCAGGAGACAGAGGACTTACGCTTGTTGAGATGGGACCCTTCGGTGTTATAGGCGCGATAACACCGGCAACTAACCCCTCGGAAACTGTAATATGTAATTCCATAGGTATGATAGCCGGAGGAAATACCGTGGTCTTCAACCCGCATCCCAATGCAAAAAAGACAACGATATTTACCATAAACATGATAAATGAAGCGTCTCTTGAAGCGGGGGGACCGGACAACATAGCCTGTACGGTTGAGAATCCCACACTTGAGACAAGCTCCATAATGATGAAGCATCCTAAGATACCTCTTCTTGTAGCAACCGGAGGCCCCGGAGTAGTAACGGCGGTATTATCATCCGGAAAGCGTGCAATAGGTGCCGGAGCCGGAAATCCCCCTGCACTTGTGGATGAGACGGCTGATGTCAGGAAAGCGGCAAGAGATATAGTAAACGGATGTACCTTTGATAACAACCTTCCCTGCATAGCAGAGAAAGAGGTAGTTGCAGTAGACAGCATATGCGACGAGCTTATGAATTATTTCATCACCGAAAACGGATGCTATCTTGCAAGCAAAGAGGTGCAGGATAAGCTTGCAGCTACAGTTATTACACCTAAGGGTTCTCTGAACCGTAAGTGCGTGGGAAGAGATGCAAGAACCCTGCTTTCCATGGTAGGAGTAGAGGTTGGACCCGATATAAGATGTATAGTATTTGAGGGCCCCAAGGAGCATCCTCTTATAACGACAGAGCTTATGATGCCGATACTTGGCGTAGTAAGAGTAAAGACCTTTGAAGAAGGCGTGGAGACATCTGTATGGCTTGAGCACGGAAACCGTCACTCGGCACATATCCACTCAAAGAATGTGGACAGGATAACCGAGTATGCAAGGGCTCTTGACACAGCTATCCTTGTTAAGAACGGACCAAGTTATGCGGCCCTGGGATTTGGAGGAGAAGGATATCCTACATTTACCATTGCATCAAGAACAGGGGAAGGGCTTACCTGTGCTTCAACCTTCACCAAGCGCAGACGCTGCGTAATGACAGACAGTCTGTGCATAAGGTAACAGATAAATGAAAGAATCACATGAAATGAGGTGAAAACATGGCAGTAAATGAAAGAGATGTCGAGCTTATAGTTAAGCAGATCCTGAACCAGATGGGTGGATCAGGTGTCACGGGCAGCTATTCACAGGCTTCATATTCAGGCGCTTCTTCAGGTACCGTTCCCAAGACGGCACATGTGGCAGTACTTGTAGAAAAGGAAAGATTTGAAGTAAAGGAATATCCCATACCCGAGGTAGGGGATGATGATATTCTTGTTAAAGTGGAAGGCTGTGGGGTCTGCGGAACAGATGCTCATGAGTTTAAACGTGATCCCTTCGGACTTATCCCTGTTGCACTCGGACACGAGGGAACAGGTGAGATAGTAAAGATGGGAAAGAATGTAAAAAAGGATTCAGCCGGAAAGGATCTTCATATAGGAGATAAGGTTGTTACCTGTATGATCTTTAAGGATGATCCTGATATAACAATGTTTGATATGAACAAGCAGAACGTGGGAGATGCTGATGTATACGGTCTTCTTCCCGATGATGATTATCATCTGAACGGATGGTTTTCGGACTATATATTTATAAGAGGCGGTTCGACCGTATTTAATGTAAGCGACCTTGATCTTGATTCAAGGATACTGATAGAGCCAAGTGCCGTACTCGTTCATGCGGTAGAGAGAGCAAAGACTACAGGAATACTCAGATTCAACAGCAGAGTGGCAGTACAGGGATGTGGTCCCATAGGACTTCTCTGCATAGCGGTTCTTCGCACAATGGGTATAGAGAACATAACCGCAGTAGACGGAAATCCCAAGCGTCTTGAATTCGCAAAGAGACTTGGCGCAAGTCATACAGTAAACTTTAATGACCATCAGGGAATCGAAGCACTTACGAAGGCAGTTGCCGATTCATTCGGAGGACATCTGGCAGACTTTGCATTCCAGTGCACGGGTAATCCCCATGCACATGCAAATATCTATAAGTTCATAAGGAACGGCGGAGGACTCTGCGAACTCGGATTCTTCGTAAACGGAGGAGATGCGACCATCAATCCTCACTTTGATCTTTGCTCAAAGGAGATCAATCTTGTGGGATCATGGGTATATACACTCCGTGATTACGGTACGACCTTTGATTTCTTAAAGAGGGCAAAGGGCATCGGACTTCCGATAACCGAGCTTATAACTCATAAATTTGCGTTAAATGATATAAACGAAGCACTTAAGACAAATCTGTCAATGCAGGGACTTAAGATAGCAGTAGTAAATAAATAAAGGGTAGCAGCAAATGGGAGACAAAGATTTGGATAAAAGAGGAAATGCGGTAGGGCTTTTGGAGGTATACGGACTTGTCTGCGCTTTTCTTGCGGCGGATGCAGGATGCAAGGCAGGGAATGTTACTCTTGAGATATTTGATAAGAACAAGCCCGCCAATGCCGAAAAGCTTCCGGTCCCGCTTCTGGTAACGATCAAATTCCGCGGGAGCGTGGCAGACGTGAAGGAGGCCATGGCAGCGGCGGAGGAGGTCGCAAAAGCAACTACCGGGATCGTATGTACCCATGTGATACCCAATCCTACAGAAGACACAGAAAAAATGCTGAAGATCAGCGCATTGGATAAAAGTTAAAAAAGGAGGATAAAAACATGTCACATTCATTAGAAGCGTTGGGAATGGTTGAGACCAGAGGTCTTACAGCAGCTATCGAGGCTGCAGATGCCATGACAAAGGCTGCAGAGGTAACACTGATCGGAACGGAAAAGATCGGATCAGGACTTGTAACAGTTATGGTAAGAGGTGATGTCGGAGCCGTAAAGGCAGCTGTTGAAGCAGGCACACAGGCTGCAGGCAGATTAGGCGAGCTGGTTGCAACACATGTGATCCCCAGACCTCACAATGATGTAGAGATGATATTGCCACAGTTTAAGGAGTGATCCGGATAAGGATAAGATTAAGATATGAATGCATATGGTTTTATTGAAATTTCAGGAGTGGTAGCGGCCATAGATGTGCTTGACATCATGTGCAAGGCAGCAAATGTTGAACTTGCAACATGGGAAAGAAAGCTTGGAGGACGGCTTGTGACCCTGGTAATCGAGGGAGAAGTCGAAGCGGTCAGACAGGCTTTGGAGGCAGGCTCCTCAAATGGAATAAAGAAGCCTGTCGCAAGCGGTATACTTGCCAATCCGCATTCGGAGATACAAAGGATCGTGGCCATATCAGCCAGTCGTTTCAAGGGAAAAGATCAGGCCAAGAAGCAGGAATATAAGATGCTTGGCCAGGATCCGCCGGATTTCAACCTGAAGGAACAGCTAAACAAAGACTAACTAATATAAAACAACAAAAAGGCATAAAGAGTTATCCGGATAGAGGATAGAAATTGCCTGTAACAAAAGGAGGAAAGAAAAATGTCACAGTCACTTGAAGCATTAGGATTAGTAGAAACCAGAGGTCTTGTTGCAGCTATAGAGGCAGCAGATCAGATGTGTAAAGCAGCAAACGTTACACTGATCGGAACAGAGAAGATCGGATCAGGACTTGTAACAGTTATGGTACGTGGAGATGTAGGAGCAGTTAAGTCATCAGTAGAGGCAGGAAGCAATGCAGCACAGAGACTTGGTGAGCTTATAGCTACACACGTTATCCCCAGACCTCACAACGACGTTGAGATGATCCTTCCCAAGGTAAAGTAATTTAACGTTGCAGGAGGTGGTTTCATTGGACAACAATAATGTTGAAATGATCACAAGAGCCGTACTGCAGGCGCTAAACACTCAGAAGGTCAGTAAACCTAAGATGACGGTTCCGGTCGGAGTCTCCGCAAGACATATCCATCTTACACAGGAGGATGTGGAGACTCTGTTTGGACCGGGATATAAGCTTACAAAGAAGAAGGATCTTATGGGCGGACAGTTTGCGGCTAATGAACAGTGTACAATAGTTGGATTAAAGCTGAGAGCCATCGAAAACGTAAGGATCTTAGGACCTGTCCGTAAGGCATCACAGGTTGAGATATCAGCCACAGATGCCAGAACTCTGGGTGTCAATGCTCCGCTAAGGGAATCGGGGGATATCAAAGGTTCCGCTCCGATCGCCCTTGTTGGTCCCAAAGGTGTACTGTATCTGAATGAGGGATGTATCGTTGCCGCAAGGCACATACATATGACACCTGAGGAAGCAAATGCAGCAGGACTTAAAGACGGTGATTATGTATCGGTAAAGATGGGAAATGAAAGAGGCGCAGTACTTGATCATGTTAAGATCCGCGTACATCCTTCCTTCTCACTCGAGATGCATATCGATACGGATGAGGCTAATGCCTGTCAGGTAAGACAGGGAGATGTGGCTGAGATCGATATCTGATAAGTCATTATCATGCTTTACCATATTTTGCCATAACAGGTATGAGCATATATTGTTATGGTTTTGAAGTTGCTATATAAATAGCGACATGATTACCAATAGGAGCAGGGATCATGATAATCGGAAAAGTAATTGGAAGTATTTTTTCCACAAGAAAAAGTGAGAAACTCGTCGGCAATAAATTTATGATAGTCCGCCCTGAAGCATCCATGAAGGCGGACGGCAATGATCTGGTTGCGATAGATATCATCGGCGCCGGTATAGGTGAGAAGGTACTTGTAGCACAGGGTTCTGCCGCAAGGATAGGGTGTGATATGAAGGATGCACCGGTTGATGCGGCAATAGTAGGAATAATAGACGAGGGTCAGGATATATAATCCATGCAGCTGGAAGAGATTAAAAAGATAGCAAGAGAATATGGTGTAGTGGGAGCCGGCGGTGCCGGTTTCCCATCTTATGCCAAGATGACCGACAAGGCTGACACTGTTATACTTAACTGTGTGGAATGTGAGCCTCTTTTAAAGCTTCATCGTCAGCTCTTGGCTGAGCATACAAGGGAAATAGTAGGTATGCTTGACGAGGTAAGGCAGATATTTGGCGCAAAGGAAGCGGTCATCGGGATTAAAAGTGAATATGTTACGACAATCGAAGCACTCGAGGGTGTTCTTAAGGATTATGATTCGGTAAGGATGGAAAAGGTTACCCCGGCTTACCCCATGGGAGACGAGGTCATACTGATATATGAGGCAACCGGACGTGTCATAAGACCCGGAGGGATACCGGCAGAGGAGAATGTCGTTGTATATAATGTAGAGACTATGTACAACCTTTACAGGGCCGTATATAAGGAAGAGCCTGTTACGGATAAGCTTGTATCCATAGTAGGTGAGGTAACGGATCCCGTAACCTTAAGACTTCCCATAGGAACTACAGTTAAAGAGGCAGTAAAGTTAGCAGGAGATGTTACCGTAGAGGATCCTGTATATCTCATGGGTGGTCCTATGATGGGATTCAGGGGAGACTCTGACACGGTAATAAAAAAGACTACGAACGCGATAATAGTTCTTGGCAGGGATCATCCTGTAATAATGAAGCTTGATAAGAATCTTGATGTAGAGAGAAGAAGAGCTTCATCGGCCTGCTGTCAGTGCAGGACCTGTACAGATCTCTGTTCAAGACACGCTCTCGGTCATCCGATAGAGCCTCACAGGATAATGAGGGCAGTGGCCAATCAGGACGTAAGTGATCTGAGCGTATTTATGAATGCGGCTTACTGCAGCGGGTGCGGTATCTGTGAAAAATATGCCTGCCCCCAGGGACTTTCACCAAAGACCATAATCCAGGAATTTAAGGCAGGACTCAGAAAAGCAGGTATATCTGCAGGCAATCCCGAATCGGCTCCCGTAGATCCGGATAGGGAGTATAAGAAGGTTCCGGTTCACAGGCTTGCGTCAAGATTGGGACTTACAAAATACGATGTCAAGGCTCCCCTTGATGAAAAGCCCCATGATATCAGAGAAGTAAGGATACCCTTAAGCCAGCATATCGGAGCACCTGCAAGAGCGGTCGTTTCAAAGGGCGATCAGGTTAAGAAGGGACAGCTCATAGGTGAGCCCGCAGAGGGACTTTCGGTAGGAATTCATTCGTCAATAGATGGCGTGGTAGATAATGTTTATGATAAAGAAATAGTGATCGTAAGGAGGGAAGCATAACCGTGGCTAAAGCGATCGGTATGGTGGAGTGTACAACAGTATCAACGGGATTTAAGGCAGCGGATGACATGGCAAAGGCAGCAAGCGTAGAGCTTATTCAGGCTGAAACCACCTGTCCCGGAAAATTCGTGATACTTATATCGGGAGAGCTTTCAGCTGTACGCGCTTCCGTAGAAAGAGCAGCAAAGACATATGAGGATAAGGTTATCGACACCTTTGTTCTCGGTAATCCTCACGAATCGATCTTTCCTGCGATATATGGAACGTCACAGCCGGAAAAAATAGATGCACTTGGAGTGCTTGAGACCTATGATGTGGCTGCTATGATAGTTGCAGCCGATATAGCAGCCAAAACCGCCATCGTTGAACTGATGGAGTTAAGACTTGCAAAGGGAATGTGCGGTAAAAGCTATATGACCATCACGGGAAGCGTGTCCGCAGTTCAGGCAGCGATAGATGCCGCAAAACGGGCAGCGGGAGATAAGGGAATGTTCCTTGATGAGTCGGTGATAGCAAGGCCGTCCGATCAGCTTATGAGGTTCTTGTAATAATTATGCTTGCAGCAGAACGAAGAAATCTGATATTAGAAAAAATACATGAAGACAAAAAGGTAGTAGTCAGTGAATTAAGCCGTGAATACGATGTATCCGAGGAAACGATAAGAAGGGATCTGGACAGGCTTGAGGAAGAGGGACATGTAACTAAGAGTTACGGTGGAGCAGTATTAAACGAGACGAATGTCCTTGAGCTTCCGTTTAATGTGAGAAGACGTGTCAATCCCGCAGCAAAGCAGAGGATAGCAGAGCTTGTGAGCAGGGAGATAGGAGAGAATGATCATATATTTCTGGATGCATCCACAACATCTGTCTTTATTGCAAGAAAGATAAAGCAGATGAAGCATCTGACGGTAATAACCAATTCCATAGAAAATCTTCTGGAGCTCTCAGATGTAACAGGATGGGACATAATTTCCACCGGAGGATTTCTAAAGCCCGGAACAATGTCATTATGCGGATGGAAAACAGCAGAGACACTAAGATCCTATCATGTAGATAAAGCTTTTTTATCCTGCAAGGGCGCATCGATGGATCAGGGGATCACAGACGGAAATGATGAAACCGCCGGAACCAAACAGGCGATGATAGCTTCCGCAGGGAAGGTATATTTAGTGGCTGACTCTACAAAGTTTGATAAAACTGAGTTTTCATTTATATGTGAATTTGACAAGATAGATGCGGTAATAACCGATAAGGAACCGGATGCGGCCTGGACCGATTTCTTCAGGAGTAAGAATATAGAGGTGATATATTCTGCGCAATGATCCGGGGATCACAGTTAATTAAAATCAGAAAAAGGAGTACAATATGAGAGCATTTGACAGTACACCGGTAGCTAAAACAGAGCGAATAACCAGACTTGTGGCTGATCTTTTTGCAAAGATGCCTGAGATCGAGGCCGCAAGAGCAGAGCTTATAACAGAATCCTTTAAGGAGACAGAGGGACTTCCGATAGTGACAAGGAAGGCTATCGCTTTCCGTCACATCCTTAACGGACTTCCCATAGTGATCCGTCCGGGAGAGCTTATTGTGGGAAGTACGACACTTGCCCCCAGAGGATGCCAGACATATCCCGAATTTTCATATGAATGGCTGGAGGCGGAGTTTGATACGGTCGAGCATCGTTCATCGGATCCCTTCTACATTTCCGAAGAGACAAAGCAGAGGTTAAGGAAGGTAAATCCCTATTGGAAGGGCAAGACAACAAGCGAGCTGGCCCGTTCATATATGGCTCCGGAGACCTTAAGGGCCATGGATCATAACTTCTTTACACCGGGAAACTATTATTATAACGGTGTAGGTCATGTCAATGTTCACTATGACAGGGTTATCTATGAAGGACTTGAGGGAATAATGGCGCAGACTGCGAAAGAGCTTTCAAACGTTAAGTTCTGTGACCCCAATTACGGAGATAAGAGGAGATTTCTGGAGGCTGTGATAATCTCCTGTCAGGCTGTTATAGACTATGCACACAGATATGCAGACCTTGCGGAGAAAGAGGCAGCATCCCAGACAGATTCAAAGAGGAAGGAAGAGCTTCTTAAGATCGCAAAGACCTGCAGGCATGTTCCCGAGCATCCTGCCCGTACCTTCGAGGAGGGACTTCAGGCGTTCTGGTTCGTACAGCAGACGATACAGATAGAGTCCTCGGGACATTCCATATCTCCGGGACGTTTTGACCAGTATATGTATCCTCTTTACGAAAAGGATACAGATGCGGGGATCCTTACAAGAGAATATGCCCAGGAGCTTATCGACTGCGTATGGGTTAAGCTTAATGATCTGAACAAGTGCCGTGACGCGGGAAGTGCAGAGGGATTTGCCGGATATTCACTTTTCCAGAATCTCATAGTCGGTGGACAGACAAAGGACGGAAGAGACGCAACAAACGATCTTTCATTTATGTGTCTTGACGCAACCAAGCATGTTTTCCTTCCACAGCCCTCCATATCCATAAGAGTATGGAACGGTTCGGCAAAGGAGCTTCTCATCCGTGCCGCAGAGGTAACACGTACAGGGATCGGATTCCCTGCTTATTATAATGACGAGATAATAATACCTTCAATGGAGAACAGGGGAATACCTATCGAGGATGCAAGAAATTACGCAATAATCGGTTGCGTTGAGCCTCATGTTCCGGGTAAGGAAGACGGCTGGCATGATGCGGCATTCTTTAATATGTGCCGTCCCCTTGAAATGGTATTTACTAACGGAATCGATAACGGAGAGGTAGCAAGTATACAGACCGGAGATATAAGCAGTATAACCTCCTATGAGGAATTTAAGGCAGCTTATAAGAAACAGATGGATTACAATATCGCTCTTCTTGTCAATGCCGATAACGCAATAGACCGCGCACACGCAGAGAGATGTCCCCTGCCGTTTGAATCCTGTCTTATAGATGACTGTATCAGTAAGGGAATCCCTCTTCAGCAGGGTGGTGCGCACTATAACTTTACGGGACCTCAGGGCTTTGGTATCGCCAATGTCTGTGATTCGCTCTACACAGTAAAGAAGCTTGTTTTTGAGGATAAGAGGTTCACACTCTCTGAGCTTGCCAAGGCCATCGAGATGAACTACGGACAGGGCTTTGACGAGATCACGGCAAAAGAAGCAGCAATGCAGGTTGTTAAGACTCTTGAGAGCAGGGGAGAGAATGTTACCTCAGATGTAGTTGAAAATGTTATCAGAAGCGTTATGACAATGGAGCTTCCCGCCGAAGAAAAGAAGCATTATGAAGATATCAGAAATGCCATCATAGATCTTCCCAAATACGGAAATGATATAGATGAAGTAGATTCTATAGCAAGGGAGGTTGCGTATTATTATACAAAGCCTCTGCCGGATTATAAGAACCCCCGCGGAGGAATATTCCAGGCAGGACTCTATCCCGTATCTGCAAATGTACCCTTAGGAGCCCAGACAGGAGCTACAGCAGACGGAAGACTTGCGCATATGCCTGTTGCGGACGGAGTATCACCTACAAGCGGTTATGACCTTCACGGACCTACAGCCTCCTGTAATTCGGTTGCAAGGCTCGACCATGCAGATGCATCCAACGGTACACTTTTCAATATGAAGATACATCCTACAGCCATGAGCACAGAAAAGGATCTCGAAGATTTCATCTCACTCGTAAGAGGTTTCTTTGATCAGAAGGGTATGCACATGCAGTTTAATGTCGTAGACAGACAGACTCTTCTTGATGCCCAGGCTCATCCTGAAAAATATGCGGGACTTGTTGTGCGTGTTGCCGGTTATTCAGCACTGTTTACAACACTTTCTAAATCACTTCAGGATGATATCATAAGAAGGACAGAACAGGGACTTTACAGGTAAGCGTCTCTGTTTGGAAGAAAATATATGGAAGATTACAGCTACCTTAAGGTTAAGGGAAGAATATTTGATATACAGAGATACTCGATACATGACGGTATAGGTATAAGAACGATAGTTTTTTTGAAGGGATGTGCACTGCGCTGCCGCTGGTGCTGTAATCCCGAGTCTCAAAGCTTTGAAACAGAGACCATGGTCCTTGCCGGCAGATCAAGGGTATACGGAAGAGAAGTCACTGTAGGCGAGGTTATGCAGACGGTCAGACGTGATATGCCCTATTACAGCAGATCAAAGGGCGGTCTGACATTATCGGGCGGGGAGAGCCTTCTGCAGCCGGAATTTGCCGCAGCACTTCTTCAGGCAGGAAAGGCTCTCGGAGTAAATACTGCCATGGAGAGTATGGGATACGCAAAATATGAGACGATAGAAAAGATAATGCCCTATCTTGATACCTATCTTATGGATATCAAGCATATGGATCCGATGAAGCATAAGGAATGGTGCGGTAAGGAAAATACCCTTATGGTTGAGAATGCAAGGAGGATAGCAGAGAGCGGGCAGGTGCATCTCATAATCCGTGTTCCCGTCGTTCCGGGGTTCAATGATACGAAGGAAGAGCTTCTTGCAATTGCGCGTTATGCCGATTCACTTCCGGGAGTTGATGAGATAGATATACTGCCTTATCATAACTTCGCAGAGGATAAATATAAGGGTCTTGGAAGGGATTACCCTATGGGAGATGCCAAAAGACCTTCAATGGAACAGATGGAGGGATTCAGGGACATGATATCCCAAAATACAGGTTTATATTGCCAGATAGGCGGATGATCTCCCGTATACAGCGCAGAGCTTTTTCTCATCCGCATCTGCCAAAATGCGGGTGGGGTTATGAATAATCTTAAAGAATTTATATATAAGAAGGAGGCATTTTATGATCAAAACATTTAAAATGAAACTTTATCCCGGACAGGAAAAAGAGTATGAAAAAAGGCATAATGAGCTTTGGCCCGAAATGATAGATATGATCCATGAGCATGGCGGGAAGAATTACACCATCTGTCTTGATAAGGAGACACTTACTCTTTTCGGATATATAGAGATTGAGGATGAGGAGCTCTGGAGCAGGAGTGCCGATACAGCCATAAACAGAAAGTGGTGGGATTTCATGGCAGATATAATGGAAACAAATCCTGATAACAGCCCGGTAAGCATAGACCTTCCGGTACTGTTTCACCTTGACTGACAGGAATCAGAGCGATCTCTTAATACGGATCTCCACTTCGGTACCGTTACCTATCTCCGAACGGTAGGTAAGCCCGTAGGAGCGTCCGTATATCATTTGAAGTCTGCGATGGGTATTGAACACTGCTATGTTCGTACCCGTCGTTTTTTGATCCTTTCCGGAGAGTATGTTTTTGAGAGTCTCTTCGTTCATACCTACTCCGTCATCTGAGATGAGGATTATGGCATCATCGCCATTTATCCATCCGGTTATCACTATCGTTCCCTGCTTTCCTTCGGTTTCGAGAATTCCATGAAGGATGGAATTTTCCACTATGGGCTGAAGGGTAAGTCTTGGAAGGGGGATAGAGAGCATTTCATCGGGAATATCCTCTATAAGTCCGATCTTTCCTTCATAGCGCATATTCTGGAGATTAATATAAAGCTTTACGTGCGAAAGCTCTGACTCTAAATTTGTCATTGTCTCCTTACTGAGGGTAAGCTTATAAAAGTCGGAAAGAGTCCTTATGGCTTCTGTGACCTTATCACTCTGTTCGGTCTGGGAAAGCCAGCTGATCATATCCATTGTATTATAAAGAAAGTGGGGATTGATCTGCGCCTGAAGGGCCCTTATCTCGGATATGCGCAATTCCTCTGCTGTTTCCCTCTCTCTTTTGCTCATTATACTGAGGCGTTCCGCCATATAATTATATGAATCCGTCAGCTCTCCTATCTCATCGTGCTCTGTCGGATCTGCTATACGTACGGGAAGAGACATACGTGCGGAAAGCATGTGTTCGTTGATGGTAGAGAGTCTGTCTGTAATGGATCTTGCTACCCTGAAGGAAAGATAAAAGGCTATCAGGAAGGTTAGAATGTATATAAGTGAAAAGGTAACTATAACCTTAATTCCTTTGGAAAGGACAGGCTTTGCAGGTATGACGCTCACCATATACCAGTCGGTATTTCCGAGTCTGTAGCTTGTAGCGTATACATTCTGACCCATTACGTTCTTTGTGGTATATCCTTCGCCTGCGGATGAAAGAGAGCGTGCCGTATCATAGTCCATAAAATATGCTCCGGCAAGGGCTGCATCCGAGCTTGCCACAATTGACTGACGTTCGTTTATTATATAGGAAACTCCCTCATTGTCCACTACATCCTGTTTAAGTATATTGTTTATATTCTCGGAGGATATATAGACGGCAAGATAGGAAGGGGAGGTGGAGGCTATTTTCGTTGTGGGATAGAGCTGTTCTATATAGGCTATCGAACCGTAATTATTTATTTCGGAATGTGAGAGATAAAAGGGAGGACAGTAGAGCTCTGTTTTTGAGGAAGAGTTCATTATTCCGTGCCAGTAAACGCCATTGGTCTCACTTGTGGGAAGAAAGAAATCCTTTATAAGCCAGTTGTCATAAAGATCCGCCGGAGCCTGATCCGTATATATATGAATGGAAGAGATGACCGTATCCCTGGTATTTGCTTTTAACTGTTCGTTAAGATCATTCAGAAAGGCATTGTCCCTCACAAGATCCTCTTTTTGTTCATCGTCAAGAGAGCCTGAGCAGAGCCTTCTGATATATGAATTTCCCTTTATGGATGAAGAAGCTGTTGAAACCGATCCAAGGAGAGCTTCAAGTGCCGACGCACCCTGCTTGGACAGGGCAAAGGCAGAGGAAATCGAGTCATTGACCAGAAGATCGATTATGGAGGTATAGATAAAAACAGCTATCAGTAAGGTAGGTACGGTAACAAGAAGAAGGTAGGATCTCAAAAGCTTTTTACGTATTGATGTGGTATTTCCGTATACCTTCTTCATGACTCTTTTCTCCCGTCATCTGTATCCATGGGTGATGATATGCTGTTTCTGTATTCTGAGGGGGACATTCCCGTTACCTTCTTAAAAATTTTTCCGAAATAGTTTACATCATTGTATCCTACCCTGGATGCTACATCTGTAATCTTGCTGATAGGATCTGAAAGCATTTCCCTGGCTCTTTCTATCCTGTATCCTGTTATGTACTGGTTCAGTGTTATACCTGTTTCGGATTTGAAAAAGGTGCATATATAGGGAGCCGATCTCTTAACATGATCACTTATGGATTTTATCGAAAGAGAATCGTTCTGATAATTCTGTCTGATATATTCCTTTATCGTAAATACTATATTGCTGCTGGTATCTCGCTTTGAGAGCATCTCAAAATACTGCCCGATACTGTTTTTCAGCAGAGAGTGAAGTTCATCGGCTGTATCCGCATTTTCAAGCATATCCCAGATGGAGCGGTCACCGTCGGGGAGGAGAGATACGACCCTTGACTGCTCAGAGGCTCTCTGCAGCTGTATGAAAAGCTTGTAATAGATGTCGCGGACCTGGCTTGGAAACATACGGCAGGAGGATGGAAACTGCAGACGCAGGTTTGTAAGGATATCATCACAGGCATTATTATTTCTTGTTATCAGCGCATCAAATAAATCCGGCGCAAAATCCCTTATCATGGAGGGAGAAACCGTGGTTTCTTCATTTCTGCAAAGAATGGTCCCCGGTTCGTTAAAAAAGGCTCCCTGAAGCATTACTATAGCAGAGGAATATGAATCCCAGGCATGTGTTATGCTCTGACAGGAATCACCGAGTGCTATATAGACGGAATTGTTGTCTGAGAAAGCCCTTTTAATATCCCTGCATAAGTTGTTCATGTCCCCTCTTGAGATCCGCTGACCGTATAAAAAGATACAGAGACAGTCAGGCCCTTTGGTGATATGAATCTCATTCAGCTTATATCTGGGAAGGATCCCTGAGAGCTTCTGATCGGCTATAAGGAGAAAACCTTCTTTACTGATGACGGCATCGTTAATGAAGCGGACTATCACAGAGGTGAAGTAGTCATCATTTTTCATGTTATCCGGAAGAATTATATCCTCCGGTATCTGATCATGGGAGGGCTTTGTAAAATAAGTGGCAAGACGGATGTTCTTCTCAAGCTGTCTGACCGAACGGCCGTGCTTTATAAGGCTGTTTTCCGTGAGCTGCTCAACAGCCTGTCTTACAGTATCGGCTACACTTCCTGTATCGAGAGGTTTTTCGACATAATTCACGGCCTTTAGATGGATCGCTGCCTTAAGATATTCCTTGTCCGAATAGCCGCTCATGAATATTATCGCTGAGTCGGGCAGCAGCTCCTTAATGGCCTCTGCCATGGCAGGTCCGTCCATTCTTGGCATACGCATATCAGTAAGGATTATATCCGGGTGATGGAGGCGTGCCATATTAAGCCCCTCAACACCGTCAGAGGCTTCATAGATATTATTAATTCCCAGAGATTTCCAGTCTATAAGTGATCTCAGTCCGTCTCTGGTGATCTTCTCATCATCTACTATCAGTACCTTCATAATGAGTCAATTGTACCACATTTACAGGGCAAATGAAAAATTTACTTATTATCAAAAAAAGTTACGGGTAATCAAAAAAATGATGAATGCTATAATTATAAAGGAATTAAAGTAGTTATCATATGCATTATACATACATGTCTATGAGCTTTTTTTACTATTGCTGTATGATCAGTATATGGCTTAAATCCAATTTATGAATAAAGAAAGGAGAAAAAAGTGGCAGAAGATTTGATTCTTGAGCTAAATGGCATAACAAAGATTTTTCCCGGTGTCAAGGCACTCAACAGTGTGCATTTCCAGCTCAGAAGAGGAGAAGTTCATGCTCTGATGGGTGAGAACGGAGCAGGAAAATCTACTTTTATTAAGGTTATAACCGGAGTACATGCTGCTGAAGAGGGCAAGATGTTCCTCGAGGGAAGAGAAGTTCATTTTAAAGGTCCCAAGGATGCGCAGGAGGCAGGTATAGCTGCCGTATACCAGCACCCCACTTCTTATCCTACGCTTTCTGTTACCGAGAATATTTTTATGGGCCATGAGGACATAAAGAACGGGATGATACAATGGCGCAGCATGAATACAAAGGCGCAGGCCCTTCTTGACAGCCTGGATGCTGATTTCAAGCCCACTGATGAGGTCGGTGCTCTGACTATAGCCCAGCAGCAGATGGTGGAGATAGCTAAGGCTTTGTCAACAAACGCAAAGATAATCATACTTGACGAGCCCACTGCGGCACTTACAACAAATGAATCCGAGAAGCTTTATGAGATAGTTGAAAAGCTTCGTGATGAGGGAAGGTCCATAATCTTTATATCACACAGATTTGAGGATATGTACCGTCTTGCAAGCAGGGTCACCGTCTTCCGTGATTCCCAGTATATAGGTACCTATGATGTCAATGAAATATCTAATGCCGATCTGATAAAGGCAATGGTCGGACGTGAGATCACGGATATGTATCCCAAGGAGGATATAACACCAGGAGAAGAGATATTCAGGGTAGAGGGCATGACAAGAACAGGATATTTCAAGGATGTGTCCTTTGACGTAAAGGCCGGAGAGATAATCGGTCTTACAGGACTTGTAGGTGCGGGCCGTACAGAGACAATAGAGAGTGTGTGCGGTATCACCAAACCCGATGCGGGAAGAGTTTTCCTTGAAGGCAGGGAGCTTTCGATAAAGAAACCCGAAGATGCCATGAAGGCAGGTATAATACTTCTGCCTGAGGACAGACAGAAACAGGGTCTTATACTGTCGTGGGGACTTGGAAGAAATGTTACCCTTCCCATACAGGAAGAGCTTGCAAATAAATGGTTCAACGATGAGAAGAAGGAATGGCAGGTCTCCAAGGAAAGACTTGAAGAGGTGGATACAAAGGCTGTTACGATATTCCAGCCGGCCAGCTCACTTTCCGGAGGAAACCAGCAGAAGGTAGTCGTTGCAAAGGCTCTTGCCCAGTCGAATATGAAGGTTGTCATAATGGATGAACCGACAAAGGGTATTGATGTAGGAGCCAAAAAAGAGATCTATGAGATCATGGGTGATCTTGCAAAGAAGGGCTACGGAATAATTATGATCTCCTCGGAAATGCCTGAGATAATAGGAATGTGCGACAGGATCTTTGTAATGTGCAACGGTAAGATATCGGGCTGCCTTTCAAGAGAAGAGGTCAATCAGGAAAGAATACTCGAGCTTTCAATGGAAAAAGGATCAACTACGGAAGGAGGTGCTGCATCATGAAGAAAAAATCTATAGGACAGTTTTTGTCAGAGTCAAGAGAGATAAGTCTTGTGGTAGTACTTGTGATACTTCTTGTGGTTATAGGGATAATCAACCCGTCCTTTTTATCATTTACAAATATCCGTCAGATCTTTCTGAATAATACGCTTACTTTTCTTATGGCGCTCGGAATGCTCTGCGTAATGCTTACGGCAGGTATTGATATCTCGATCACTTCAACTCTTGCTTTTGCGGGAATGTCAATAGGACTGCTTCAGAAATATGATGTCATACATAATACGTTCCTGCTTTTTGTGATAGGAATGTTAATAGGAATTGTCTGTGGATTCTTAAACGGACTGATCATATCAAAGGGTAAGGTTGCCCCGATCATATGTACAATGGGATTCATGTATATATGGAGAGGAATGGCCTATGTTATTTCCAATAATAACTGGGCATCAGGAATGGATGTTGCGGGCTTTTCGGATTTCGGTAAGGACGGAGCTCCGGGGCCTTATATAATCCTTGTGATAGCATATATAATCTTCTTTATAGTTATGAAATGGACAAGGTTCGGACGTAAGATATATGCAGTGGGAAGTAATACCGAGGCTGCAAGGGTTTCCGGAATAAACGTAGACAGAACGCTTATAAGCGTTTATACGATAATGGGATTTCTTGCAGGTCTTGCAGGTGTTCTCTCTGTATCGATATATGCATCGGCACAGCCCAACATGCAGTACGGAAAGGAAATGGATGTTATCGCTGCCTGCGTAATAGGCGGTGTTTCAATGAGTGGTGGACGCGGCAGTGTAGTAGGAACATTTCTTGGAGCTCTTATAATAGCTATAATATCCAAGGCACTTCCTATGATCAATGTACCTAATTTCTGGCAGAACCTTATAAAGGGTATCATAATACTTGCAGTTGTACTGCTCAATGTTATAACCCAGCGTACCATGGAGCGTCAGAATCTTTTAAGGAGGGAAATGTGATATGGCAGGAAAATCCGGAAGAGAGATATCAGCTGTTCCAGAGAATGGCTTAAAATCGAAGATCCTTTCATGGGAAGGGGCTCTTGTACTTATACTTATCGCGGTCAATATCCTGGGTGTATCTATTTCGCCCAACTATACCGCAAATAACGTGTTCCGTGAGATGCCGCGTTATCTTGCCGAGACATTTATGCTTTTTGGTATGGGATATATTCTGGTACTCGGTGATATAGATATTTCAGTCGGAGCACTTGTATGTCTGTCAGGAACTATAGCAGTTCTTGCATCCAATGCGGGAGCGCCCTTTATACTGACAGTACTTATCTGCCTTTTGGTAGGTCTTTTGGGCGGAATGCTTAACGGTATCATAGCAACAAAGTTTACCGAGCTTCCTACCATGATCGTTACACTTGGAACCCAGATAATATTCAGAGGTATAGCAGAGGTTCTTTTCGAGACATGGGGAAACGGCGGAGGAACAGCATCCATGGCTGATACAAAGGGACTCATGCTTCTTGCCAAGAGGATAGGACCCTTTCCCATAGCCTTCTTCTGTGTGATCATAGTGGGGGCGGTAATGATAACGATCCTTGCCAAAACCACCTTCGGAAGAAAGATCTATGCTATAGGATCCAATAAGACCGCAGCATATTATGCCGGAATAGAAGTGGAAAGAATACGTTTTATCTGCTATTCGATCCTTGGTCTGCTTGCAGGAGTATGCGCACTCTTTCTTCTTACCGCAACCTTTGGTTCAAACACGACAACAGGACAGGGCTTTGAGATGGAAGTCATTGCGATGTGCGTATTCGGAGGTATAGCTACCACCGGTGGAAAGGGAAATCTCATAGGTGGATTTATCGCAGCTTTCATAATAGTCTGCCTTAGAATAGCTCTGGGTCAGAGAAATATAAATACCCAGCTCATACTTGTAATAATCGGCCTTATGCTTATCGTTTCAGTGCTTGTTCCTTCAATAAGCAGTGCACTGGCAGCAAGAAAGAAGAAAAGGTCTGCATGAAAAAATATACCCAAAATGATAAAAATTTACGATGATAAAAATCAAGATCATTTGATAAGATTATTTATGGGTGAACCGATTAAGATCGGTGAAACAGAATATAAGGCAGAAATTCAATATTTTTGCTGAAATATTAAATCATTAATTTTTCAAAGGAGGTTTTTTATGAAGAGGAAATTACTCAGTGTTTTAATGACAGCCGCTGTATGTGCATCTCTTATGGCTGGATGTGCTGCTGCAGGAACAGCTGCACCGGCTGCAGATGCCGCTCCCGCAAAAGAGGCAGCAGCAGAAGAAGCTGAAGCACCCGCAGAGGAAGCTGCAGATGCAGAAGCACCCGCTGCAGACGCATCAGGAGCAACCTATGCATTAGTTACAAAGTCAGCAGGTAATCCGTTCATGGAGCGTATGGCTTCAGGTTTCCAGGAGGCTATTGAAGGCGCAGGCGGAACAGTTGTTATACAGAATCCTGAATCAGCTACACCTGATGCTCAGATCCCTGTTATACAGTCACTTATTTCACAGGGTGTAAGCTCTATCGCAGTAGACGGTAATGATGCAAATGCTCTTTCAGCAGTTCTTGCTGAAGCTAAGGATGCCGGAATCAAGATCCTTACTCTTGATTCAGATGTTGCTCCCGATTCACGTACAGTTTACTGTAATCAGGCAGGCGTACAGCAGATCGGACAGACACTTATGGATGCAGTTTATGATCTTACAGGTGGAGAAGGACAGTACGCTATCCTTTCAGCTACATCACAGGCTACAAACCAGAATGCCTGGATCGATGCTATGAAGGCTATTTCAGAAGCTGATTCAAAGTATGCTAAAATCGAACTCGTAGAAGTTGCTTATGGTGATGACGAGCCTCAGAAGTCAACAGACCAGACACAGGCACTTCTTCAGAACTATCCTGACCTTAAGGTTATCTGCGCACCTACAACAGTTGGTATCGCAGCAGCAGCTAAGGTTCTTCAGGACCAGGGTTCATCTGTAAAGCTTACAGGTCTTGGACTTCCTTCAGAGATGGCTGAGTACATCGGTGATGACGATGCTCATTCATGCCCTTATATGTATCTTTGGAATCCTATAGACCTTGGACGTCTTGCAGGATATACTTCAATGGCACTCGTTGACGGATCTATCACAGGAGCAGCCGGAGATTCATTCACAGCAGGTGATCTTGGAGATTATACAATTGAGGAGATCGACGGTTCTACACAGATCATCCTTGGACCTCCGTTCAAATTTGATCCCAGCAATATCGATGATTGGAAGACAGTTTACTAATTATCGGATATAAAACGAAAATTGTTAAAACTTTTCAAAGATAATAAATAAGATGCGGGTCTGCCCTATGGCAGGCCCGTATTTTAGTGTGAGCCATGGGTAGTCTATAAGTGCATAGAGTCATGAAAATGAGCGGATATTTTCATAATGAGCAGGAAATAATGGATTTAGGCCCCAAAAAAGTGTAGTATAGGATCAGAGGATATTTATATGACAGAAAAAAGAAAAAAGAACGGATCCAAACGGCTTACGATTGAGAGAAGAAAAAACGGAAATTTCAGGGGTGCTGAAAACAGGCAGAAAAAGACTGTCCTAACCAATGATAAGAAGACAGTTCCTTCATTTAAGTTTAAATTTGATGTAACCTCCCTTAAGAAACCGGATCTTAAAAATATCGATATAAAAGCTCTGCTGAAGAGGCCTAAGACTATAATAGCGATTATAGCTGTGGTAATAATCACAGGGTCTGTTTGTGTACACGGTATTTTAGTCAAAAACAGGGAAACATCCGTTACAGATGAAGCTGATAAAACAGAGGAAGTTTCCTCTGAAAAAACGACACCCACTGTCACAGAAGAAAAGGTAAGTTATGAGGGGGCAGTAGATAACGAGCTTATTGAGAATGCCGAAAAGGATAAGGAAGTGACCTCTGAAGCTATCCTTGCCTATGTTAAGGACGGGGGATACGGTTATCTGAATAACTGTGCCTTCCTTGGTGATTCAAGGACTGTGGGAATGGTGAATTATAAATATATATCAGATGAGGATGCCCTGGCAAAGGTTGGAGTTGCCCATACGGATGTGGAAAGGATAACCTTCAGCCAGAATTCCGGAAAGACATATACCGTAAAGCAGTTTCTTGAGTCGGATGATTCCGATGTCGTTTATGTTTGCTACGGCGTTAACGGTATGGACAGTATACCGGAGGATAAGTATAAGGAATCCTATACAACTCTGGTGGATGATATCATAAGCTGGGCTCCTGACAGTAATATAGTACTGATGGCCATATGGCCTGTGGATGATGACGGTACATATAAGGGTAAGGTAAAGAATGAATGGATAGATAAGTATAATGCATTTCTTCTGTCTCTTGCCGAAGAAAAGGGAATATATTATCTTGACGTGGATACCGTTCTGAAGGATGAGAATGGATCCATAAAGGAGGAATTTGACGGAGGTGACGGACTTCATTACCGTTCGGATGCCTATAAGGTCATAATCGATTATATAATCACTCATCCTGTTCCGGGAGTATCCGATGACGGAGAATACAAGGTTAACTATGTGAAGCCGTCTAAAGAGTATACGGATATTATTTCGGGATCAGAGACTAC
>JAILEM010000068.1 GCA_024687745.1 Lachnospiraceae bacterium
GTAGACTTATGTGACGTCAACATCCATGTATGACTTATAGGAACAGATAATTTCATATGATTAAAAATTTATTTAAAATTATCCTACTCTTTATATCGGCATTTTTTTATTATCCATAACCTTTTTATTCCCAAAAAGAATCTCAAATACATCATCCGTAACCTCCGACAAGTATAATATGAATTTTTCATCTCTTAATAGTTTTTTGTAAAATATACTTGACATTATTCTATCCGTATACTATTATCATTTCAGAAGCTTCCGTATAACCGCTCAAGTGGCAGGTATAAAACAGAATGAATTTACGGACATAATAAAACAGAGTTTAAGAAAGAAGGGGAAAATTATGAATAACAGTCAGGGATCTGCTATAGTATTGGGACTATTTATCGGTATCTTGATCGTGATCGTTCTTATAAAAACCTGGAATAAGGATGGCAGATTAAAAACTCAATATGATGAAATGCAGGAGAAAGCCAGAGGCTTGGCATATAAGTATGCCTTCTGGACCATCGTATTTGTTGAAGCAGTAATGATCGTACTGATGAGTTTTGGAATAAAGCTTCCTTTTGATAATATTACAGTACATATTATCCCCATACTTATCGGTACACTTGTGCAGGCCTCTTATTCCTTATGGCATAATGCATATGCGGGTCTGAATACAAATATGAAGCGTTTCGGGATCATATCGATCGTTATTGCCGGCGTCAACTTCCTGGTGGCACTGATCGCCATCTTTGACGGGCGTATGATCGTAAACGGAATATTTGAATTTCCTCTGACGAACCTAATATGCGGATTCTTATTCGTGATCATCGGTATAGAATCTGTCATAAAAAATCATTTGGATAATAAAGACCGTGAGGAGGACTAACCTTGTGAAAAACCTGAAAATGAAGGCCGCCAGAGCTGCAAAGGATCTTTCACAGGAAGATCTTGCAAAGATCTGCGGCGTGTCCCGCCAGACAATAAGCGCCATAGAAAAAGGAGATTATAATCCCACTATCAAATTATGTATAGTCATATGCAAAGCCCTGGAAAAGACCCTCGATGAATTATTCTGGGAGTGACAGCTCAGCTTATAATAAAGGCCGCAAAGAGTTATTTATATCCTCTTACGGCCTTAAATCTCAGTTGGGATATTTCCTGATGATCAAAGTTTCTTTTTTATTTCACTTATTATGATCTCAAGGGCTTTGATCCGGGCATATTTTTTATCGTTGGATTCAAGTACATGCCAGGGCGCGAATTCCGTGCTTGTCTTTGCGATCATCTCATCTATTGCTGTCTCATAAAGATCCCACTTTTCCCGGTTTCTCCAGTCTTCATCAGTTATCTTCCATTGCTTTTCCGGAGTGTTCTGTCGCAGCGTAAACCTTTCAAGCTGAGTATCCTTATCTATCTGAACCCAGAATTTGATCACAACTGCGCCCCAGTCTGTAAGATCCTTTTCAAATTCATTGATCTCATTATATGCTCTCTTCCAGTCATTCTCACTGCAGTAGCCCTCAAGTCTCTCAACCATGACGCGGCCATACCAGGTCCTGTCATATATTGCTATATGTCCGGTCTTTGGAAGTCTGTTATAAAACCTCCACAGAAAATGTCTGTTCTTCTCTTCCGCTGATGGACTTGCGATGGGGAAAACCTCATATCCCCTGGGGTCAAGTGCCGAAGCCACGCGCTTTATATTACCGCCCTTTCCCGCAGCATCCCATCCTTCATAAGCTATTATCACAGGGATCTTTTTCCTGTAAAGCCTGTTATGAAGGTCAGAAAGCTCCTTCTGAAGCTTCTTTAGTTTCTTTTTATATTCTTCATCGGTCAATGCCTTTCCCTTAAGCCTGATCTCCGAAAGCTTTTTAACCTTAGCCATTTCATACGGATTCTTAAGGATCTCGGCGGTCCAGGGCTTTTTAACCGCAGAATCTATTCCCGATATAATTGTATTGGCGATTATAAGCTCCACCTGGTCCCTGTCATCAGCCTTTATCCTGTGCCAGGGACATCCCTTTGAATCTGTCCTCTTTATATAATCATCATAAACCTTTTTGCACTTTTTATAGTTTTTGTTCTGCCACAGATCCTTTTTATTTACTCTCCACTTTGTGTTTTTACTTCTCAGGAGCTTCTCTATCCTTTTTTTCTGATCCCCTTCGCTGACCTCAAGGAAAAACTTGATCACAAGATAACCGTTATCCCTGAGCTGCCGCTCATAATTGATGATTGAATTTATCCTGTTATCATATTCCTTTTCGGATATCTCCTCCTTCATATAAGCATAGGTTACCTCATCCATCATGCTTCCGTCAAAGAAAGAAAACTGTCCTTTTAACGGCATTTTTACAGCATGTCTGTAAAGAAACGGATATCTCTTTTCGTCCTCCGTTATAACATCCATGTTATATACCCTGAAGAATCTGGGATCCATAAACTTAATGATACTTCCAAGCGCCGAACCCTTTCCCGAGGCGCTCCACCCCTCAAGGATCACTATAACCGGCAGCCCTTCGTTTTTTATAACCTGCTGTCTTGCAGCAAGCTCATTCCTGTAGGTTTCCTTTTCCTGTGATGTACTCATGTATACCTCCTTCCCGGATACTTTTATATATGATTTTTTATAAATTCAACATAATGTCGAGACTCGCTTGCGAGTCTTCGGCGCCGGATTCGGGTCTGTTTTCAGACATATTTCCTATCCGAATCCGTGCGCATCCTCGCGGAGCGTTTTAACTTAAGTCGGAGCTTGTATACCGACTGAGTATAGTTTGCCATAACTCCTACCTACTCAGGAACTTAGAGGTGGGGGATTTCTCCGACTAAAGTCGAGACTCGCTTGCGAGTCTTGTACGCATCGCGTTCATTTATCACGCTTTTCATACAGATCCCCCTGTGAACAGCTCCGTGGAATAATATCTGTCTCCGCTGTCCGGTAACAGGACTACTATGTTTTTTCCTTTGTTCTCCTCCCTTTCTGCAAGCTTTATGGCTCCATACAAAGCAGCTCCCGAAGATATCCCGACGGATATCCCCTCCTTTTTTGAAAGCATCCTTGCTGTTTCAAAGGCATCCTTATCCGATATTGTCATAACCTCATCATAGATCTCTGTGTTAAGAACCTTAGGTATGAACCCTGCTCCTATACCCTGAAGCATATGAGATCCGCTCCTTCCCTTAGAAAGAACCGGTGACCCTTCGGGTTCTATGGCTATAACCTTTATGTCCGGGTTCATACTCTTAAGATATTCACCCGCTCCGGTAAGTGTTCCTCCGGTTCCGACACCGGCAACAAAAATATCCACTTCACCATCGGTATCTTGCCATATCTCAGGCCCTGTTGTTTCTTTATGCGCCTGTGCATTTGCCGGGTTATCAAATTGTCCCGGAATATAACTGTCCGGAATATCCTTTGCCAATTCCTCTGCTTTTTCAATAGCTCCCTTCATACCCTTATCCTTATCAGTGAGAACTATTTCTGCTCCGTATGCCTTTAAAATATTTCTTCTTTCCACACTCATTGTTTCAGGCATGGTGAAAACAGCCTTATACCCTTTAATGGCTGCGATCATGGCAATACCTATGCCGGTGTTGCCTGAGGTCGGTTCAATGATCACAGACCCCTCCTTAAGAAGGCCTCTTCTTTCCGCATCCTCGATCATCGATTTGGCAGTCCTGTCCTTTGTACTTCCTGCGGGATTTAAGTATTCAAGCTTTACAAGGATCGTAGCCCTCGCTCCGACTTCCTTTTCAATCCTCTCTACCTCAACGAGAGGTGTATTTCCTATTATTTCAAGCGTACTCTTATATATTTTTTTCAAGTCATATCACTTCCCTTCAGCTGACTCCTGTATATGATTATAATGGAAAAATGCCTATATTTCCATAATATTGCTGAAAATACAGGCAGTTTTTTATAAAATGTCAGATATTTGATTGATGCTTTTTTATTCCTGATTCTGCTGACTGACTTCTGCTTTTATCATACGATATCCGATCCCCACGTGAGTTTGTATAAGAGAAACCGATTCGTTTTCATCATCCAGTTTTTTTCTCAATGTTGCCATGAAGACTCTTAAGGATGCAATATTTGAATCCCACGCACTGCCCCAAATATTCTGGGTGATATATTTATGCGTCAAAACCTTCCCGGTATTTTTTGCAAGAATACACAGCAGCTTATATTCTATAGGTGTGAGCTTTAACTCTTCATCGTTCTTATATGCACAGCCTGCAGCATAGTCAATCTTTAGCCAGCCGTTTACATATAAGGAATTCTCCATCATCTCATTGTCAGCCTGAAGAAGAGCTATCCTTCTTTGCATTACACGTAATCTTGCAAGAAGTTCTTCCACCGAAAAAGGCTTTGTAAGATAATCATCCGCTCCGGCATCAAGCGCCTCTATCTTATCTTCATCCTCGCTTCTTGCGCTTATCACAATGATCGGCATAACAGACCATTCTCTTATTTTCTTTATAATATCCACCCCGTCGATGTCCGGAAGACCAAGATCAAGAAATACAACGTCAGGGTTATAGGTGGATGCCTGCATTATCGCTTCTTCACCGTTCTTTGCAAGAAGATATTTATAATCATGTGTCTTTAAAGTAGTGGCGATCAGATTTCTTATCGGCGGATCATCCTCAACTATAAGAATCTGGAATTTATTCATTTGAAATTACATCTCCTTTTTTAAGATCAAACGTAAAGATACATCCGGTTGGATCGTTATCTTTTATCTCTATCCTTCCACCGTGAGCCTCTATAACAGCCTTACAAAGTGCAAGTCCCAGTCCCATTCCCTTCTTTCCGTCAGCGATCTTATTCTGACCGGTATAGAACATATCAAAAGCATGTGCCTTATTAGCTTCATCCATTCCCGGACCGTTATCCGAAATACTTACATACACGTTGTTTTTATCCATACCGTATTCTATCAGTATCTTTGATCCCTTATCGGTATATTTAATTGCATTGTTAACTATATTTATTATGACCTGAATTATAAGCTTGGCATCAATCTTAGCGACAACGATATCATCGGGCCGCAAGACTTTGATATCATGTTCTGTCCTTCCTCTGTCAATATGATTCATAGCCTCATCAATGACATCATCCAAAACTTCTGTTGTAACATTCAGCTTCATATCATCATTTTCAATCCTTGTTACTGAGAGGAGGTTCTCAACAAGATGTATAAGCCACTCCGATTCATCACAGATATCAGTAAAAATCTGTTCCCTTGTCTCATCGTCAAGCTTCTTATAATGTCTCAGCAGATTACTTGCATTACCGGATATGGATGTCAGCGGAGTCCTGAGATCATGGGATACCGTGCGAAGAAGATTTGCGCGTAGTTTTTCATTCTGAGCAACTATCGCAGCCTCCTCTTTGGCTTTCTCATTATTCATATTTTCAACGGTCAGAGCACATTCTCCAAGAATTGATATCAAAATGCTGTCTTCAAATGATTCTATTATCTTCTTTACCAAAATTCCCATTATTCCGTATACATTACCGCTATTACCGATCATGAGATATAAGTACTCCGAATCCGAAAACTGTCTTGTACCTGCTCCCGCTCTTTTTTTATTTTCAAGCACCCACCTTATAACCTCTTCTTCCGGTCCTTTCAGGGGTAATACATCACTTCTCTCATGATCTTTGGAATAAATATTCCCGTCCATTAATATACCCTCTGCAACAGGATAAATGACAACATCCCTGTCAAGCAGCAGGATCACCTGATTTGCAGTCACTCTCATCACCTCGTCCACTGTTCTGCATTTCTGAAGCAGCTGATTGGTATCAAACAGAACCTTTGTCCTGTATGCTGCACGAGCGGATTCCCTTGCATTATCCTTAAGTCTGTATGCTAAGGATCCGGTTAAAAGCGCAATGACAAGCATTATGATAAAGGTCACGGAATAACCCGGTTCATATGCATGAAAGGTAAGTCTTGGTTCCGTAAAGAAATAATTAAAGAGCAAAACACTGCAAAAGGAACTGATAAGGCTGCAAAAATGACTCCTTGTCAAAACCGCATTTATCAAAACTCCAAATATGTATACTGTTATTATGTTCGATTCGGTAAAACCCAGTTTACTGAAACAGATTCCCAGAATTGTCTCCAGCATTAGTAATACAGCTGTGATCAAAATATCTTTTGGTGTCGGTATGATCTGTCCTGTCAGTTTTCTGTTCCTTGTTTCCTTAATATCTATCTTTGCATCGGGAATAATGTAAATATCGATATTGGGAGCTATAGCTATCAACTGGTCCGTAAGAGTCTGCTTTTCCCAGAAATGATATCTTCCCGTATTGCTTCTTCCTATCACTATCTTGGTTATCCCTGATATCCTTGCATATTCAGCTATCTGAAAAGGTATATTATCACCGATAACCGTTGTTATGGCTGCTCCTTTATCCTGCGCAAATCTTGTATTATTCTGAAGTCTTATACTGTCTTCCTTATCCAGAATATCCTCCCGTGAATTCTGAACATAAAGAGCCGTGAAATCCGCCCGGAATGCCTTAGCGATCTCATATGCTTCCTCTATTATCCTTCGATTGGCCGGCGAGGGTGAAATACAGACAAGTACATGTTCCTTCGAAGTTCCCGCCACCTTTTTTCCCTGATCAATACCCATATTTTTTCCTCAGTTATTTTATTATAACCTACTCCTTTTATTTTTGCTTATGAAAATATCTATTTTTTTCATGATCACAAACCCCAGGAGAAAAAAAACAAGTATTGCAAAGATAAGTAAGATATCCGTCATCCTGAACACCTCCTTTTCCTATATATGAAAGCATTTGCGTATCGCCTTGTATTCACCAAGAACAAGCAAGGTCTCATTACCGTTAAATACATACTCCGGAGACAGGGCCAGATTCATATTTCCGTTTTCTTTTATGGCCAGGATATTTATCCCGTATTTTTTTCTTATATCTATATTCTGTATGCTCTTTCCTATCCATTCCTTCGGTAATCTCACCTCAAAGATCGCGTGATCCTCATCAAGCTCCGTATAATCAAGTATATGATCGGACGTATACCTGATCGCGGTCCATTTGGCAATCTGCTTTTCCGGGTTCACTACTTCATCTGCTCCGTTTCTTAAAAGAAACTTTTCCTGAACATCTCTGTTCGCCCTTGAAATTACAGTTTTTCCTCCAAGTTCCTTAAGCAGGGAAGTCGTTTCCAAAGAGCTTTGAAAATCATTACCTATGGTCTCGATACAAACATCATAGTTATTTATTCCTAAAGACATTAAGAAACTTCGGTTCGTACTGTCTCCTATAAGGGCATTTGTCACATAGGGCAGCGCATCATTTACTCTTTCCTCATCCTTGTCTACCGCCATGACCTGATGTCCAAGTTCTCTTACCTGTTTGGCGATGATCATACCAAAATTTCCCAATCCTATAAGTAATATTGATTTCATTCTCCCATCTCCTATCCGATCATTATACTTTCCGCAGGATATTTTGATCTTATATTTTCCCTGTGTGAGAAAGTCGCATAAATAAATGTCATTCCTCCTATTCTTCCAAAGAACATAAGAAAGATCAGGATTAACCTTGAAAAGACCGACAGCCCCGGTGTAATGCCAAGCGAAAGACCCACAGTACCTATTGCGGAAAAAGCCTCAAAAAGACAGGACTGCATAGGCAGACCTTCTGTAAGGCTTATCATCATTGATGCAAAAACCGCCAGTGCTATATACAAAAGAAAGAGGATAGAGGCATTTTTTACAGTGGCGTCATCTGTTCTTCTTCCAAAATAACCTGCATTTTCTTTTTGCCTGAATGCCGCGATAATATTTGCAAAAAGAATTGCTATGGTTGTTGTCTTTATGCCTCCCGCTGTAGAACCCGGGGATCCTCCTATCAGCATAAGCATAATGATAAGAGCTCTTCCTGCATCGGACATCTCATTTAAGCAGGCGGTATTAAAACCCGCAGTTCTAGGCGTGACCGCCTGGAATACGGAAAGACTTATCCTTTGAAGTAAAGGTTTATCCGAGAAGTCAACAAAGAAGAAAAATAAAAACGGGAGGACTATAAGGATAACTGTAGTCGCAAAAACCACCTTGGTCTGCATCTTATACTCCTTAAACCTGCTCTTTTTTGTCGCAACATCATTCCAGGTTATAAATCCTATCCCTCCTGTGATGATAAGCAATGAGATCGTAACCGCAAGGTAAAGACTATCCGAAAATGAAGTAAGAGAACTGTAAACCCCTGTTTTATCGCCCATAAGATCAAATCCCGCATTGCAGAATGCAGAGACCGAATGGAAAACAGACATCCATATCCCCTCTGCTCCATATCCTTTCACAAACACCGGAAGCAAAAGAAGGATTCCGATCAGTTCAACGGCAAACGAAATTATAAATATAAACCTTGTCAGCCTGACCCCTCCTCCCATCTGCGGGGAAGAAAGAGCATTTTGGATGGTCTGACGCTGCATTATACTTATCTTTCTGCCGGTGATTATTGAAAAGAACAGTGCAACGGTTATAACTCCTATCCCACCGATCTGTATAAGAATCAGAATAACCGCCTGTCCGAAATATGACCAGTATGAAGCGGTATCCACGACCACAAGACCGGTCACACACACCGCTGATACTGAGGTAAACAATGCGTTTATAAATGGCGCAGGCTCTCCGGAAACAGACGAAACCGGAAGCATCAGAATAAGTGTTCCCGTTATTATCAAAGCTGCAAAGCCTAGTATTATTATCTGAAATGAAGATAATTTTTCATTTATCAGTTTTGTAATATTCATATCCTTCCCTTATCCCTTCAAAGGATCAGCTTAATGTCATTTGATCCTTTCCGTTATCCTTCATTATCTTTATTTTATCCTTTATTGAAATAAGGTGACATTAAGGCTTATTCTCTGATGTTAAGATTATATAAAGAAAGCCGTGGGCAAACGCCCACGGCCAAATGTCAGGACTGGCTCGTCAGTCCCCTGCACCGGATTCGGGTCCGCTTTGCGGACATATTTCCTATCCGATGTCGGAATTATCCTCTATATTTATATTGTTTTTATATTGCTTTTATATTGTTTTCGTGTAATCCTCAGTCTTCTCCCACTAAATGTACAGTTCTGAAGGTATGTCCCACAGCCGGGAGAAATTTATCGATGATATCGGATGTCTTTATCTTAAGACTTGATGTGCAGACGCAGGGATGGCACCCTAAATACTCACCCTTAAGTACATCCTCATCTATAAGAAGCTTTACTGTATGGTCTTTATCATTCATAAGACCCATGATACTTACTGCGCCCGGCTCAATGTCCAGATATTTTAACATATCCTCAGGAGAAGCAAATGAGAGTCTTGCGGAATTAATCTGTGAAGAAAGCTCCTTAGTCTTAAATTTTTTGTCTCCCGGCATCATAAGAAGATAA
>JAILEM010000249.1 GCA_024687745.1 Lachnospiraceae bacterium
GCCTGGTACAGTGAGGATGTAACCTTTGAAAACTGTACGATCACAGGTACACAGCCTCTTTGTTACTGTAAGGGTCTAAAGCTTATAAACTGTAAGATGACTGATACGGATCTGGCATTTGAAAAGTCAGAGGTGGATGCAGATATAATAACATATGTTATAAGTATCAAAAATCCTCAAAGCGGGACTATAAAGGTTCCTTCTGTGGGGGAGCTGATCATGGATGATATAAATGCTAAAGGCAAAGTAGTTACCGGATAGATCTGGATTCAGGGAAAGTAAAGAGAGAGGAAATGGAAATAAGTAACAGTATATACGGGGATATGTATCCTTATCTTATTGAAACAATGGACAGACTTACATGTCATATTGAAGCAATAAGAGAGGATATGAAAAGGTCAAACGGAATGGACCCCGTTGAACATGTTCTTGGAAGGATCAAGTCAGAGGAGAGTATGCGTGAAAAATGCAGGCGTAACGACCTTCCGGAGGATAAGGATTCTGCACTTGATAAGATACATGATGCGATAGGTATAAGGATAGTCTGTGCTTTTATAGATGATGTATACGTTATGAGAGACAAGATCCTTGAACTTGAGGGGATAGAGCTTTTTAAGGAAAAGGATTATATAAAACATGTCAAACCCAACGGTTACAGAAGCTTTCACATGATCATCAGAGTTGATGGGAAGGTATATGCAGAGATACAGCTTCGTACCATATCGATGGATACCTGGGCAGCTCTTGAGCATCATATGAAATACAAGAAAAACATACAGGGAAACAATGAACTGATCGTAAGAGAACTCAAGAGATGTGCGGATGAGCTTGCAAGCACCGATGAATCCATGCAGACTCTTAAGGATATGATAAACGATCTGTAGAAAAAGGAAAGAAATATAATGAGGATACTTATTGCTGAGGATACGGAAGATCTTAACAGAGTAGTAACTGCCATGTTAAACCATGCGGGCTATGACGTCGATCAGGTATATGACGGAATGGCAGCGCTTGAGGCCATGGATACAAGCGGGTATGATGCTGTTATACTTGATATCATGATGCCAAAGCTTGACGGAATATCAGTGCTTAGAAATATGAGAGAAAGAAATATTCTGACTCCCGTCCTTTTACTGACAGCCAAGGCAGAGATAGATGACAGGGTGGAAGGCCTTGAAGCGGGAGCGGATGACTATCTTCCAAAGCCCTTTGCCATGAAGGAGCTTTTAGCAAGGATAAAGGCTATGACAAGAAGGACTTCCTATAATAACAAGTCATCCGGCTTTGCCAATTATATACTTAACGGAGATACCTTAGAACTCATTGCGGAAAATACGGTAAGACTTTCCCTCAAGGAATATGAGGTCTTATCTGTATTTACCGTTAATGCCGGTAAGGAGTTAACAACAGAGTATATACTGGAGAGGATCTGGGGAAATGATACAGATAAGGCAGATGTCGATACAATATATCTTTATGTCAATTATTTAAGACGCAAGCTTAAGGGTGTGGCTGCAGGGGCATATATTGACGGAGAGCGCGGAGGTTCATATATACTTAAAAGTAAGGATTGAACATTATGACTGAAAGAGAGATAAAACGGATACAGAGGAAATTCATATTTGTTTCGACTGTTGCATTCTTCCTTGTCATGTTTATGATGGGAGGTTTTATATATCTTTTCAGCAATATTACTCTTAACAATGAGATAAAAATACTTATGAAGATTATAGCCGATAATGACGGAGAGCTTCCTAAGATCTCTTTCATTCAGGAGGAAACATCAGATAAGGAGGATGTGGATAAAACATCCGATGAAGAAGTTGAAAGTTATCAGAGCTTGTCCTTTGAGGAGAGAATGGAATGGAATCTTGAGAGCATATTCGGAATAGGTGATATGTACGGGGAATCTGCAGATTATTTATATTCCACGAGATTCTTTTCTGTCATATTTGATGATAAAGATCAGGTAGAAGATGTCAAGATGACACACATAGCCCACGTCAACGAGGAGCAGGTCATTAAATATGCAAAAAGGGCACTTGATGACTGGAGGGATTACGGCAATTTCGGAAGGTATTATTTCTATGTTCAGGAAAGAGATGACGGGAGCTCGATAGTCATCTATCTGGACAGGACTGCCCAGATAGCCTCGATGAACAGGATCCTTTTTTCGGCGATGTCTCTCATAGGTTTTGGAACGGTACTGGCATTTTTTATCATGAGGCTGATATCAAAGAGTATTGTTAAGACTGAGGTTAAAAATGCCGAAAAACAGAAGCAGTTCATAACCAATGCGAGTCATGAGTTAAAGACTCCTCTGGCAGTGATAAGGGCAAATACCGAGATGTCAGAGATAGAGAGCGGAGAAAGCGAATGGACAAGATCTACCATGAGGCAGGTGGACAGAATGGACGGGCTTATAAAAAATCTTGTAAGCATCGCCAGGGCTGAAGAGCATAATGACGGGAAATTTACCCTTATGGATATAGTGCCCGTTATAAGAGATACGGCAGAAGCGATGAAGACGGTTGCGGTCAGTGAGGGTAAGAGCTTTGATATCAATACTCCGGATGAGCTGTATCACAGCTGTGATGAAAGTAAACTCAGGCAGATGGTTTCCCTGCTCACGGATAATGCCGTCAAGTATTGTGATGAAAAGGGAAGGATAGAGGTAAGCCTTACAAAGGCAGGAAGAGGCAAAAAGGTGATCCTTACGGTATCCAATGATTATTCAAACGGTGCTAACGTGGATTACAGCCGCTTTTTTGAGAGATTTTACAGGGAAGACGAGGCTCATACAAAGGGAGGATACGGAATAGGACTTTCGGTGATCTCAGGTCTGATAAATGAGCTTAAGGGAACGATAGATGTGGGGTGGAGTGACGGAAGGATAAGCTTTAAGTGTCGTTTTTAACACCTCTTCATGACAAAGTGTCGTTATTTTGAGATGACAGGAGTATAATAAGAACAGAAGTTTTTCCTGATATTATATAAAGGGAGGTCAAAAATGGAAAAAAACGGGATCTATGATGAGAACTGTTCATATTGTGCGGAAGGAGAACTTTTGGATGCTTTTGGGATAAAGATCGCAGAGCTTCCCATGTCAAAGGTTATACTGTTTAAAGAGCAGAGCCATAAAGGCCGCTGCATAGTAGCCTGTAAGCGACATGTGGACGATATCTCGGATCTGAGCCGTGAGGACCGTATACAGTATATGGAGGATGTAAGTCATGTGGCCGAAGTCATTCATAAGCTCTTTAAACCCGATAAGATCAATTTCGGTGCTTACGGAGATACTATGCATCATCTTCATTTTCATCTTGTTCCGAAATATAAGGACGGATTTGAGTGGGGTGGGGTATTTGCCATGAACCCGGGTGAAGTAAAGCTTAATGATGAAGAGTATGATGATATGGTAAGGCTTATAAGGGATAACCTCTAGAAAAGAGATGTGATATGGATGATCGTTTAAAGCAACAGCTGGATTTTGCCTTGGAGATAGATAAGGAAAAAAATATATTCAGACAGACTCATCTGTCCGGACACGGAAGAAATGAAAATGATGCCGAGCATGCCTGGCATATGGCTGTAATGGCTTATCTTCTTAAGGAATATTCCAATGAGGATATAGACATCCTAAGAGTGATGATAATGTGTCTTATCCATGATATAGTTGAGATTGATGCGGGAGATACCTATGCCTATGACGAGGAAAGCAAAAAGACCCAGAAGGCCAGGGAGGATGCTGCAAAGGAGAGGATATTCTCCCTTCTTCCAAAGGATCAGAAGGATGAGTTTACAGCACTCTTTGATGAGTTTGAGAGATATGAGAGTGCCGAATCAAAATTTGCCCATGCACTGGATAACCTTCAGCCTCTGATATTGAACAACAGTAATGACGGAAATGACTGGAAGGAGCACGGAGTAAGCGCACAGACTGTATACGGACGTCAGAAAAAGACAGAGATGGGTTCAAAAAAGCTCTTTGAAGTTACTGATGATATAATAAAGGAGAATATAAGGAAGGGGAATCTTCCGGAAAAGACAGAATAAAATCTCTATTAACACAGAGTAAAAGGCAGGGAAGACTAAGGCAGAGATTGCTAAAGGATCGGATCGGAGTGAAAAATGGAAAATAACGGATTATACGAAAATGAAGGATTTGTCCAGGTTATGGAACTTTATGGGGGAGAGGAGTTTGCCTGTGAAGTCATTGGCATGGTTTCCGAAGACACTCTAAAGAATCTGGATCTTATGAAGGAAGCCCTGGAAAAAGAGGATTATACAAATTATAAGATATATGCCCATGGAATAAAGGGTATGATGGCCTCTCTTTTTCAGGAGGATCTTAAGGAATATTCCCTGAAGCATGAAATGGCTGCCAAAGAAGGAAGATATGATTATATAAAGGAAGATTTTGAGGCATATGACAAAACGTGCAGGGATTTTTGCACATATTGTAAGGAGCTTCTTTCAAATCTGTGACAATATAAATAGGGAAAAGACGTATAAGACGTATTTCTGACAGGGGGATGTCGCTTCAGATGTTTATATTATCCGGGCGGGGTTCCTTTTGTATTTTTCGACAGAGTTAGCCAAAGCTAATAAAAAGAGTTATAATAATGAAAAAGAGAAGGATATCAATATGGGACATATAGGTAATATTAAAAAAATACTGCTAATGCTTATTGCATCCATGGTACTGCTTTCGGCCTGCGGTAAGGACAAGGGCTCCAAAGAGCAGGATATAAACAGGGAGATGTCAGCCGAAGAGGTCTTGGAGGATGAGGGTGCTTCAGCTGATGTGAAGGATGAAAAGGATGAGGTAAAGGATCTGAAAGAAGCTTCTTCAGAGAGTGAGGATCATGCGGATGAAGCAGCTTATCCTAGAAAAGAACCCGAAAAGGAGGAAGAGTTTGTTCCAAAATATCCTGAACTGTATCTTGAGTATATTGATCATAGCTCCTGGGATGAAAACTATGTACAGTGTATTGTAAACTACACCATGGAAAAGCTTAAGCTTTCGGCAGAAAGTGAGGATGAATATCCTGAACTTGCAGAGGTATTGAATAAATACGGGGAAAAAAAGAGAGAGATCATAACCGCTGATTTTGATGAACATGTAAAGGCAATGGGAGTGCCTGATGTTAAACCCGTGGAAGAAGGTGCTCCCATATACGGTCAGAATATGGATCTGCTTGTAAGAAGAGCTGATGGAAAGCTTATAAGCTTTGTTGAGAGGGTAAAAGAAACCTCTGCATATTCATATTCCGGGGATTATTACCGTTTTGAGACACACACACTTGATATGAAGACAGGAGAGGAGCTTACTCTTTCCGATGTTGCCTCGGATGAAGATGCCCTTATGGAAATGCTTTTGGAAAAGCTTGCTCAAAGAGATATCTGGTCAGATGTTTTTGAGGGATCAAAGGAGGAGATCCGGAAAAGGATAAACGGATGTATAGATATATGGAAAAAGGAAAAGGGGATAAAGTTTACTGTTGATCCTTACGGTATTACGTTTTACTTTGATACTTATGATCTTTGTAACGATCCTCTGACTCAGACCGTTTTTTTCTCAGAGGATGAGAAGGGCAGGATATTTAATAAAGAGTGGTGCAGGGAAATAAAGGAATATATGATGGCCATTCCCTTTGATGTTTATTGCTCTTATCCTGATAACGCAGATGAAGATGATATGATCTGTGTATCAGCGGATTATGAGGAGGGACTTGTTAAAGGATTCTATATATCCTCAGATGAGAATGAAGAGGAAAAAACAGATCCTATCCCTACAAAGGAATATACATCCTCTCCCAGGGCATTTATTGTACACAGGGATGATAAAAACCGGATAATATGCGAATACGGCTCCTCCTTTAACGGATATGTGGATATGTTTGATATAAACGGCGACGCACCTATCCTTTCCGATCGTTTGAACGGGATATTTACTCTTCTTCCAAATGAAGAGACAGACTGGAAAAACCTCGATCATTCGCCAAAGAGCGTACCCGTCGATCCTGACTGTATCAGGGTGACTCCCACGGGAATGAGTGTTGTTTATGAATATAAGGCAGGAGAAGACGGTAAGTTTGAAGCAGTGGGTGATACAGCAAAGCTTATTAAAGAAAAGGTTCTGGATATGACTTATTCAGATGAGTATGAGGCTTATTCCGAGATACTCTCCTGTTACCGAGCACTCTCAACAGGAGAATACAGCATGGATGATTTTAAGAACAGGGGTTTAAGGACTGCCTTTGAGGACTATCCGCTGCCTGACGATGCCCTGAGCAATGGGAGCAGTGTCGGATATGGTTTTTATGATGCGGATGATGACGGGATCGAAGAGCTGTTCATAACTTATAAAGATAAGATATACGATGTATATGGTTTTGAGGGCAAAAAACCGGTTTACGCCTACGGACTTAAATACAGGAGTGAAGCAGAATTTTATAAAGACGGACTGCTAAGGGAGCTTTTTGGCAGTAATACAGGGGCTTTTGAAACCTGGTATAAATATGACGGAAATGTAGGCAGATATCTTCCTGTTGTTGAAAAGTCATATTCGCCCGCCGGTTCTTCTTCAGATACTGAATATTACCTTTTTTCGGCAGGCGAAAGTACAGATGATATAGAT
>JAILEM010000077.1 GCA_024687745.1 Lachnospiraceae bacterium
TCCCGGAAACAACCTCCGGAAGCTCATCTTCTTTATGTCTGTTTTATACTTATATTTTCATTGCCTCATACAGATTATTTTATAATATAGCCGGGACATTTTCAATAATGTGATATATGGGAAAAGCCAGGAAAATACACAAAAATATAATAAAGATTTTTTCCGGTATTTATGGTATACTTTAATTCAAATCGGGTTTTCAGATCATATTTTATCTGTTCGAAGATCTTTATCTGAAATACCGGATATTAACATCCAACAACGAGTGTAATTATGAATTTAACTGGAAGTAAGATAAGACTGTTAAAAATAATTAATGGTATTCTGGTTTTTTTGGCAGCTTTGACAATACTGATCATAGGTGTTTTTCTAAAGGATGACTGGATATCTCCCAAGACAGATAACAGCATCGATCTATATAGCGGTTGGACCAGGATAAATCCGGACGGAAGCTATGAATCGGTTTCCGGAAATTTCAGTATCGGAAAAACACTCCCCGTTACCTTTTTCAGAACACTGCCGGAAAACCTGAACGATGATATGATCCTGAGGATCAAATGTCCTTACAGATCCGTCGATGCATATATAGGTGAGAATCACATCTATCACGCAGGCACTGCAAAGATCGGAAGAATCGAAACTACCCTTGGTAATGTCTTTGCCCTCATACCCATGAAAAAATCATATTCGGGAAAGATCATCTATATCACCGTTGCCCCGAGACAGTACAATTATGAAGTGCTCATAAAGGATGCTGCCATCACTACGATGTCAACTTATGCCCTTAACAGGATGTTCGAGATCATCCCTTATTTTCTGCTGTGCACGATAATAGGACTTATATCCGTAATCTCCCTGATCCTGTATGTCGTCTTCAAGGTAAGTTCAAAGACGTCTGAAAGAGATCTTTCAAAGGGATTCCTTCATCTGAGTTTTTTCGGTATCTGCGCCATAGGATGGATCATTTCTGATTATCACATAATCGGTATGCTTACAGGCAAAATGGCTCTTTCGGGTGTCATAAATTATATAGCCTTTATGCTCTGTCCCTTTATGTTTGCAGGTGTACTTCTCTATATTTTCGGTAAAAAACTGTTTTTTAAGATAATGTTTTTATTATCGGAGAGCAATTTCTTAATACAGATGTTTCTCTTTATGACCGGTATCATGGATCTTCCAAAGGGACTTATCGTTTCACAGATCCTTACAGCAATGCTTCTTGTCGGAATGCTGTATTTTGGCTTTATACTTTTTAAAAACTATCATTCGAAAAAAAATATCATCCTGCTGATACCGACATCCTGCTTTATATTATTCTCGATCACCGCATCTGTCACCTATGTTTTAAACGGGAAATGGATGTTCTTTGTTGCCCTTGCCATGACCTTTTATTCCTTCACTGTAATAATCTTTCTTCTAAGTAACCTGTGGAATGCGTTAAAATCAAACATGGAGCTTGAACACATCAAAAAGATCGCCTATTTTGATGATATGACAAAGCTTGAAAACAGGAGATCCTATGATGAATATATAAATACCATGAATGAAAGGATAAAGGAAGGTAAGGTCGATGATAACCTCCGGGTTATAATGCTTGATGTTAACGGGCTTAAAAAATCAAATGATATTTTCGGACATAAGGCAGGAGATGAACTGATAATCGGTTCAGCAGACTGTATCAGAAAATCCTTTGATAATCTTGGAAGATGCTTCAGATCCGGCGGCGATGAATTCGTGATAATAGGCTCGATAAATGCAGAAACATACAGGAAGAAGATAAATGAATTCGAAACCTCTCTGAGAACCTGGGCCGGAAATTATATCAGGGAGCTCTCCATATCGATAGGAGAAGCCTGCAGAAGTGAATTTCCGGAATGCAGCCTGGATGAATTACTTGAGATCGCTGATATGCGAATGTATGAAAATAAGCAACATTATTATGCCTCCCAGATTTCTTCCAATGATTACAAACGAGTTAACAGATTTAAAAAGGGAGACAACTCAAGAGCTCACTATCTTGACTCTTTCGCTCTCACAAAATACACCATACCCATGATCCGACAGATGGCTGAGATCATTCCCGGAGGATTTTTCATCTACATCGAGGATGAAGAAAGAAAACTTTTGTATAATAACAGTAAGATCCTTGACATATACGGCTGTAAAGACCTTGCGGAATTTAAGGAGCTGACAGGATATACCTTTGAAGGCATGGTTTATCATGAGGACTTTGTTAATATCCAGAATTCCATAGATAAACAGATAGATGCAAAGGACGGAGACGGAACTGACCATGTAAAATATCGTATTGTCAGAAAGGACGGACAGATACGTTGGGTAGATGATTATGGTCACTTCAGTAAATCTTCCGATTATGGTGATATATACTATGTATTTTTAAGTGATATTACAGATCAGTATGAAAATACACATGATCATTCTTAAACCTGTAACAGGTTTCGTGAAAAAGCTGACCGGATGAGGTCAGCTTTCTTTTATCTTATACTGCATACGGACTTTAATATCCTGGGGGTAATTACCAAAGGAATGTCCGTAGAGTGTCAGCCCTCCCTTATGGAAGCTTCTCTCACCGGCAGACATTCTTAATCTTATACCGGAGCCGGGAACTATATTAAGATCGCTAAGTGTGATATCTGAAACCTTTACACCGTCGATGAAGGAACCGGTCTCATTTACGGATAAAAACTTAAGAAGTCCGTACTGATTCCAGTTGGGATCCCACCACTTAGGTGTATAGATACCGGGAGTCTTTCCGAAATCCCCCGGAGCAGTCCACATACATACAGGAACATTATTAATGGTAAAATCTATATCACTCGGCCAGTCTTCCCTTATTCCGGGAGCCTCACTTGCGATCTCAAAAGAAATGAGCAATTCAAGAGGAAGCTGATTTTCCTCCAGAAAATTCGGGATCATATACTCGACATATCCCACGGTAAACCATAGGATCCCGGCGTTTATTCTTTCCGGTGAGGAGAAATATTTAGGATCATCAACATCTCCGATAAGATGATCACTTGTTGAGATACCACAGGTAGGATAAACACTGTAATCGGAATATAGTCCGACACCTATCTCAGTTTCATAGACATTCTTACTGTTTATTGAACTTTCCATATCAATAAGGATCTTTTCGTCTACTAAGCTGCATATCCTTTGAAGGCCATGTTTACCCGGACCAAATTTAATGTCTATCAGTCCGCTCTCGGCAAGCATTTTAATATGCGAAGACAGAGAGCCCGGTGTGATATTCAGATTTTCCGCTATCGTACTCATCTGTAACGGCCCTTCTTCGGAAAGCATCTCCAAAATCTCAACCCTTAAATCGGAACCCAGGCATTTAAAAAGGGGCACAGCCTTTGACAAATCACTTATATACCGCATTTTTAATACTTATCCTTTCATTTTTCGAATTAGATTTTAACACAATAAAAACGAAATGTATACTTATTTAGTTTGGGAAAATACAAACAAGTCTGATCTTTACTTAGTATTTATTCTAATTATACTTCATATCATGGCAAAGTAAAATACTTTTTTGTATATTTATTTAATTTTTTTCAAAATAAACTTGACATGTTCTCTGTGAGGAATTATCACAAAAAATACAACGGGGGCGAAAGATTTGTGCATATTGCACAAAAGTCCCATAGTAACTATCAACTACGTTTAGTTAGGATGAATCTAAATGAAAAAGGAAATCTTAGCGGTTCTTCTTGCAACATGTACTATGGCATCACTTGTAGCATGTGGCGGAAGCGCACCCGCACCCGCAGCTGATGCAGGACAGACTGAAGAAGAAGCTCCTGCAGAGGAAGCAGCAGATGAGACAGAAACAGCAGAAGAAGAAAAGGCACCTGCACCTGAAGGCGCATAGGAGCTTACCTTCTGGACATTCCAGGCAGCACATCAAAAATTTATGGAAGATGCAGCAGTTAGATGGAATGAGACTTATCCCGACAGACCTATCGATTTCAAGGCTGAGACACTTGGATATGATGATCTTCACAACAACCTTATGATCTCTCTTCAGACAGGTACCGGAGCACCCGATATCGTTGATATCGAGATCTCAATGTATGCTAACTTTATAACAGGAGAGGAAGACAGTATTCCGCTTGTTCCTTTGAATGATGTTATCGAGCCCGACAAGGACAACCTCATAATGGGTAGATTTGACAACTATGCAAATCACGGTAACTACTACGGTGTTGACTATCACGTTGGTGCAACCTGCCTTATGTACAATAAAGAGATATTTGAAGAAGCAGGCGTTGACATCAACTCGATCGTAACCTGGGATGACTTCAAGGAAGCCGGAAAGACTATCCGTGAAAAGACAGGAAAATACATCATGGCCTGTGAAACAACAGAGCATTGGACATATTATCCCATGATAACAGAGCAGAAGAGTGATTTCTTTGATCCTGCAACAGGAGAAGTTACACTTGATAACCAGGTTAACATCGATACTTTACAGTGGCTCCTTGACGGAATCGAAGAGGATATCTTCTGTGAGATGCCCGGTGGATTCTGCCACAGTGAAGAATGGTATGCATACATGAACGAAGGCAATGTAGCAGCTATCGGCATCCCTCTCTGGTATCTGAACCGTTTCACAGATTATATGCCTGACCTTAAGGGTAAGATGGCAGTAAGAACTCTTCCTGTATGGGAAGAAGGCGGAGCAAACTCAGCTGGTCTTGGCGGAACAGGAACATCTGTAACAAATCAGGCCAAGGACGTACAGCTTGCAAAAGACTTCCTGTATTTCTCAAAGATCTCTCGTGAAGGCGCTATCAAGACCTGGACAGAATTAGGATTCGATCCTATCCGTAAGGATGTTTATGATGATCCTGAAATGACAGCTCCTAACCGCTTCACCGAGTACTTCGGCGATGATATCTATCAGGTTATGAACGATACATCCGCAGCTATATCTGCACTTTCAACATCCAATCCTCTTTATCCGGAAGCTCTTACCCGTGTTCAGAAGACAGTAATGTTCAACGTTCTTTCTGACAAGAGCCAGACTCCTGAGGAAGCATTAAAGCAGGCAGCTGACGAACTTCGTGCAATGCAGTAAATATAATTTCTGCAGAGAATAACGTAAAATCAATATGCGGGAATGGTTATTAAACCGTTCCCGCATACTTTCAAAAAGAATTATTGTATCATAGAAAGAGGAGTATTATGTCAAAACAAACAGATATTCAAAAGAAAGGCACAAAAAAGGCCGGAAAGATCCGTATGATCAAGCTGGCTCCCTATATTTTTACAGCCCCTTTCGTGATCTATTTCCTGCTCTTTTTTATCTATCCCATTACAGATACGATAAAGACAAGTATGAGTCAGCAGGTAGGATTTGCACCTCCCAAATTTTCGGGATTTGCAAATTATAAGCTTCTTATCGATGACTATTTCATCATGGCTACTCAGAACTCGGCAATATACACATTCTTTACCTGCCTTATACTGATACCGCTCCCTTTACTTCTTGCGGTACTGCTTGATTCCAAATTTGTTGTCAGGTCTGAACTGTTTAAAAGTGCTCTTTTCATACCGGCTCTCACCAGTGTTGTAATGGCCGGATTGTTTTTTAAGTATGCTTTTTCTTCAAATCCCAATGCATTAATGAATGCATTTGTAGGAGTCTTTGGCATTCCCCCTCAGGGATGGCTTGAAAAGCGTACGACAACATGGATAGTTCTTGTATTATTCTGTGTATGGAAATGGCTTGGAGTAAATATCGTCTATTATCTGTCAGCACTTCAGATGGTATCAAAAGATCTTTATGAAGCCGCTATGATAGACGGTGCAACCGCGTGGGAAAGATTTATCCATATCACTGTACCGGGAGTTAAACCTACGATCATATATGTACTGACTATCTCTATTTACGGCGGATTTTCAATGTTTGCCGAAGCGTTCACGCTCTTTAACAGTGCTAGAACACCCGGAGATATAGGTGCTACCATAGTAAGTTATATTTATGCTCAGGGCTTTAACAGAAACAATTTCGGTATCGCCTCCGCAGCAGGTATAGTATTACTTGCAGGTGTTCTGATCATCAATATCATACAGCTGCGTATTACTGATCCGGTAGGAAAAAACAACGATTGATATCACAGAAAGAAGGTTACAGAAATGAACAAGAAAAAAATAGGTCTGACTGTCCTGGCAACCTTGATCATTGCAATTTTTGCAGTCATTGCCTTAATGCCGTTTTTCTTCCTTTTTATATCGTCATTTAAGCCGGGAAGTGAGATGATCCGGAACGGATTGCAGTTTAAATTTGATTTTGAAAACTACAGTCTTGTAAACTATGGCCTTATAAATACAGAAAGAGACGGAATATATAAAAAATGGTACGTCAACAGTATAGTGATCATGATCTTACAGGTCGGTACGGGATTATTCTTCTCATCCCTTGTCGGATACGGGCTTGCAAAATACAGGTTTAAAGGTAGAAATACAATGTTTATCCTGGTTCTCATGGTTATGATGGTTCCTGTAGAGATACTGATCCTCCCTCTTTACAAGGAGATCAATGCTCTAAAGCTTATTGATACTTATGCAGGTGTTATCCTTCCCTTCATTGTTCCCGCTACCGGTATATTCTTCTTCCGACAGTTCGCAAGCGGACTGCCTACAGAGATAATGGAATCAGGGCGAATAGACGGATGCGGAGAATTTGGTATCTTCTTTAAACTTATGATGCCGATCATGCTTCCGGCTTACGGAGCAATGACGATACTATTGGCTATGGGAAGCTGGAATTCGATGGTATGGCCGATGATCGTTCTGCGAACTTCGGAAATGCAGACGCTCCCTATCGGTCTTCAGTCCCTGCTGACACCTTACGGAAACAACTATGATCTTTTGCTATCAGGTGCGGTTATGAGTGTACTTCCTATCCTTATCATATTCCTGCTGAATCAAAAAACATTTATTGCAGGTATGGCAGCAGGAAGTGTCAAAGGTTAACCGTTTTAACAAACAGGGAGCATTCAATGAGTAAAAATGAAATATATAATAAACCGTGGATCCTTCAAAGAGCTGATCCCTATGTTTTAAAAGCAGATAACGGAAATTATTACTTTCTTGCATCTGTTCCCGAGTACGACAGGATAGTACTCAGATGTTCATCTTCTTTATATGAACTTGACCGTGCAGAAGAAAAAGAGATCTGGCATAAACACGATAAGGGACCGCAAAGCAAACATATCTGGGCTCCGGAAATCCATTATCTCTTCGGAAAATGGTATATTTACTATGCAGGATCGGATATAGATGACATATGGGCCTTAAGGCCTTACGTACTGGAATGTACCGGTGATGATCCCATGAAGGATCAATGGATCGAAAAAGGAATGATGAGATGCCGTGATGACGACGAATTTTCCTTCAGGGCTTTTTCCCTGGACGCCACGGTATTTGAAGAAAAAGGAATCTGGTATTACATTTGGGCTGAAAAGACCGGCGTAGGAAAACAGATCTCCAACCTCTATATAGCCAGATTAAAGAACGGTTATACCCTTGATACGGAACAGGTCCTTTTAACAACTCCAGATTATGACTGGGAGAGACAGGGATTCTGGGTAAATGAGGGTCCCTCGGTACTTAAACGTAACGGTAAGATCTTTGTAACATATTCAGCCAGTGAAACCGGCATACATTACTGTGTAGGTATGCTGACGGCAGATGCCGACAGTGATCTGCTCGATCCTCTAAGCTGGAAGAAGGAAAGATATCCGGTACTCAGATCATCTAAGGAAAACGGTATTTTCGGTCCGGGACACAATTCATTTACTGTTGACGATGATGATCAGGATGTTATGATATATCATGCAAGAACAGAAACAAAAATAGTGGGAGACCCGCTTTATAATCCTAACCGCCATACAATGATAATGCCGGTCAGATATAAAAACGGGGTACCGATATTCTCATATGATAACGGGTAGATTATATGAAGACTAAAATTAGCCGGAAAATCTTTGCTTTTCTGGGTGGAGTCGTGGATATAGTATGGATCAGTATTTTATGGTATTTAAGCAGCATCCCTATAATAACATCCGGTGCTTCTTCATCAGCAATGTATTATACCGTCCATACAAACGTATTTCAAAACAGAGGATATTTGTTTTCTGTTTATAAAAAAGCATTTTTTGATAACTTTAAAAAGGCGACGGTTATATGGGTCGCCTTTTTTCTGCTCGATGCTTTTCTCTTTTTTGATCTTATGCTTGCAAAAATGGCTATAGATCAGGGCAGTTCTTTAGCTGCATTATACTATCCGGTACTTATATGTATCATTCTTGCCCTCATGTGGCAGATCTCTACATTTACATACCAGGCAAGATTTGATGACACCATAAAAAATATCTTTATAAAGGGCGGTTTCATAGCAATGAGAAATATCGGATGGATGCTGTTTCTCGTTATCTTTCTTACAGGCCTTTTATTGCTATGCAGATATCTTATCTTTCTGATCGTAGTTCTTCCGGGCGGCTATACCTGTATGGTACATCATGTTTTTGAGCATATCTATAAAAAGGTCGGATGGATTGAGGAGGAAGAAACTATCTGAACGCCCTCACGACGTTCGGGACGTTTTGAGGCCGCAATTATTATATTTATGATTAAGAAAGAGGCCATCCCCTGGATGACCTCTTTCTTAATCGGCGTGACAAATTATTCTCATTACTTAAAAACCAAGATGTAATAACTCAAGCATTGCAGGATCCTGATATCCTGAGTAATGTAATCGATACACTGCGCGATATGAACGCACAAGCAGAGATGGATGCTAGTATGATGGTAGATAAGAAAGAAGAAGAGACAGTATCAGAAGAAACTGAAAGTACAGAAGAACTTAGCACATCAGTAACACCTGCATCTAGGGTGGGCAGCTCAACTCCAGATACTTCATTCGACAAAACATCATCAACCGATGATATTTTATCAATGAGCGAAACAACAAATGAGACAAAATCTATAGATAGTGATACTATGATATTATCCAAAGTGAAATCCGAGGACGTTTATACTGTCGCAGATCTCGATAACGAATTAAATGAAATTTTACATAATGATATATGCAAAGAAAAACTGACCGAAAAACAAATAAAGTGGATTAAAGATGGTAAAAATGTATTAGTATCATCATTCAATTCATTGAAGGATTTAGAGAGATTTTCTGCTAATTTCAATAAAACGCTTAAAACTAGTTCATATAATAAGAACAACAAATCCAATCTCAGACCATTCAGAAAAGAAGATATTGATGTAATAAGAATAATGTACGTAATGGATCAACCAGAAGATATTCTCGATAAATACAATATCTTTTTTAATGATCCACCATCTTTTGTAGCTATGTATTACAAATTAGATGCATTTATCCGTTATGTAAAGAAAAACTTTAAATAATTATATAAACCATATATATATCAAAGAGATGTTACACCCGTAACATCTCTTCAGACTGTAGACAAAGTCAGGGGCCGATGCCCCTGATTTTGTCTACAGTCTGAGGAGACAGGGGAGTGATCCCCTGTCTCCTGCCGGATTACATCAGAGCACGTTCTTTAAAACGATGGACTTGGTATGGGTCATTTCATTAAATGTGCTGAATACACCTTCAGTGCCTATGCCTGAGTGCTTGTAACCGCCGAAGGGCATCTCAAAGCTTCTGAAGAAGCTTGCGCCGTTAATAACGGCACCGCCGCATTCAAGAGCATTTGCAACACGGGCAGCGGTCTTCATATTCTCAGTGAATACACATCCGCAGAGTCCGAATATAGACCGGTTGGCGATCTCTATAGCCTCTTCTTCGGTTTCGAAGCTGATGATGGGAACAACAGGTCCGAATATCTCCATATCGATTGCCACATCGGCATCCTTGGGAACATTGCCGATAACGGTAGGCTCATAGAAAGCACCGTTTCGCTTGCCGCCCAAAAGTATCTTTCCTCCCTGTTCAACAGTCAGATTAACCTGTCTCTCAACCTCGATCGCAGCCTTTTCGCTTATAAGACAGCCGAGCCTTGTTGCATCATCCGCAGGATCTCCCGTAGGGATTGCTTTTATCTTTTCTATGGCTTTTGCCGTAAATTCTTCAACTCTTGAACTGTGTACCAGGAACCTCTTGGAAGCACAGCATACCTGTCCGGTGTTATACATACGGCCCCAGATAAGTTCATCGGTAGCCAGATCGACATCTGCATCTTCAAGGACTATGAATGCATCGTTTCCGCCAAGCTCAAGAGCAACATGCGTAAGATTTTCCGCACAGATCTTTGCCGTCTCTATTCCGACTGCGGTAGAACCTGTAAGTGTTACAAGATGTACATCAGGATTGGAGGTGAGTGCCGTACCGGTTACAGAGCCCCTTCCCGTTACTATTGATATAGCGCCCTTTGTAACGCCTGCTTCATCCATAAGGTGTGTGAGCTTGCATAGTGTAAGCGGGTTGTCGGTTGAAGGCTTTACTACAACGGCATTGCCGGTAAGTAATGCAGGGGCTATCTTTTGATCAAAAAGATCACACGGGAAATTGAAGGGGATGATTGCTGCCACAACTCCCAAAGGCTCTTTCTTTATGATAAGAACCGTTTTCTCCTGGCCTGCCTCCATTCCCTCGGGGATGGTGCTGCCGTAGAAATGCTTTGCTCTCTCAGAGAATGCCTTGAAAGCGATAGGGATGTTGTTTATCTCGGCACGTGCTTCGGTTATCGGCTTGCCTGTTTCATCCGAAAGAGTCCTGGCAAGGTCTTCAAAATCTCTTTCAACGAGAGAGATGAAGCGGTACATGATCTCAACCCTCTCATGTACAGGGATCTTTGCCCATTCCTTTTGTGCTTCCTTTGCAGCAGCCACTGCACGGTCAACATCTTCCTTGGAAGCGGAAGGTACAGTGTCTATGACTTTTCCGGTTGCCGGATTGATAACGTCGATGACAGCACCGTCTTTTGCATCTGCAGGCTGTCCGTTAATGAGCATTTTCATAATTTAAGCTTCTCCTTTCTATGCTGGTCACTCAGAACATGTTTATCCGTGTTCAAAACAGTTATAAACTGATCATTCGTAGAATGCCGTAAATGAGAGCATAAGACCGCCGGTGGTGTTGCAGTCATCCTGCTCAAATCCATACTCACCAAAAGTGAATTCTGTGATGAAAGGCACTCCACCTGCAGCTTCTTTAAGCTGTTTTGCAACTTCGTCAATACGGTCACCGATGCCTGCTCGGCGTCCGCCGCAGTGTACAAGGTGGAAGGCAAGGGGCTTGCCGGGTGTTTTTTTGATAAGTTCTTTTAAGGTATTGCCTGTAGAATCAATAAGTTCGTCAACGGTTGCTTCCATACGGATAACTACTGTCTTTTCTGCAAGGTTAGCACCTACATCAAATGAGCCGTCCTCATTTCCGTTCATAGGATGACGGATGGCAGTAAGGCGGCCGAGCCTGTCCTTTACTCCCAGAGGAGAAGTGATCGTTGTTACGAGCAGATTTCCGCCGGAAACAGCGTCTCTGTCAAGGCCTCTCCATTCCATATATTTATCAGCAGCGGGAACGCCGTCTATCTCAACGAGCCTGCGGTTGCCGTCAACTTTAGTGATGATACCGAAATCATCCGTTTCTCTGTATGCGCCGGTAAAAAGATTGCACATCTTAGGTCCGCCATAGAAAAATGCTGCGATACAGCCGTCTGCAAAGAACTTTCCGTCTGCATAAAGAAGCCATTTTCCTTCAATGGAATTATCTGCTGCACTGCCGCCGAAGAAAGGAACCCTCCCGATAACTTCCGTTATCCCTCTTAAGTAGAATTCTTCCTCAGCAGGTGATGCGGCCATGTAGAAATAATCAGGTGCCTGGGTCTTTCCCGCAGCATTTAAGCAGGCATCTGCCAGTTCTTTTCCTCTTGCGATACTGCATCCGTCTTTTTCAAGAGCAGCTACTCCGACAGTCATGTCGGCATCGGCGAAAGCAAGGATCCCAACAAACGGATCGTCTCCGCCGAAATAACCGTCTGCAGTAATGACGCCGGTAAAGGATGTGTTACCAAATACAGGCACTTTAAGCTCATCGCCGATAGCACTGATGAGTGCCTTGACATCATAATCACAGCTGCAATATGCAAATACAGCTTTAAGGTCACTGACTTTGGCAGCGGAAGCGACTTCAGCGGCTGCTTTTTTCACATCAGTGTCGGTACTTGTTGCAACGATTGGTCGGAACATAATAAATCTCCTTTCTGTGATATGCAGGTCGAAATGTTAACTTATTTTCTATATTATTTTTATATTGTAAAGTTCGCAATCAGGCGGTTGCATTATATGAAATTATTGTTCCGCACAGCGGAATTTTATAGTATGATATAAACAGAAACTTTATAATGGTGGGACAGAAAATGAGCGACAACGTCAGGAGTGTGGAAAGAATTTTTGATCTTATGGAGATACTTGCAGAGGAAAGATCACCTGTAAGCCTTACTGAGCTGGCTGAGGATACATCTTTAAGCAAAACGACCGTTCACAGGCTCATGCAGACTCTCTGCAGCAGGGAATATGCCGAAAAGATCGGGTCTGCGGGATATGTTCTTGGTCCCAAGATAATAGAGCTCGCCGGATATTATATAGATAATCTCGAACTGCATACGATTTCAAGACCTTTTCTTGCGGATCTTTATTCCGAATATAAGCTCACGGTACACCTTGGAAAGGTCGTAGATGACAAGGTTATATATATCGAACTTATGGATCGGAAGAATCTCAAGAAGAGGGAAGGGGCGGGCATAGGTGTTCCGGCCTATACATCATCAATAGGGAAATGTCTCCTTGCCTCGCTTTCGGGAAACAAACTTGATGATCTTCTGTATGAGAGCCCGCTTAAAAGATACACGCCGAATACGATCACCGATCCGGCGGAGTATAAAAAACATCTGAAAAAAGTACGCAGCGACGGATGGGCAATGGACGATGAGGAATATCTTGTCGGAAGGCGGTGTATCGGAGCGCCGATATATGATTTTAAGGGAGAGGCCGTTGCATGTGTTAGCGTGAGTGGTGACAAGAATGAACTGTCAGATGACCGTATCCCCGTTATCAGGGATACGGTTATAGCAACGGCAGATGCCATATCAAGACGGATGGGTTATGTGAAATAGTTTAAATGTGAATAGGAGAAAGGAGACAGTTTTCTGTCTCCTCAGACTGTAGACAAAGTGGAACTTCGAGTTCTGCTCCCACTTTGTCTACAGTCTGAAGAGATGTTACACCCGTAACATCTCTTTTTTCACATTGTACCATAATATAAATAAATCTATTATGTTGAAGCATTTGTTTTTTCCATTGCCTCCCATTCCGCTTTCATAAGCATTAACATTTTTTTTCTTTGGTCCTCTTCCGAAATATCAGAATGATCTATTTTGGTTAGTGGAATTCCAGCCATTTGTTCAATAAAATATTTTTTCTCACGTTCATAACTATCCTGACTTATTTCATACTTCTTTAACTCTTGTGTAAGTTTATAAGCTTTAGTGATTGCTATGCACAAATCTGAGTTTCTTACACAGTCAGGATTATTTAATGTATCATCATAGTACACCTTAAGATTTACCCAATTTCGTTCATTATCATCCAATGAACTTTTGTTTTCCGGATATACTAAATCATGAAAAGTTGGTATTATTGAAAACTCTTTAGTTTCAAATAATTCTATAAAAAAAGCAAGGACTGCGCTTAAACTTCTTATGCGAAAGTCAGAATTATGACCACAAAGCCAATCCATAGACACCCCACACTTGTCTGAAATATTAATTATGGCATCAACTGTAGGCTTAATTTTCCCACTTTCATATGACGATAATGTAGGCTGCGGAATTCCTAACTTCTTTGCAAATTCTTTCTGCGATATATTCCCACTTAAGGCACGCAGGGATTTAAGCCTTTCCCCAAATATATTGTCCTGTTTATTCATTATCTGTATACCATCCTTTCCTTAATATAATCAATTATAACACATATTAGAATTGATATGTATAAAATAATAAATATAGCTTATCATAATATTGACATATGATACTAAATTTGATATTATC
>JAILEM010000079.1 GCA_024687745.1 Lachnospiraceae bacterium
TCCTGCCAGTTGAGGGCTATGAAGAGGCTTCCCCTTTCGGCCTCGGTCCCGTCATATAATCTGTGAAGAAAATAGTTCTGGCTTTTGGGAGTATAGATGACAGGCTCGTCTGTTAACCCGTCGATAGTAAGCCAGCCTGAAACATAGGGATTGATCTCAAGGATATCCTTATATTTGGGAAGGGGCTCTCTTTCTTTAGCCTGCTCTTTCAAACCTTCTGAGCCCTCTTCCGAAGCAGTCTGATCATCTGTCTGATCTCCTGAATTTTTTACGGAGTCAGGTGACGTATCCGGAGCTGAGTCTGTTAAGGAATTAAGATATGCGCTGCCTTCCTTATCTGAAGCTTTGTCTGATGTCTCGTTTGAAACTTTGTCTGATGCCTCGTTTGAAGCATGGCTCCCGGAGCCCTCTAAAGCTTCCGGAGATCCCGTCATCTCAGTTGAGGCTTGGCTCCCGGAGCCCTCTAAAGCTTCCGGAGATCCCATCATCTCATTTGAAGTGTTCTCCGTATAAGCAACAGAGCCCTGACCTTTGTTTTTGCTGAGATAGGCCACAGACAAAAGAGATACCAGTATAAGAAAAGATGTAAATGCAAATATTATAAGTAGTCGGCTTTTCATAGCATTATTATACTATATTTTCAGGCCGGAGGCTTACATTCTTATAGAATTGACCATGAAAAATGTTTATAATTGTTATATGGAAGCCGACAGTTATTTGAAGGATGTACACAGATACATAGTGTCAGGTAAGCCATCAAAAGTATTTTTTTTACCTAAGATGAAAGATTTTTGGCATTTTAGTCACAAAACAAATTTTTAAAGTGTTGATTTCCCGAAAAGTGTATATCTAAGGGGAAAGATTTCAGGTGTCTTAGGTAGATAACAAATATTCAGAGTGTTGATCTTCAAAAATGTGTATATCTAAGAGATAGGACAGAAAATATGACAGATGTGATAATAATTGGTGCCGGGATCACAGGCTCCTGTATTGCAAGGGAATTATCCAGGCAAAAAAGAAAAATACTGGTACTTGAGAAGGCATCGGATGTTTGCGAGGGTACATCCAAGGCTAATTCTGGGATAATACACGGCGGATATGATGCCAAACCGGGAACTCTGAAGGCAAGGCTTAATGTCATGGGCTCCATGATGATGGAAGATCTTTCAAGGGAGCTTGACTTTCCCTATATAAGAAACGGATCCCTTGTCCTTGCACCGGAGGGTTCTGATATGGGAAGACTTGATGAACTGCTTGAGAGAGGCATAAAGAACGGCGTGAAGGGTCTTAGAATAGTTGACAGGGAGGAGCTTAAATACCTTGAGCCAAATGTAAATGACAGGATAGAGGCGGCTCTTTATGTACCGAGCGGGGCAATTGCCGATCCATTCCTAATGACTGTTGCCATGGCAGAAAATGCAGCGGTAAACGGTGTGGATTTTTCCTTCGGTGAAGAGGTTATAGATATAGAAAGAACAGATTCAGGCTACAGGGTTATAACGACAGATTCTGTCTATGAGTCCGGATATGTTATAAATGCGGCAGGAGTATATGCAGATAAGATCCATGGGATGGTGAGTAAGGATCCAATGGAGATAGTGCCTGTAAGGGGGCAGTACTGTCTTTTTGACAATGAGCTATCGGGACTTGTAAAGCATACGCTCTTTAAGCTTCCTACAGAAAAGGGAAAAGGGATCTTAGTCACGCCTACGGCTCACGGTAATATAATGGCAGGCCCTACGGCAGAGACACTCGAGGATAAAGAAGCCGTCAATACGACGGCAGAGGGAATAGCGACTGTTCTTAAGGAGGGGGCACTAAGCGTAAAGGAGCTTCCCGAAAGAAAGGTGATAACCTCCTTTAGCGGTCTCAGGGCCCATGAGGTCTCAGGGGATTTTATAATAAGAGAAGCATCGGATGCCAGGGGCTTCATAGATGTTGCGGGAATAGAATCACCGGGACTTTCGGCAGCGCCTGCCATTGCTGAATATGTATCCGATATCCTAAATAAATTAGAGCCTTCGGAGTACAGAACGGATCATATATCCAAAAGAGAGGGGATACCCGTTATGTCGAAGGCATCTTATGAAGAAAGACAGAGGCTTATCAAAGAGGATCCGCTCTTTGGAAATGTCATATGCAGATGTGAATTTGTCACAGAGGGTGAGATCGTAAGGGCGATAAACAGACCTCTCGGTGCTACGACTCTTGACGGTGTCAAAAGGAGAGTAAGGGCAGGAATGGGAAGATGCCAGGGAGGCTTTTGTTCGCCAAGGGTAGTGGAAATCCTTGCAAGAGAGCTGTCAAAGGATCCCGGAGAGATCAGGAAGAACGATCCCGGATCAGAACTATTGGCAGGATATAATAAGAAGATTTGAGGTTTACATAATTTGACCGGAGATATTTATGAAAAAAGATATAGTTATTATAGGCGGAGGTCCGGCCGGACTTGCAGCAGCTCTTTCCGCATATGAGAACGGAATAGAAAACATCATGATAACAGAGAGGGATATGAGGCTTGGCGGTATCCTCAACCAGTGCATACATAACGGTTTTGGACTGCATACCTTCAGGGAGGAGCTGACAGGACCCGAATATGCCCACCGTTATATCCAAAGGATAAGGGATGAAAGGATCCCCTATATGCTGAATTCCATGGTCACGGATATAAGATATTCCCCTGATCCCGGGAAGACAGATAAGATCCTGACTGTAATGAACAAGGAAAAGGGAATGTTTGAGATAGAGGCTTCGGCTGTCATCCTTGCCATGGGGTGCAGGGAAAGACCAAGGGGAGCCATGAATACTCCGGGCTTCAGGGGAGCAGGGATATATTCTGCCGGTACCGCACAGCTCTATGTGAACATAGAGGGAAGGATGCCCGGAAGAAGGGTCGTGATAGTAGGGTCCGGTGATATCGGTCTCATCATGGCAAGGAGGATGACCCTTGAAGGCGCAAAGGTAGAGGCGGTAGTTGAGATAATGCCTTACTCGGGAGGCCTTAAGAGAAATATTGTCCAGTGCCTTAATGATTTTGGCATTCCTCTGATGCTTGGCCATACCGTCATTGATATTCACGGTAAGAACAGAGTGAGCGGAGTTACTGTTGCAGCTGTTGATAAGGATTTAAAACCCGTGAAGGGATCCGAGCGGTATATCGAATGTGATACCTTGCTCTATTCAGTGGGGCTCATACCGGAAAATGAACTGACGAGAAAGCTTGGAGCAGTCATAGATAAGAAAACCAACGGTCCTGTAGTCAACAAAGCGCTTGAAATAGACGGAAAGGGTGTATTTGCCTGCGGAAATGTCCTGCATGTTCATGACATAGTCGACAGAGTATCAAAGGAAGCGGTTAATGCCGGAAGGAATGCTGCTCTGTATCTAAGGGGTGAGCTTGACAGAGAAAATGCCGAAGGCTTTATAGAGAGTGCCGAAAAAAATGTATACAGACCGGGAGAATCGGATGACAAACTTACCTGTATAAAATGCCCCAACGGATGTGAGCTGACTGTCAGAAGAATGGAAGACTCCACCCTTGAGGTTACAGGCAATAAGTGTCCTAAGGGTCTTGCCTATGCAAAGGAAGAATTCACACATCCTGTAAGAACACTTACAAGTACGGTTCCTCTATACGATCCGTCTGAAGGAATCTCTGTTGGAACTTCTGAAGAAGCTTATGAAGGTGCCACTGCCGGAGTTTCGGACAGAGTCCCTGTTGGAGAATATGTTGGAACCCTGTCGGTTAAGAGCAGGGAAGAGATACCAAAGGAATTACTTAAGGATTGTGCTGATGCATTAAGGGATGTCAGGATTACAGCGCCTGTATCGGTCGGGGATGTTGTGCTTGAAAATGTTGCAGGAACCGGAGTGGATATAGTTGCTACCTCAGAGAAAACATTATGAGGATTTCCAAAGGACATGATCTTAAAGTTATGTTAACCAATATTTTGAAGATCATTGATATATAACAGTGATATCTGATAATAGAAGAATAACGACGTTGTGTAACGATAATATGTAACACCGATATGTAACATTGATACATATCGGTGTTATTTTATATGGTAACAACGTTATATAACAGCGTTATTATAAAACGGAAGATACAGAGATAGAATAACAACGATATATAACAATGCTATTTTATCCAAGATGGAATATCGACGTTACATAACATCATTATATAACTATGATATATAACAAAGATATCTGAAAGTCTATACGAAACGACGTTATATAACATAGATATTTAATAAATTTTTATATAAAATTTATATTATTTTATAAAATAACAATAATATGTAACAGTGATACATAACAAAAAACTATTATGATTGACCCAAATGTCGTTTTAAATTATTCCAGATTTTAAAGGACTTACAAATTCGACCGGAAAAGTCAATTATAATAAATGCATCAAATTGACTTTTCGAGTCGATATATAAAAAACGCAGATTTATTAATTTGAAGATTTATATACAATTTTATCCGCCATGGAATCTGCCTCGTCCTTTCCCTTGATGAGGCGGATCATCTCAAGACCGAAGGGTATTGCCGTGCCCATACCGCGTGAGGTTGTTATATTTCCGTCGGTTACAACCTCTTCCTTAAGGCAGATGGCTTTTCCGAGTCTGTCCTCACAGCCGGGGTAGCAGACAGCCTTCTTCCCGTCTAAGAGTCCAAGACCTCCGAGAACAGTCGGGGCTGCACAGATAGCACAGATCATAAGGCCTTTGTCATTTGCTGCTTTTAATGCTTCTGTCAGCTTCCTGCAGGAAGCGAGATTGGAAGTGCCGGGCATTCCTCCGGGAAGGATCATTACCGCTTCATCCGTAAGAACAAGATCTGATAAATTGCAGTCAGAACCCACGGTTATCGAATGAGATCCCATTACCCTGTCTGTATCAGCGATGGAAACCATTTTGCAGTCGATGGAAGCTCTTCTTAAGAGATCGACTACTGTCAGAGCTTCAATTTCCTCGAATCCTTCGGCCAAAAATACGTAACATGTTTTCTTCATAGATAAATCCTCCTTAAATTCGGTGCATTTTAGATATTCTATCTGAATTATAGCATGAGGATAACCTTTTATCTTTATAAAGATTTCCTAAAAATCGCTTATTTCCTATTTTTTTATAGCTTTTTTTAATCGTGTATGATAAAATTTATTTCTGTGTAAATTAGTATTAACGATACGGAGGAAACGGTTTAAATGAGTTTACAGGTTGAAAAATTAGAACATAATATGGCTATTCTTACGGTAACAATGTCAGCTGACGAGCTCGAGGCTGCACTTAACAATTCATTCAGAAAGAACAGGAACAGATTCAATGTTCCCGGATTCCGTAAGGGAAAAGCTACCAGAGCTATTGTAGAGAAAATGTACGGTCCCGAGGTTTTATATAATGATGCCTGTGACGAACTTATAGAAAAGGGACTGGACAGGGAGCTTGAGGAGAATAAGGATTTAGAAGTTGTATCAAGGCCCGAAATAGACATAACCCAGCTTGAAAAGGGCAAGGACTTTATATTTACCGCAAAGGTCGCTCTCAAGCCTGAGATCGATCTCGGAAAATATAAGGGTGTTAAGATCGAGAAGGTTGACACCGAGGTTTCCGATGAGGATGTTGAAAAGGAGATACAGGCAGAATTAGAGAGAAACGCTCGTATGGTACCTGCTGATGACAGACCTGTTAAGGATAAGGATATTACCATAATAGACTTTGAAGGATTTGTTGACGGCGAAGCATTTGAAGGCGGAAAGGGAGAGAATTATTCACTGACGATTGGTTCAGGCTCCTTCATCCCCGGCTTTGAGGAGCAGCTTATAGGTGCTGTAGTTGATGAAGAGAAGGAAATAAACGTTACCTTCCCTGAGGATTATCATGCCGAGGAATTAAAGGGAAAGGATGCCATGTTCAAGGTTACGGTAAAGGAGATCAAGGAGAGGGAGCTTCCCGAGCTTGATGATGAATTTGCCGGTGATGTTTCCGAATATGAAACAGTTGATGAATACAGAGCATCAGTAAGAAAGAATCTTGAAGAGAGTAAGGCCGAGAAGGCAAAGACTGAGAAGGAAAACAAGGTCATAGAGGCCATAGTAAAGGATTCAAAGATGGATATACCCGATGCCATGGTAGAAGAACAGGCAAGAAGGATGGCCAATGATTATGCCCAGAGACTTAAGCAGCAGGGTCTTACTTTAGATCAGTACTTCATGTTTACCGGACTTGACCAGGATAAGTTTGTGGATCAGATGAAGGAATCGGCTCTTAAGAGGATTCAGTCCTCACTTGTAATAGAAGCTGTTGTTAAGGCAGAAGACTTTAAGGTGAGCGATGAGGACTATGAGGAAGAGCTTAAGAAGATGGCCGAGGATTATAAGATGGAGCTTGACAAGCTCAAGGAACTGCTTGGAGAAGGAAGCAGAGAACAGATAGAAAAAGATATCAAAATGGATAAGGCTGTGCAGTTCATAGTTGACAACGCAAAAGAGAAATAAAAGCACATGCGTTATAAAAACTGTAAATACGAGGAGTTTTAAAAATATCAGGCGTATTGCCGGATGAGAAAGGAGTAAAAATGAGTTTAGTACCTTATGTCATAGAACAGACCAGCAGGGGAGAACGCTCTTATGATATTTTTTCCCGTTTGCTGAAGGAGAGGATAGTTTTTCTCGGTGAAGAAGTTAATGCAACGACATCGAGTCTTATAGTAGCACAGATGATGTTCCTTGAAGCGGAGGATCCGGATAAGGATATCCACTTCTATATAAATTCCCCCGGAGGATCGGTTACCGACGGATATGCCATTTATGATACCATGCATTACGTTAAGTGCGATGTTGCAACCTATTGTATGGGAATGGCTGCAAGTATGGGAGCTTTTCTTCTGGCAGGCGGAGAGAAGGGCAAGAGATATGCTCTTCCCAACGCAGAGGTCATGATCCATCAGCCTTTGGGCGGAGCCAAGGGTCAGGCTACAGAGATAGAGATAGCTGCAAAACAGATACTCAGGACCAAGCAGAATCTAAACAGGATCCTAGCTGAAAATACCGGACGTCCGATAGAGGAGATAGCAAGAGATACCGAACGTGATAACTGGATGACGGCTGAGGAAGCATTGGAATACGGTCTTATTGATAAGATCATCACTAACAGGGAATAAAAATGGCAGGAAAAAAAGACGATAAAGAAATACACTGCTCGTTTTGCGGTAAGCCGCAGGATTATGCAAGAAAACTCATATCAGGACCAAACGGTGTCTATATCTGTGATGAATGCGTGAGCATATGCGCAGACATAATAGAGGATGAACTTGAGGAGCTTGATGATATAGAAGAAAAGGGTGAAATGGATATAAATCTTTTGAAGCCCTTAGAGATAAAGAAGTTTCTCGATGAAAATGTGGTAGGACAGGACGAAGCCAAGAAGGTACTGTCGGTAGCTGTTTATAATCATTATAAACGTGTTACCACAAACAGTAAGAATAGTGATATAGAGCTGCAGAAGAGTAATATAATCATGCTTGGTCCCACAGGATCGGGAAAGACTCTTCTTGCCCAGACTCTTGCCAAGATAATCAATGTTCCTTTTGCGATCGCAGATGCAACGACGCTTACGGAAGCCGGATATGTCGGCGAGGATGTGGAGAACATCCTGCTCAAGCTTATACAGGCCGCAGATTATAATGTGGAAAGAGCTCAGCTTGGTATAGTCTATATAGACGAGATAGATAAGATAACAAAAAAATCGGAGAATGTATCCATCACCAGAGATGTATCGGGAGAGGGAGTCCAGCAGGCACTGTTGAAGATAGTCGAAGGGACTCTTGCATCCGTTCCTCCCCAGGGTGGGAGAAAGCACCCTCACCAGGAGCTTATACAGATAGATACAACAAATATACTCTTTATCTGCGGCGGAGCATTCGACGGACTTGAAAAGATAGTGGAAACAAGACTTGACAGAAAGTCGATCGGGTTCAATGCAGAGATAAAGACCAAAAATGAGCAGGAGCTCGGAGAACTCTTTGCGATGACCCAGCCCGAGGACCTTATAAAGTTTGGAATGATCCCTGAGTTTGTGGGAAGGGTTCCGATAATGGTATCCTTAGACGGGCTTGACGAGGAGGCTCTTGTAAAGATACTCACGGAGCCTAAAAACGCGATAACCAAACAGTATAAGAGGCTGTTTGAACTCGACGGGGTCAAGTTAAGCTTTGAAGATGATGCGATAGAGGAGATAGCAAAGCTTGCCTTTGAAAAGAAAACGGGAGCAAGGGGACTAAGATCCATTATGGAAAATATAATGATGGATCTGATGTTTGAGATACCCTCAGATGATACGATAGAATCGGTCGTGGTCACCAAGGCCTGTGTAGACAAAGCGAGCGATCCGCTCATTATAAGAAAGGGCGATGGCGGTCTGGAAGACGGACTGAAAAAAGCCAGATAAATTATCATGATTTTTTGAAGATGCCGCCATTTATGGCGGCATTTATAAAAGCAGGGGATCTGTGAGGACATTTATCCTTAAGCGGATCAGGAGATAAGATGAAGATCAGAGAAGTAAGTCTTGAAACAGTATGCGGCATTACAAGTAAATTTCCGGATAACAAATATCCGGAGATAGCCTTTGCCGGAAAAAGCAATGTGGGAAAGTCATCTCTTATAAATGCTCTCATGAACAGAAAATCCCTGGCAAGGACCTCTGCATCACCGGGTAAGACACAGACGATCAATTATTATAATATCAATAATGAGCTTTATTTTGTCGATCTTCCGGGATACGGCTATGCAAAGGTATCAAAAAGTGAAAAGGAAAAATGGGGTAAGATGGTGGAGAGATACTTAAATACCTCTAAACAGCTAAGAGCTGTATTTTTACTTATAGATATAAGGCATAAGCCCGGTGAAAATGATATAAATATGTACGGCTGGATCACAAAAATGGGCTTTGAACCTATAATAATAGCCACCAAATATGATAAGATAAAAAGAAGCATGAGGGAAAAGCAGTTAAAGCTCCTGGCCGAGACCTTAAAGGTAAGACCGGGGACTGTATTGGTCCCTTTTTCCGCGGTTTCCAAGGATGGAAGGGAGGAGGTATATGAAAAAATCGACCAAATACTTGAAGATAACGATTAATATACTTGTAATGATCTTCGTTCTTGTTTTCTGCATATGGATATTACCCCGTCTTATAATGTATTTTATGCCCTTCGTTGTAGCGGCGGTCATAGCCCTTATAGCAAATCCCGTTGTAAGGTTTATGGAGAAGAAGCTTAAGGTCAACCGTAAGGCGGGAACGGCGATAATAATCGTATTTGTTATAGCCCTTGTAGTAATGGTTCTGTATTTTACGATCAACTGGCTAATCATAGAATTGGAGGGGCTTATAGAGATAGCTCCAAGCCTCTGGGAAAGCACCTCCGAAACGATAAAGAAGATCGTAACGGATATTCAGGCTGCATTGTCAAGGCTTCCCGGCCCCGCAAGAGGATGGGCGGATGACTTTGTTAATGACTTAGGCTCCAATGTATCGGGATGGCTTCAGAATATTTCAAATATGACAGGGGAAGTGGAAGATGCAGAAAGCAGTACAAATTTCGGTGTGATATTTATAGGTACCATCATGGCGATAATAGCCTCCTATCTGTTTGTTGCCGAAAGGGATTATATAGATAAAACAATAAGAAGATATGTTCCTATAGGATTCAGGAGAAGGGCAGAGCTCATAATTACTACCATGAAGGGTGCGGTCGGTGCTTACTTTACCGCACAGTTTCGTATAATGGGAGTTGTATATGTCATATTGGTGGTGGGGCTGCTTATATTGGGAGTGAAGTATTCGCTTCTTATAGGTCTTATCATAGCACTGATGGATTTTTTGCCTTTCTTTGGAACGGGTACGGTCATGCTGCCATGGGCGGTGATAAAGTTTGTGCAGCAGGATTATAAGATGGGATTCGGCCTGATCGTCCTCTGGGCGATAAGCCAGGCGGTCAGACAGTTTATCCAGCCCAAATTTGTAGGCGACAGTATGGGGCTTGATCCTATTCCGACAATATTCCTTCTTTATCTGGGATTCAGACTGGGAGGAGCTGCAGGTCTTATCTTCGCAGTACCTATAGGGATGATAGTCATAAACCTGTATAAGGCCGGTGTGTTCAGTAATTTCTCCTACAGTATACGACTGTTGTTTAAAGATATAAATAAGATCAGACGTTTTAATAACACAGAACTTATATCCGAGGGAATTAAAATAACACAATTAAATAACAACTTTGATGACATTCCCGACGAGGAAGAGGATGAGCCGCCCGGGGAGAATGAGACGGATCCCGAATAAGAGAAAAGTCTGGAAAAACAATGAAAAAGCAACTATAATGATCAGACTTCCTCAAGGAATATTAAATAAAATAACGCGAGATATAAAAGGAAATGTAACATGGACCGGATATTGGAATTGTTCATAAAAAATCATAATAATGTTAAGGACGCAGGTGTGAGAAAACAGTACGGACTGTTATCGGGCAGGCTTGGAATATTTTTCAACATAGTGTTATTTATTATAAAAATAGCTGCCGGTTTTATCAGCGGATCCGTGGCAGTCATGGCGGATGCATTTAATAATCTCTCGGATGCGGGTACATCGCTTGTGCTCCTGATAGGATTTAAGATGTCAGGGAAAAAACCCGATCCCGAACATCCATTCGGGCACGGAAGGATCGAGTACATAACCGGACTTATTATTTCAATAGTTATAATCCTTATGGGAGTCGAACTTATAAAGTCCTCTGTAGAGAAGATAATAAAGCCGACTGACGTAAATTTTTCGACGGTCACCATGGTCATACTCATAGTTTCCATTGCTGTAAAGGTCTTTATGTACAGATATAATAAGAAATTTTCCGAAAAGATCGGGAGTGTGGCAATGAAATCGGTCGCAATGGACAGCTTCTCGGATTCCATTGCAACATGTTGTGTGCTTTTGTCACTCATGGTATCCGAATATAACGGAATCAAGCTTGACGGATGGTTAGGTCTTTTGGTTTCACTTTTTGTTGTGTCTGCAGGCTATGAGGCAGCTAAGGATACGATCGACCCTCTTCTCGGAGAGGCCCCGGATGAGGACTTTGTAAATAACATAACCAGATTCGTTGCAAGTTATGACGATATACTCGGAATGCATGACCTTATAGTGCATGATTACGGTCCGGGAAGGATGATGCTCTCATTTCATGCCGAGGTTCCCGCAGACGGTGACTTTGTAAAGCTTCATGATACGGTTGACAATATAGAGAGAAAGCTTAAGGAAACACTTGGGTGCGAAACGGTGATACATATGGACCCGGTATTTGTTAACGATGAAGCTACAAATAAGATGAGGAAATATGCGGAATATATTGTAAAGGGTATATCGGAGGATCTTACGATGCATGATTTCAGGATGGCTTCCGGACCTACCCATACAAAGCTGATATTTGATGTAGTAGTGCCTTATGATTTCAACATGACAGATGATGAGGTTAAGGAAGAGATATCAAAGCGTATATCGATCCTCCCGGGGAATCTATTTGCCCAGGTGGATGTGGATAAGCCTATGATCAAAAAACAGAGTAAGAAAAGCAGTAAATGATACTGAAGCTATAGAATTGTATGGACCGCGGGTTTTGACCCGGGTTATGAGGTGAGCCGGATGTCTGTTACGGTAAGTTTGTGCATGATAGTCAAAAATGAGGAAAAGATCCTTTCAAGGTGTCTTGACAGTATATGTGATCTTATGGATGAGATCATAATAGTGGATACCGGTTCCACTGATGCAACAAAGAAAATAGCCTCAGGATATACGGATAAAATATATGATTTCGAGTGGGTCGATGATTTTGCAAAGGCGAGAAATTTTGCATTCTCAAAGGCCTGCTGTGATTATATCTATTCGGCAGATGCGGATGAGGTCCTCGATGAGGAGAACAGGGAAAGGTTCAGAAAGCTTAAGGAGAACCTTATTCCCGATATAGAGATAGTACAGATGTATTATGTAAACCAACTTGAGCAGGGTACTGTTTATAATTTTGACAGGGAGTTAAGGGCCAAGCTCTTTAAGAGGATAAGAAATTTCACCTGGGTCGATCCGGTACATGAAATGGTCAGGGAGCTTCCCGTTGTATATGACAGTGACATTGAAATAATACATATGCCGCAGGGAGAGCACTCCGGCAGGGATATAAGGCTGTTTGAAAAGGCGAGTGGAAATGAAGGACTCCTTTCCGCGAGGCTTACACATATGTATGCAAAGGAACTGATGATATCCGGGAAGGATGAAGAGGTGATCAGAGCCGGGGAATATTTTACAAGAGTTGCAGAGGATGAGGCGACCACGCCGGAAACTCTTAAGGATGCAGTCTGTGTGATCGTAAGGGCATCATATCTTAAAAAGGATCATCTTAAAATGTATCATTACGCCCTAAAGGAAGCTGCAATGGAGCCCGCTTCGGAGGTATGTTACTATCTTGGCGAATATTACAGGGATTGTGGGGATCTTAAGGAGGCTTCGGTCTGGTATTATAATGCGGCTTTTGAAACCGAATGTGCACTTAATATAAGATATAAGACTATCTATTCTTTAGAAAGGCTGGCTGAGGTCTTTGACGATCTTGGAAATGAGGAGGCAGCCGCAAATTACAGAAATATGTTAAAGGATAATGAGTAGAGTCAGCGCGGATTGACAGATAAGGAAATTACAGCGCGGATGGACAGATAAGGAAATTACAGCGCGGATGGACTGATAAGGAAATTACAGCGCGGATGGACAGATAAGAAAATGACCGCGTGGATGGACATATAATGAAATGACTGCGTGGATGGACATATAAAGAAATGACAGGGAACGGAAATGATAAGAAATTATAAACTGGAGATCATGTATGACGGCTCAAGATATAAAGGCTGGGAGCATCAGCCGGGAACCGACATGACTATCCAGGGTAAGCTTGAAAATGTCCTTAATAAGATGACAGGAGAGACGGTTGAGATACTCGGGGCAGGCAGAACCGATGCCGGTGTCCATGCAAGAGCAATGACTGCAAATGTAAGACTTGATACCGATATGGAAGAAAAGGAGATAAGAGATTATATGAATTCCTATCTTCCCGATGATATATGTGTAAATGAGGTGAAGATCGCCTCTGACAGATTTCATGCCAGATATAATGCGACTGGAAAGACCTACAGATATACCTGCTATGTCGGTGATACAAAGCCTGTTTTTGACAGGAAATACGTATATACCCTTGAAAGGACACCTGACGTGGAGGCTATGAAAAGGGCAGCCGTACTCCTTACCGGAGAACACGACTATGCAGGCTTTTGCTCCAATCCGAGGATGAAAAAATCAACTGTCAGAACAGTCGACAGGATAGATATAGATAAAAAAGGCAGATATATTTATTTTACATATCACGGTTCGGGTTTTCTGCAGCATATGGTGAGAATACTGACGGGAACGCTGCTTGAGGTAGGATATGGGGAAAGAAGCGCAGAGAGCATGACAGAGCTTCTTGAAGCAAAAAAAAGAGCCCTGTCGGGAGCAACGGCTCCGGCACAGGGACTCTGTCTTATCAGGGTGGATTATTAAACTTAAGACCCCGGTATTTCGACTTTTTTAGGACCCGATACTTAAGAACCTCATTTATCAGTCACAATTCATCAGGTTCGATATTTAAGCCCCTCATTCACATCAGGTCTCATTTATCAGTCGACATTCATCAGGCAGGAAAGGTTTTGTTTATATAATCCTTAAGCGCTGCGAAGGTTTCGTCAGAAACATCATGCTCGATCTTACAGGCATCGTCCTCCGCAACTGTCGGATCTATCCCGAGCTTTAAGAAAAATCTTGTAAGAACCTTATGTCTTTCATAAATCTTATCGGCAATTTCGGCACCTTCCTTTGTAAGAAGGATAAAACCGTTTTCATCTACAACGATATAACCGTCATTTTTGAGAATGCCCATCGCTCTGCTTACTGAGGGCTTTGAAAAACCCATTTCCTCGCTGATGTCTATTGCCCTGACATTGGCTTTTTTGTTGGTAAGCACTCTGATGGTTTCCAGATACATTTCACCGGATTCTTTCATTTTTAAACCTCACCATTCCTTCCCCGATTTTGAGACCGATTGAATCAATTTTGATAAATAGACTGAAAATTTGACATTATTTTTGACCATAATAATAATTATAGTATAAAAATAGAAAAATTAAAGTCAAAAATGATCGTATTCTTTACATGATATCGATAAATCGATTATGATATATTTGTTTCGTTTCAAACAGAGATTCAAATAAAACTCTGAGAAAAAATAAAAAAGAAAGCAGGTAGCGATAATATGGCAGAGATCAAAAATCTGGTATTTGATATGGGAAATGTACTTCTGAGTTACAGATGGAAGGAAATGCTCGAGGTTGACAGAGGCCTTCCAAAGGACAGGGCATTTGAGACTGCAAAGGTAATCTTTAAATCAGATATCTGGAAAAGTCTTGACAGAGGAGATATCACTCCGCCACAGGCAATAGAAAAATTCAAAGAAGGGTATCCGGATATGGGAGATGACATAGAATGGTTCATACATAACTATCAGGATATGCCGCTGCCAAGAGAGAAGACCTGGAAGCTTGTAAGGACACTTAAGGACAGGGGATACAGGATCTATATCCTTTCCAATTATTCACAGGAGCTTTACGGAATGCATGCCGGAATAGTTGAAAGATCCATAGGTCTTGACGGAAAAGTGGTCTCCTATGAGGTGCACCAGCTAAAGCCCGATAAGGAGATTTATGTTACCCTGATGGAAAAATATTCGCTGATCCCGGAAGAATGTCTGTTTTTCGATGATTTAAAGGAAAATGTAGAGGGAGCGATCAATGCTGGCATGAATTCCATAGTGGTCAAAAAGGAAGAGGATATCAACAGAATGCTTGAAAAAATCATATCCATGGAAAAGCTTGATTCAAATAACCTTGACCAATTAAGTCAATAATTTACATAAAAAAGTTGACATAAATTTCAAAAATATATTGACACAATATAATGTATTGTGCTAAGATAACGATGTTATATAACAAAGGTTGATTATTGACTGAGGGGAAGTCATAAAAACCTATATAACATCGTTATTTTTGCTATTATGATGGGGAGCAGAAAACTATATCCGTCGGGGAGTGACCGATATAGTCAACACTAAATAAGGGGAAAATAAAGGATGCCTCCTAAGATCAGGGTCTCGAAAGAGCAGGTGCTTAGCACAGCATTTGAAATGACAAGAGAGGATGGCTTTGAAGCTCTTACGGCCAGAAAGCTGGCAGAAAGGTTGAATTCATCTACACAGCCTATATTCAGGACTTATGAAAATATGGATTCATTGAAGGAGGATCTTTTTTATAAGTGTGAAGAGTTTTACAGAGACAGGATGGAAAATTCAGTAAATGAATTTGAGCCGGCATACCTGTCCATGAGCCTGAAATACATAGAGCTTGCTCAGAGTGAGTATCATCTTTTTTCGCTGCTGTCGGCAGTCAGCATACATGAAAACGATGATACGGGGATCTATCTTCAAAACGGGGACCTGAAAAAAGTATTTAAGGGACTGCCCGATGAGAAGAGATTAAATGAAGACCAGAAAACCGATCTTTTGAAGCTTTTATGGATCTTCACCCATGGATTGGCGTCCATGATAGCCGGGAAGAGACTTATCGTTGAAAATGAGGGAGTCAGCGATATGTTGAAAAGGGCGTATGAGGGATTTTTAAATGCCGAGACGGGAGATAAAAGTGGGTAATAAATAATTGATAAAGGGGATCAATTAATGAGTTACAAAAAAAAGAGAAGACTTGTCAGGCAGTTTAAGAGGAGATTAAGAAGGTTTTTACTGTTTCCGGCAAGAATACCGAGACTTTCCGTTTCTACCTTCGATGTAGCCCAGAAGGTATGTGAATTTTCGGGTATCGTTCTTGTTGTCATGCTTATTGCGGCCATGGTATCAAAGGATGAGATGGCAAGGGCAGGAAGTATAGTATCACTGATAGTATTTGTACTCAGCTTTTTGGTAATAGAGCTAAGGATCTATCAGGATGATCTGATGGCAAGAGGGTACATGGGCCGTTAGGAGCCGGGATTTTAGTGACAATTTCATGGTATTATTGCTGATTAAGGGGTCGGCCTTAATACCGTTTATATAGTAGCGATCATCAGGCTACGATGAGATCAGAATATTGGGGAATATTCTGACGGGAGTGTTTTTCATACGAGAAAGCAGACAAAGGGGAAATGTCTGCTTTTTTGTATATTACGGGACGTCGATCATGACCGGGATATGATATAATGATCCTATGGGAAAAGAGATGGAAGTTGGGGGAAGTATGCTGAAAAAGAATATAGTTTCCGCGCTTATTGCGGCACTGAGCCTGCTGGTGATCTTTACGACGGGCGATCCGGGCAGCATTCCGGCACTGAAGTGGATGGCGGCCGTCATATTTACCGCATTTCTTTTAAGGCCTTCTCTTTTTGTCAGAAAACTTAAATTTTTTGACGGAGGATTTGCATTAAGCTTTGGACTTGCATTTGCCCTAACTTTTCTCATTGCCTGGTTTTTTTCCGCTTTATTTCACATAAAGTTTGATGATCCTACAGTGCTGTCTGCGGTGATCATACCTTCGGTGATCATCAATATTCTCTCTGTTAAGGGAAAGACCCGGTTCAGATGGTCCAAAAGGGAGGCCTGTGATTTTCTGTTTGGGATAGCACTTTTTGTATTTCTCTTTGCCATAGCCTTTTATTTTAAGGGGTTCAAATCGGATATAGGGGAGCAGACTGAACAGTTTATGGATTTTGGCTTTATGCAGACGATCTATCGTCAGAAGCAGGTTTGTCCCGTGGATATGTGGTTTTCGGGTGAATATCTGAACTATTATTACCTTGGTCAGGCGAGTGCTGTGTTCCTTTGCAGACTCTCTTTTGTGACTCCGGAATACGGCTATAATTTCATGCTCTGTACGATCTTTGCGATCCTTTTTTTGTCGGTCTTTTCGCTGATTTATGCCATTGCCGGTGGGTTTGGGGGCGTTTCACGTAAGGAAGCGATGGCGGGAGGCTTTACAGGGGCACTTGTCACCGCTGCAGGATCCAACGGTCATTATTATATATACGGAATCTTTCTTCCGTGGCTTGAAAAGCTTACGGGCAAGGAGCTTGTAAAGGATTTCTGGTTTTCCGATCCGACAGCATTTATCGGTCATTTTGAGGGAAGCACCGACCTCGGAAAGCATGAATATCCATCGTATACCATAGTTCTCGGGGATCTTCATGCCCATGTCTGTAACATGCTTTTTACTATCCCCTTACTTGCCATTCTTTTTGATTATGCACTGGGATCTGAGGATATGGAGTCAGGAAGGAGAGAGATATTATCTCCTTATGTTTTCGTGAGCGGGATCCTCCTTGGATTGTACAGGGGAGTCAATTACTGGGATTTTCCCATATACTTTGTGGTTTCGGGAGCCGTGATCCTTTTTTGCGACCTTAAGAGAAAGGGACTGTCTTTTAAGACTGTATCGATAGTTCTTTTAAAGGGAGTTATCATACTGATAACGGGAACTGTAGTAATGATCCCCTTTAACATGAATTTTGTTAAGATATCATCCCAGATAGGTATATGCGACAGACATTCCGTATTGTGGCAGTACATAATGATTTGGTGGCCTTTTATCATTTCTTCCGTTATATTTGTTTCTTATCTTATCATATCCGGCATGAGGAAGAATAAGGCAGGGGAAGAGGGTTTTTCCTATGAGTCACTTGCTTCGATAGCTGTTGCGCTCTGTGCCCTCGGGCTCATAATAACCCCTGAGTTTATCTATATAAAGGATATATACGGGGATGCGTATCAGAGATACAATACGATGTTTAAGCTGACCTTTCAGGCGTTTATCCTCTTTGGGATCACCGTAGGCTCAAGTGCAGCTCTTTTCCTGTCAAAAAGAAGGCTGTTGAGGGTATATGCCTGTATCGTGACAGTCATGGGACTTATATCGGGGACCTATATTATAAAAGCCTCCGATCTCTGGCTTGGAGGGATATTATACAGCATCAACAGGGAGAGTATTTCGGCCTTTGATTTTATGAGGCGCGGAGTAGGCGATTATGCGAAGGAATGGAGTGCGATAGAGAGGCTTAATGAGGATGAGAGAGAGCATATTAACATTGTCGAAGCCTTTGGGGAAAGCTACAGGGAGGACTGTAAGCTTTCGGTCTTTACGGGAGCCTGTACCGTAGTGGGATGGAATGTTCATGAGTGGCTATGGAGAGGCAACTGGGAGGTTGTTGGGAGAAGAGTGGATGAGGTGAGGGAGTTTTATGAGAGCGGGGATACGGAATACTGCAGAAGTTTTCTTGATAAATATGATATAGATTATATATACTTAGGACCAAGGGAGCTTGAAAAATATTCGGTGAAGGTATCGGGATTTTCGGAATGCGTTTCGGAAGTGTGGAATGATGAAGACGGTGATACCATGATAATGACTGTGGAAAAGGCGGGAAACCGGGAATAATGAAATATCGGGCAGAGGATTTTTATGACTGAAGAAGATAAGAAAAAAAAGACAGAAGAATATGCCCTGAGGCTAATAAATCTTGCCAGGGATACGATAATAGTAAATATGCGTTTCATGGATGTTGCGCTTAACAGGCTCAAGGTGGAAAAGAAGGAGTACCTGTTCGGGGTGGCGACCGACGGGGAACATTTTTACTATGATCCGACCGAGATACTAAAGCTTTATGACAGGGCTCCCGAGTACGTGGCAAGGACCTATCTGCACAGCCTCCTTCACTGTATTTTCAACCATAATTTCGGATATGAGGAGCTTGATCAGGAGGTATGGGATCTTTCGTGCGATATTGCGGTCGAGAATATCATAATGGAGCTTGATCTTAACAGTGTGAGACTTCCTGATGACGATGTCAGACAGATTAAGCTTAAGGGGATGAGAAGAGATGTGAAGAGCTTTACGGCCGATAAGATCTATAAGTATTTCCTGGTGAATCCTCTTGCGAAGGTAGACAGGGAGGCTTTTATGTCTCTGTTTTGCCTCGACAGGCATATATACTGGAAAAAGGCCGAGAAATACGAGATATCAAACGCCGCCTGGAAAAAGATCAGTGAAAGGATCAAGGCGGATATCAAGACCTTTTCCAAAAATTCAACCCACTCCGAAAGTCTTATGAGTAACCTTGAGGATGCTACCAGAAATAAACCGGATTACAGGGATATTCTGAACCGGTTCTGTACCATGGGAGAAGAGCTGAGCGTTAATGATGAGGAGTTTGATTATATCTATTATACCTACGGTCTTTCGACCTATGGAAACATGCCCCTTGTTGAACCTCTTGAATTTAAGGATGTGAAGAAGATAAAGGATTTTGCCATAGTCCTTGATACCTCGGCTTCCTGCAGGGGAGATATAATAAGGTCCTTTTTGAAGATAACCTATGGTATATTAAAGGACAGGGATAACTTTTTTAATCATATCAATGTCCATATAATCCAGAGTGACAATGAGGTCCATAAGGATACAAAGATAGTGGATCAGGCAGGGTTTGATGAATTTATCAAAAAGGGTAAGCTCCTTGGCTTTGGAGGAACGGATTACAGACCGGCCTTTGAATATGTTGATAAGCTGATAGAGGATGAAGAATTCGATAATTTTAAGGGGCTTATATATTTTACGGACGGATATGGTATCTATCCCGAAAAGGCACCGGAATATGACTGTATGTTCGCCTTCCTTTCGGAGGATGAGAGAAAGCCCGAGGTCCCGTGGTGGGCGATACCGGTGGTGATAGATACCGATCAGATAGAAAAGTCGGAGAAAGGTAAATAAAAGTATGAATATCAAAGAGGCAAAGGAATATATCAAACAGACAGCAAGGATCTATCTTAAGAAAAACGATCTCGGAGACTATGTTATACCGGTGGTGAGACAGCGTCCTGTCTTTATGCTTGGAGCACCGGGGGTAGGCAAGACAGCCATAATGGAGCAGATAGCAGAGGAGCTTGGGATCGCTCTCGTATCCTATTCCATGACACATCATACCAGACAGTCCGCGCTCGGACTTCCGTTCATATTGCATAAGAAATTCGGAGAAGAAGAGGTGGATGTCTCCGAATATACCATGAGTGAGATAATAGCTACCGTATATGAGATGATGGAGGAGAGCGGCATAAAGGAGGGGATACTTTTCCTTGATGAGATAAACTGTGTTTCGGAAACCCTTGCGCCCTCCATGCTGCAGTTTCTTCAGTACAAGGTATTTGGCAAGCATAAGGTTCCCGAAGGATGGGTCATCGTTACCGCGGGTAATCCGCCCGAATACAATAAGTCGGTCAGGGAATTTGATGTTGCCGTCCTTGACAGGATGAAGATAATAGAGGTGGATCCTGACTACAACATTTTTAAGGAATATGCCAAAGAGAGAGGTCTTCATCCTGCAGTCACCAGCTTCCTTGATATGAAAAGGGATTATTTCTACAGGATAGAGAATACCGTCAAGGGCCGCTCCTATGTGACGGCAAGAGGCTGGGAGGATCTTTCGGAGATAATAAAGCTTTATGAGGAAGAGGAGCTGAGCGTTGAAGATACGCTTATAGGACAGTATCTGACCAATGAGACCGTTGTAAAGGAGTTCAGTGCCTACTATGATCTCTTTAATAAATATAAAAGGGATTATCATGTCAAGGAGATCCTTAAAGGAAAGGTACAGAAGGAAACGGTTCAAAAGGCTGCAGCGGCTGGGTTTGATGAAAGACTTTCTCTTCTCTCCATGCTTATGGATAAGGTAATAAGCGATATAAGGGAGAATATGGCAAGGACAGATTATCTTTCAAAGCTTTCCCCCATACTTAAGGAGGCTCTGGGGTTATCTGAAAAAGAGGGAGAAAACGGAGATGCCCTGGTCAGATATTTTGATGATACCGTGGATAAAAACAGAAGAAAGCTTCTGTCACTTTCAAGGGCGGGAGCCATTTCGAGGGAAGAGGAAAGATCACTCAAACGTATCCTTATCTTCCTTGAGGATGCAAGAAAGGAGATGCTCATAGGAGGCATGGACAGCGTGAAGGCGATGTTCAATGAAAAGCTTACATCGGCCAAAAAGGAGAGTAAGAAGGTATCCGACGAGACAGATAATCTTTTTGCTTTTGTAGAGGAGGCCTTTGAAGAAGGAAATGAGATGCTGATCCTTGTGACGGAATTTACGGTAAATCCGTATGCTTCAAGGTTTATCGCAAGGTTTGGAAGCGATGCTTATGCAAGGCATAACAGAGAGCTGATGCTTACGGAGAGGCAGAATGACATGAAGGCGGAAGTAAAGGAACTGCTCGAGGAACTCTAAATGCGTGTATATGATAAGGACAGTGGATTGTATTTTGAAATAAAGGATGGGACAGCCGAGGTTTCGGACTGCGACAAGGATGTGACAGAGGTCGTGGTGCCTGAGTTTTATGAAGGAAGCAGGATAACCGGGATAAAAAAGAAGGCTTTTCTCGGGCGCAGGCAGTTAAGGAGCGTGGCTCTTCCGGAGGGGATAAAAAGGATAGGGCAGTGGGCTTTTTCATCCTGTGATGCCTTAAGAGAGGTATCCTGTTACAGACGGGAGATCATTTTTGAACCGGGGGCTTTTAAGGGAGATGACGGGCTCCTTACCATCGATGTTAAGGGAAATGACCCGATGATAGGGCGCCTTATGGCGGCTCATGTGGTTATGGAGGCTGAGTACCTGCTTGACGTGATGTCATCGGATACAAAGGAGTGGCTCATAAAATGGGACAGAAGACTCTCGGGGATCCTTGATATGGCAGATGATGAAGGGTACCATCTGTATGTGCTCTGCGGTGAAGAGGATCTTCACTATGATTATGACCAGTATCTTGAGCATATGCGCAAGAAGAAATCAGGACTCTGCATGTTAAGACTCTTAAATGATATCGGGCTTGAGGAAGGGCTTAAAAGGAGGATATCAAAGTATTTAAGGGAGCATACCAAGGGATGTGAGTCCGAAGCTGCATGGAGATACCTTGTTGAGAAGCATGGTGATGACACCGGGTATTACAGGCTCATGATCGAGCTTGACTGTATAAATGAGGATAATTTAGAGGCTGTGATAATGGATCTTTCTGACAGGCATGCAGAGGCAAAATCTTATCTCCTTAATTCATTTAGCAGGGATAAGGATGATTTCTTTGAGGATCTTTTCCTCTGAGCTTTTGATGAATGGGTCTTTACTAAGGAGGATGTGTGGTGAGCGAGGAACCCCGCAAGGAATATTTTGAAGAGGCGTTATCGAATTTTGCCAGGGATTTTGCCTACGGTGGAGCGATAAGGCATCTTGTGGACAGAGGGTATGATGCGGAGAGCATAATAAAGGAATTTAAATATCCCATCCCCGCAGATTCCATTCGGAAAATAGTGAGTGACTATATCAGGGAAAAAGGGGAAAATATTTGACTTTTTTATGAAAACGTTAGAAAAATATAGAAAAATAGCGTATAATATATAAATAGGTGGTCAAAGGGAAAAAATAATAAAGAAGGTGAAACATGTTTCAGGAAAAGGACATGGTTATTTACGGTAGCCAGAGTGTTTGTGAAGTAGTATCTATAGGACCCCTTCCTATGAAAATGGCCGTCGGTAACAAAAAACAGGAGTATTATACGTTAAGACCTGTTTATCAGAGAGATTCTCTGGTATATGTTCCTGTGGATAATGAAAAGATAATAATGCGTCCGGTAATATCCAGGGATGAAGCCATGGATCTGGTCAATAAGATACCCGGTATCAAGGCTGCATGGATAGAGAAGGATTCGGAGCGCGAACAGGAATATAAAAAGGCTATCTCGTCGTGTGATCCCGAAAAGCTCATAATGATAATAAAAACTCTGTATAAGAGAAGACAGGCGAGGATCGAGGACGGGAAAAAGGTAACCGTTGTGGATGAAAGGTATTTTAAGATGGCTGAGAAACAGCTTCATGAAGAACTTGCTTATGCTCTCGGAATGACCAAAGAAGAAGTGGGAAAGTACATCGACAACTGTATTAAAAAAACAAGGTCGAAAAAAGAACAGTGATCAAAAAAAGAAGTTCTGTTGAACAAATCAACGGAGCTTCTTTTTTTGCCGTATTTTGGCGAGCGGTTTATATACTTGATATCATAAATAGGTATTTAGCATTCTCTTTATCTCGGTACGTAACTGGTCATCTGCCTGAAAGGCCTGTGCGTGTTTGGCCTTTGGAACCGTAATGAGTTTTTTTACGGGGTTTGGACAGGCGTCATAATTTGCATATACCATTTCAAAGGGAACAAAGGTGTCTTCCTCCCCGTGTGCAAAAAGGATCGGTATATTGCTCCTTTCAACACCTTCTATGGGATTGCATTCGTCGGGGTCAAAATGCGCCTGCAGCTTTGCCGAGGCTCTGTACATCTGATAGCCTGCAACAGGGGGAACATGGTTATCGGACATGCTATGGCAGATCTGGCTTTTGAGCGTTGAATAACCACAGTCCTCTATGGCAAATACCACGTTGTTGGGAAGCATCCTTCCTGTCATTATCATGACGGTTGCAGCGCCCATAGAAACTCCGTGAAGGATTATCTCATTGTTTTCCCCGAATTCTTTTCTTATGAATTTGAGCCAGTCCATGCAGTCATCTGCTTCCTTTACACCGTAGGTTATATATTTTCCCTCGGACTCTCCGTGAGCACGCTGGTCTATCATAAATACATTGATCCCAAGGTCATGATAGAATCGACCGATCGAGTCAAATTCCTTATTTCCCGTGCATCTGTAGCCATGTACGCAGAAGGCAAAAATATTTGTGGCTGTCCTTGCAGGAAGGTAGGATGCATGGAGCTTGAGACCGTCCCTGCTCTTTATGTAGTAATGGACAAGCTCCTGATCCATCATCCAGCTGTAATCCTCATCTCTGACCTTGTCTATCGCCTTGTCAAGTTCTGTCTTTTCTTCTTCCCTTGCCCCAAAAACAAAGTCAAGATTGGCATTTCTGTGAGATAAAAGGTACAACAGGGCTTCAGAGCCCACAGCTGAGACCGCGGATACAGCGGCTAAAGATGATGCAAGTAATTTAAGTTTTTTTCCCATATTTATATCTCTCCTGAATATTATTATCTTTAGATCGACAGGCAGAAATTTCCTTTAACAAAAACAGGAAGCTGTCAGGCGAAACGGTCTGTGATCACTTATCAAGACCTGCAGGTCTTTTCTCTCCCCAGATAAAGCTTCTCCACTGATCAAGCTGATCTACTGTCATGAAACCGTTGGAGGTACCCATATATCCTATCTTATATGAGGCAAAGAGCATAGCGTCCTTAATGGCCGTTATGGAGTCGCCTGTCTCCAGATAGCGGTGAAGAAAGCAGGCAAATAATGCGTTTCCGGCTCCGGCTGTATTTACGACCTCATTTGTCATTACTGAATCATAATGAACATTGATGTTTTTGTTCCTGTCATAAATGATAAGGCCGTGGGCTCCCTGTCCGAGTATGATTATATCGGTATTATACTTATCCGCTATCGATCTTACGAAATCAAAGGGATCCCCGTCTATGGTATCATCACTGAAGTAAAGTATTGAGGCATTTTCAAGAAAATCCTTGTTATAGATCTCCTTGTCATTGTCGTAGGTATGTATGTTGACAGCTATCTTCTTACCGTATTCTACAGCAGGCTTTATAAAGGATTTACAGAAATTGGCATTTGAGAGGACTACCATATCACTCGAGGCAGTCATTGGAGTTATCATAGCCATTGAATATCTTGAATCTCTTATATCCTTAAGGTCTTCAAAGATCTGTTCTTTTCTGTCTCTGTCATAGAGAAGAACCTGAGTGGGCGTATGTTCGAGGACGGGCAGGATATAGTCTGTCTTTAAAGTGACCGATCTTCCGGGCGGATTAAGAATGCTGTAATCCTGATTCCTTCCGACCATGGATAGGAGCTTTACGTCATTTCCGAGCCAGCTTAAGGCAAGGGCTTCGTTGTAGGCATCTCCTCCGGCAGAAGTAAATATGCTGTCCGATCTGCTTGTGATAGGATGATACTCGATCGGAATATGGTCTACCTTTATTATGGTCTCTATCTGAATGACTCCTGCAACTATAAAAGTGCTCATAAGGATCTCCTTTCAAAAGTTAAAGTAATCGTGTTATTTACAGTATAAACTTAATAAAATGTTTTATCAACATTTCACGATCGCAGCGATCCCCTCACAGTCAGGGCCTATATGAACTGCGATGCTTAAGGCAAGCGGGGCGGATACGATGGTGTATCCGGGAAATTCTTTTCTTACTGTTTCTGTCCATTCATCCAGATCACCGGGATTTACATGGCTTCCGGCTGTCCCTATTTCTATCCTTTGTGCCGGATAGTGTGAATATTTTTCGGACAGTTCCTTTTTTATGGTATCGATCATGAGCCTGCGGGCCTTTTTCATTCCTCTGACCTTTGCATAGGAATCCAGCTTATCGCCCATTATGGACAGAACAGGCTTAATATTTAAGACCGTTGCGATAGCGGCGGCAGAAGCTGTGATCCGTCCCCCTTTTTTAAGATATTCCATGGTGTTGACGGTTATGTATATACTGCTTTCATAGGCAAGGTCTTCAAGCTTCTTCTTTATCTTTGAAGGGTCAAGCCCCTGATCGGCAAGCTCCTTTGCGCTGTATACAGAACTTCGCTGCGTTACTGATATCCTGTGATTGTCAATAACGGTAACCCTTCCGTTATATTCTTCTGCAAAGATCATGGCACTCTGGCAGGATCCGCTAAGGCCCGATGACATGGGGATATAGATCACGTTGTCATATTCCTTTAGCAGCTCATCCCAGAGGTTCATTATGTCCCCCGGCGCAGGCTGTGTGGTGGATATGGACAGACCCTGTGCCTGTTTTTCAAAAAAATCCCTGTGCGAAAGGTCTACATTTTCATAGTAAATACGATTATCTATTATTATGGGCATGGGTATAAGATATATACCCGCCTTCTCAGCTTCTTCAAAGGATATACCGCTGTTTGTATCCGTGGCTATTGCAGTTTTCATATTATTACCTGATGTATGGCTGCAGTGTCTGACCGTGGAAGATCAGTGCGCAGTAGTGTTATCTAAATCATGTGTTTGTCGTTTTCATATATAATTATACGTTAAATGACCGTAATATTAAATAAAAAGATGAAGAAAATCATCAGGAAAAAAAATTAAAACGGTAAAAACGCCTGTCACATAATATAAAAAAAATCACTTTTTTACGTTGCAAATCTTGCATTTGACCGAGAAATGTAGTAATATTAATCTGTATCAAAAAATGGATTTTTTGAAAGGACAGGAGGTAAGCTGATGAGCGGTATAAGTGGGATCGGTGGTTATTCACCGGCCAGTAATTATTACCAGGCGTTATCAAGCGGAAGTCGTATCAATTCAGCCAAGGATGGTGCCAGCGAACTTGCCATAGCCGAGAAGCAGGATTCACAGATTAACGGTTATAATGCAGGATCGGAAAATCTTGATGCAGGAAAGAGTCTTGCAAACATTGCTGACGGAGCACTCGGCGGTATAAGCGATTCTCTCCAGAGAATGAGAGAGCTTGCAGTCAAGGCGTCTAACGGATTGCTTTCAAATGATGACAAGAAGGCTATTCAGAGTGAGATCGATCAGTTAAAGCAGGGTATCAGCGATGTGACATCATCAACCAATTATAACGGTATCAAGCTTCTTGACGGAAGCTCCGGAAACATTAATCTTGTTTCCGACGGAAATGGTACGGAACAGTCCGTGTCAGGAGTGAATACGACACTGGAAGCCCTTGGAATAGCAGATTTTAATGTCACAGGTAAATTTGATATAAGGGATCTTGATAAGGCCATTGATACTGTTAATTCAGCACGGTCAGGAGTAGGAGCAAATACAAACGGGATCGATTATTCCCTTTATTACAATTCTTCCACTTCCCAGAACCTTTCGGCTGCCAACAGCAGGACGAAGGATACTGAATATGAGGAATATGTAAGTAAACTGCAGAAGCAGGAAACACTTGATACCTACAAACTGATGATGCAGAAGAAACAGATGGAAAATGACGTTGCAAGCGGACAGAGACTCTTTATGTCGATCTGATCTTCGATTTTCAGATGAGGTAAGATCGGTCTGCAGCACAACAAAATGATTTATCAGAGCTTAAACAGCATCGCTTTAAATAAATGAAAGCGATGCTGTTTCTGACATAGATAACATCGTTTATAATAAATGAAAGCGATGCTGTTTCTGATATTGATAACAGAAATAAGAAGCTTTGATGCAGATCAGAGCCTATTACTATATTGGAGGTTTTAACAGGGATGAGCGATATAAAAGAGGAAAGAAGACAGATACAGAGAGTAAAATATCCTACCAGGAGCGTTCTTGTGGATTGCGAAAGTCAGGAGAGATACTATGTCAAGACTGAAAATGTAAGTCCGCTCGGAATGGGTATAGTGGCAGATGGCAGTATACCGAACCTTGTAGGAAGAGATGTCATTGTTGTGGCTGAGACCATGGTAATGTATGCAGATGTGAACCGTCAGGAAAAGCGTGAAGACGGCAGATATATTCTCGGTGTAAGTGCCAGACGTTTCAGCGATGATGTTTTGAGGTACCTTTTTGAGCATATAGCAGGGGCGGATCTTGACGAGGCAGAGAAGTGATGGGTTCTCGATTCCTCAGGCGTTAACCATCTGTTCTGCTGAATCACCTGATCCTGATATGGCAGAGAAGTGATTCTTTCAGGCAGCTTCGGAGTTAACCATCTGTTCTGCTGAAGCATCTGATCCTGATATGACAGAGAAGTGATTCTTTCAGGCAGCTTCGAAGCATCCGGCGAAAAAGCCGATAAGATCAATATTTTCAAGACATGAAATACTCATAAACACCGGAGCCGCGGATGGTTTGCGGTGTTTATAAGTACACAACACGTATTTATTTCAGTTACTATATCCGGACGCCTTCTTTGGCGCCCGGGAATAGTCAAAATCACAGATTTTGGACTAAGATTCAGGCTATATGGATTATTTAGTCATCATTTTTTATCGTAATTCTGATTTTTCCATGTTCATATTCTCCCTGATCCCGCTGCCTGACCATTATGAGTCGATATGTGTACAGTTCCCGGATAGCAGGAAAATTCCTATGGAGGATATCAAGGGTGCTCACATAACTTTTCTATGCAACCACAAATATATGGATTTACTGATTACTTAAGAGGATACTAATATGAGCTACGACTATTACGATTACGATGTTTATGATGAGTATGATGTCTGGGAAGAGGAAGATATCGAGAAAGAAAAAGATATCGAGAAAGTGGAAGATATAGAAGCTCTCCCGGTAATAAGAAAGCTGGATGGTGAAGAAAACCGAGGGTATAAGAACAAAGGCGGTGGTGGGTATCTGACTACAGTTCTTACTTTTATGATGATACCAATGGTGGTTTTAATGCTTTTTTTACAGGGATGTGGGAAGATAGGCCAGAAACTGGATGGCGATGGCATGGTCAGAGAGCATTTCTATGCACAGATATCACAGGATGAAGCCAAACTTATGATGAAAGATGATGACGGACACGTTATAGTTGATGTACGCAGAGCAGATGAATATGCCAGGGGACATATTCCGGGGGCGATCCTGATACCCAACGAGGAGATCGGAACTGAGCAACCCAAAGAGCTGCCGGATAAGAACCAGATCATATTGGTATATTGCCGTACCGGGAGAAGGAGCAAGGAAGCTGCCCGGAAACTGGCTGATATGGGATATGTGCATGTATATGAGTTCGGCGGGATAGAAGACTGGACCGGAGAAATCGTCACGGATGATGAAAATGGAAGTGCAGGTGGTAAAACCGCATCACTCAGCTTTGAGTCCTTTGACGGCGGTGGACCGGAGTTTAATGTTGTGATCGCTGATGAGAGCGTAGTTTCTTTTGACAGTAAAGCTAAATACCGGGATCCTGATCATGAAGAAATGCGAGGTTCCGGTTATGATGAGATCATTACTTTTACAGGAATAAAGCCCGGTGAGACAACGGTGATCATAGAGGAAAGGTCACCCATAGCGGATAATCTCGACCGGGAATACAGGGTGAGAGTGGATGATGAGCTTAATGTACAGATCGAGAAACTGTCAGTTAAAGATATAAACGAAGAAACGCTCGGGAACGGGGATGTAACTATAGAATCGAAAGATTGATCGACACTGATGGGATTATAAAATAAATGTTGACAGCTAAATCACATTGTGATATTATTACAATGTGACTAGAGTATAGTTACTTTTATTGTATTCAGATTTATATTTTATATTATTTTTATTATTTTTTTCGACCGGTGATCCGATATAAAAACAGGAGTGTATATATCAGATTTATATTGATTAAAATATCTGATTTATATGGATCAGGATCAGAATATCAGAATTATATTGATCAGAATATCTGATTTATCAGGATCAAAAAATCAGTAAACAGTAATACTTCAAATTAAAAAATAATGATTATCACAAGGAGAGGTGAAGGTCATGAAGAAAAATTACTTAGTGAATAAAAAGATCATAAGTGCTATCAGCATAGGACTTGCGGCAGCTATGTCTGTATCAGCTCCGATACAGGTACTGGCAGATGAGACGGATACTCAGCCGGAAGGAAACGGAGATAATTCCGCTAATGAACAGGCACAGGAATCAACAGAGAGTTCTCCTACCGAGGAAGCGCATGAAGCAGTTTCGGAAGCAGAAGAAGCTACATGTGAGGCGGTTTCGGAGGCTGTGGGCAATGAGGAACAGAGTGCATCGGATGCTCTCTCAAGCGTTCCTGTTGAAAGTCAGATAGAAACTGTAACCGTAGAGGTTGGATCACAGGATCAGGCAGCTGCAACAGATCAGGCAGCTGCAACAGATCAGACTGTAGCCACGGACCAGGCAGTAGCAACAGATCAGACAGTAGCCACGGACCAGGCAGCTGCAACAGATCAGACAGTAGCCACGGACCAGGCAGTAGCAACAGATCAGACAGTAGCTACGGACCAGGCAGCTGCAACAGATCAGACAGCAGATCAGGGTCAGACAGCTGCTGCAGACGATGCATCAGGTAATGCAGAGGCAGAAGGTACCCAAGGGTCCTCTACAGTCGTATATAACATAAATTATGATGCCACAAATACAGCCGAGGCAGCCCTTAATGATATGAATGCAGTTAATGATCAGATATCCGGTGCTGTTGACGAGATCGATAAGGCTTATGAAAATAT
>JAILEM010000092.1 GCA_024687745.1 Lachnospiraceae bacterium
GGTATGAGAAAGCAGCCGAGGGCGGCAATGAACAGGCAGCCGAAGCATTGGAAAGGCTGAATAAATAAGAAAAGCGAAATAAGACATCCGATGACATTATTCTTCTTAGGCTTATCTGATAATATGAGCTAAAGGAGAATAAAAGACTGCCTAAAAAGGCAGTCCTTTCAAATTGAGTGCGGATAACAGGACTTGAACCTGCACGGTCTCCCACCAGAACCTAAATCTGGCGCGTCTGCCAATTCCGCCATATCCGCATATACATTTACATTATTCAGTTGTCATCCGCAATACTTGAGGGATCAAGTAAGCGTCTGCCTATAACCGAATCAAAGATTCGGTTATCAGGAATTCCGCCATATCCGCATATACATTTACACTATTCAGTTGTCAGCCGCAATACCTGAGGGATCGAACCTGAAGGATCAGGTAAGCGTCTGCCAACAGATATTAACACAGAGAGGGCAACTTGTCAAAGTCAAAGCTCCGGCATCCGGTCTATCTTTATTCCGCTCCCGAAGGCAACACAGCTGCAGGGGACCCTGAAATCAAGCTCGTTACCTTCAAAGGTCATTGCCCTTCCGCCGGCTTCTTCCACGATAAGAGACCCTGCCGCAAAATCCCAGGGCTGAAGGAGGGGCTCAAAGTAGAGCTCGGCTCTTCCGCAGGCTATGTAGCAAAGATCTATTTCCGCTGAACCCAGTCTTCTTACATCAATACTTTTTTCAAGATAGTATCTTGCAAGCTTAAAGGCCTTATCGGGGAGGCCGGGATAGTAGGGTGAGGTTCCAAAGATCACAAGTCCCATATCAAGGGGTTCAGAGGATACTTTTATCTTTTTTCCGTTAAGGAAGGCTCCCTGTCCTTTCACTGCCGTGAACATCTCAGAGGTGAAGGGATTGTATACGAGTCCGAAGATTCTTTCCTTTTTATGTACAAGGGCGATAGCGATACAGCTAAGGTTTAAGCCCTTTAGGAAATTTGTTGTTCCGTCGATAGGGTCGACGATAAATACAAGATCATCCTCGGGAAATCCGTTATGTTCACCCTCTTCCCCGAAAAAAGCCGCTTCCGGCATTATCTCTTTTAATCCCTTCATTAGCCTGTCCTGCACAAGCTTATCGTATCTGGTAACAAAGTTTGCGTGTCCTTCCTTGGCATCTATTTCTATTTCTTCCCTGCTGGCGCTTTTAATGATCTCGCCACAGTCCTTTGCAAGAGTTTTGATCTGTTCGTATATTTTGTCCATATGCTCCTCCGTTTATGTATCCGGCTCAGATACTTTTAATATATCCTATGCCTTCTTTTTGTCGGGTTTTGCGTATTCTCTGATGACTGATATGCAGTCCTTATCGCAACATATTGATTATAGCAGAGATTATATTATTGGCAATGACATAAATGTCAAGAAATTCACCTTTTTATTTGGATTCTCCGGGTTATTTGAATTTTCCGGATCATATGTATTCCCAGGATCATTTGGATTTTCCGGAACTGAATCGCTTTTACCAATCCGGGAGGTCAGATTTAACTCATTGGACTTTTCGTTGATTTTATTTATCTGTCTTAATATAATTATGATTGGGAGGAGAATAAGGTAAGAATGTTTAAAACAAATATTTTTGAGGATACTGAGGATCATCATATAATCAATAACAGAGGCTGTTTTTCCGTGGTGGAATATACAAGGGATATTTCCGTGTCGCCTGAGACTGCGGTCACGGCTTACTTCTCATCGCAGATGAATGTGAGAAAGAAACAGCTTATAGCCGATCTGAAGGATGGCGCAGGAGTGATAATGCAGGCAGGAGAGATGCAGCTCATGATGGGTAACATTATGGCTAAGACCGATGTCAGGGGTGCAGGGGATCTTATGAAGAAATTTGTCGGCAGCAGGGTTACCGGCGAGACCACGATAAAGCCTGTATATTCAGGAGATGGTATAATAGTGTCAGAACCGACCTTTAAGTATATCATCCTCATCGATCTGGATGATTTTAATAACAGTCTTATAGTTGAGGACGGGATGTTCCTTGCCTGCGAGGATACCATAGATCTTAAGGTAAAGGCCAGGGATACGATATCCTCAGCAGTTCTTGGAAAAGAAGGCCTTTTTAATTCAAATCTTAAGGGCAGAGGAGTGGTTGCCCTTGAAAGCTCAGCTCCATATGAGGAGCTTTTAGAGGTAAAGCTTGAAAATGATGTATTGAAGGTAGACGGAGATATGGCTATCGCCTGGTCGGGGGATCTTTCCTTTACGGTTGAAAGGGTAACCCCCACGCTGATCGGTTCCATGGCCTCGGGAGAAGGCCTTGTAAATGTATACAGAGGGACGGGTAAAGTACTTGTAGCACCGGTTTCACGGAATAAAGGGATCTCACACCCGGAGAAGACTAAGTAGATAAGGAGAATGAGCAGATGTCAGCAGAGATAATAAATTCAGTAAGGAGCCCGATCAGTATAATGATCATTATATTTGCCCTTGTGGTATTGATCGCCTTGATAACCTCTAACAGGGCATTTAAGAATATGCTTGAAAGGGCAAATAATTCATACCGTCTTACAAAGAGTAAAAGGGGTTCTTCAAGGAGTGTCGATATCGACATGGATGAAGGAGAGATATTGCAGATGAGCAGGGATTCCATAGGAAGACTCAGTGATATGGAGGACTTAAGGGAGGATTTTGATGCGCAGAATTCCAAGTATAATTCATGGGTTCAGACCATATCGATCTTCCCTCTTCTGGGTCTTTTAGGAACTATACTTGGACTTGTCCCGGGACTTAAGGCAGTGTCTGCGGGCGATCTTGAACCGCTTTATTCCGCACTAAGTACAGCCCTTTTTTCTACCTTCTGGGGACTTATAGCCTCGATCCTTTTGAAGCTGTATGTGGATTTTGGGCCGGATAAGACGGTCAGTGACATAGAGAATAAGTTTTATGAGGATGAGAAGATCTTTACCAACAGGATCGCACTCAGGAAATAACAGGGGATCAGGATATGAATTCAAGGGTCAGGAAGAGAAACAGGATAAATATAGAGCTGACATCATTACTGGATGTGATCTTCATAATCCTTATGGTAGTCCTGTGCCATCAGCAGGTTAATGTTAACGACAGCATGTCAAAATCAGAGGAAGCGGAGATCGCTAAAGAAGAGGCTGAGGAGGCAAGGGCAGAGGCACAGGCGTCTAAGGAATTATATGATGACAGGACAGATACCTATGATAATTTTTCCGAGCATGTAAGCCTTATAAGCATATATGCGGATTATGATGTCAATAATGTAAGGACAAGACATCTTTATGTGCTTAAGGATAATGAAGAGGTCTTTCGCATCGATATAACTCCGGAAAATGAAGATGAGGTATATGATAAGTTCCTTGCAGAATTTAATTCTTATATCAAAGAAGCGGAGGATTCTTCAAAGCCCGTGATCTGTTCCGTCAATACGGATAAGATACTGTACCGTGACAAGATCCGTATGGATGAGATCATGGAAAACATTGAATCCTCAAATCTGTATTTTAAAAGTACGCAGGAGTGAGTAGGGAAATGATAGCTGCTGTAATCATCCTTCTTGTTATCATCATATTGTTCTATCTGCTTCACGGGACAAATATAGGAAAGGCTTATTTAAAGAACACAACTCCCAGAAAGCGCAGATTTATCAGATATTGCTTTATCGTACTGTTCGTGCTTTCTTTAGGATATGCTCTTTATAAATCCCTGGGATACGGAAATGCCGGTTTGCTGGAGGGAAAGTTCAGCGAGCTCTCCGTACCTGTAAAAGAGGAGCTTCTTCAGGACGAAAATGAAGGAATAACAGTGAGAGTCACTCAGGATGAGATAACTGTGAACGGTAAAAAATATGATGATATAAATGCGGCCAAGGAGATCATATTTAAGGGCATAGGTGCAGAGGAAAAGATATCCCTTGTGGACGATTATGCGCTGGCCTCTGCCTTTGAAGAGGTAAGGAATGAACTTTATGATATGGGTGTTGATCCCTCAAATATCATTGAGATGAGGGAACCGTAAGGATCTGATATATGAAGAAAACCGGAAAGAATAAACTGATACTTATACTGCTTCTTATGTGTATATGTCCACTCCTTATGGGAGCGGATCTTTTTGAGAGCGAGCTTCTTACGGATGGAAAGCTCCTTGATCTGGATCTTTTCCTTAAGGATGTAAGGATAGGCGGAGGAGATACCGATGAGGCCGTAGACGATACCGATAAAGAGGAAGATAGTGATAAGGAAGAGGCCAAAGATAATAAAGAGGAAGAAGCCAAAGAGAATATCGAAGACGGGGGCGGATATGAGTCTGAGGTAAAAAAAGAAAAGATCATCCTTATCGAAGGAAAGAATATTTATATCGATAAATTCAGATGCAAGGATATGACAGTCCTTGAGAACAGGCTTAAGGGTGCGACTAATGATGCGGGAAATGTAATCCTTGACATAGAATATGCAGACTATAAGACTGTCATTGAGGTCAGACACAAGCTGGAGGAGATGAATATTGGGTACAGCCTTAACGAGAGCGGTAAGTAAAAGATCAAAAACCAAATACAGATCTGCAGCCTTCATGCTCACCATCCTGCTTATCCTTGAATCTGTTATGCTTGTCGGGATGAGTTATGATAAGGGGCTTGTTCTTGATAAGGATATATACCCTGTGTATGATAACCTTAAGTTTTCCTTTATCAGTGATGAAGTGAGTAAGGATATTAATTCCGCGAAGAAGATATATGATGATAAGAAGGTGGTTTTTGAGTGCAGACTGGAGAATATTTCCAAAAACCAGATCGAGGTTTCCTCTCCCGAAGGAAAGGGACAACGTGTCAATGTCGATACCAGAAATGCCCAAAGTCCCGACCTGACAGGATATGAGGGTAAGAACATCATAATATTCGGAGAGATAGTTTTTAACCTGCAGAGCGGTAATTCATTTGCTATTACTGCCGATAAGATACAGACAGAAGGTCTTAAGCTCTCCTCCGATCATTATTTTATAAACGGAAATTCCTATAACGATAACGAGAGCATAGAGAGAGAGCTGTCCAAAGGAAGGGTAAAATATCTGATCCCTAAGTGGTGGGAGAAAAATGAAGCTCCTATCGATACCCTTCCAAAGGGAGAGGGATATTTTTATAAACTCGACAGTATCGATAATAATGACAGGACTGAAGTCTTTTCGATCTTCTTCCTTGATTACGAAGAATATGTGAGCGATAAAAGTGACTTTAACAAGAGACATAAGGTAGAAAGAGCAGTGATCAGAAATATCTGCCCCGATGTGAATTTCATTGACACTCTCATATATCCCACCAAGATGGTAAGGGATGATAAGGGCAGAGAGTTCGACTATTTTGATACAAACTACAAATCCCACAGGGTGGAGTTTGTTTTCATGCAGAAAGACAAGGGTCTTATAGTAATGGTATATCTGTATAAGGATCATGAGCATACGGAGGATATACTCTATGTGCTCAACAGTATTATGTAAAGGAGAAAAAGATGTTATACGAAAACAGGGAGTTTTATATTGACTGTGACGGAGTAAAGATTCATTCAAAACTCGATTTCCCAAAGGAACAGAAGGAAAAGATGCCCATTCTTGTTGTTATACCGGGCTTTACGGGACATATAGAGGAGGAGCATATCCTTGCCGTAAAGGATACGGCTAATGAAGCGGGATTTGCCGTGCTCAGGGCAGAGATGTACGGTCACGGTTTGAGCGACGGAGATTTTTACGACCATACCCTTCTTCTGTGGATGTCAGAGGGTATGCGGGTAGTAAGATATGCAAGTAAGCTCCCCTTTGTTTCTGATGTTTATCTTTCGGGACATTCTCAGGGAGGATTGAATGCGGTTCTGGTAGCGGGAATAATGTCTGATGTCGTAAAGGTTCTTATACCGATGTCGCCTGCCATGTGTATAGTACATGATGCGAAGAAGGGAAATACCCTTGGGATAGAATATGATACGGATGATCTTCCCGAATATCTTGAATCTCCCGACTGGAAGCTCTCCGGAGACTATATAAGGGTAGCAAAGATAATTCCCGTTAAGGAGGCGGTGGAGCAGTATAAGGGTGAGGTGTTTATAATCCATGGAACAAAGGACAGCGTCGTTCCTTATGAAGACGCTGTGAATCTTGCGGATGATTATGAAAATGCAAGGCTTGTTCCAATAGAGGATGCCGATCACTGTTATGAAGAACATCTCCCGGAATTTACGGCCGTACTTAAGGATTTCCTTGAGAGTAAATACAGGCCGTAGTGATATCATATATTGATCTTATGTGCCTGACAGTTATCTATGACGTTTTCGACCATTACGGCAAATTTCTTTTTTTCATTTTCTGAAAGATCTTTATCACTGCCGTTTTTAAGATGCTGGTCAAGATGAGGCTTTTTGAAATACTTGGAATCGCTGTCCTTTCTGACAAGCTTTCCTATTGCCTTATACCATTCATCATGAGCCTCGTCCTCGTCCTTTGTTACCCTTGCCCAGGGAATAAAGGGCTTGTGATCGGGTAAGAGAGTATGGGGCTGGGTCACAAAGACGAAATTGTTAACATAGTAGACAATATCCTGAACGCCGTCCTTTTCTACAACAACTGTGTGGTCATCTACGGTAATGCAGCTTGTTTTGTTCATAGCTATCCCTCCTGATATTTTTGTTATCATTATTTTTCGACCTGTTTGTCATGATGTGGGATATTTTCTCTCACAGGTTACAGTATAGCAGATATTTTCGGATCGTGTTAAGGGATTTTGCAGCTGTGGAAATTTATGCAAATTTAATATTTTTCGATTGAAATGAGAGCAGTTATTCGGTAAAATAAACATACGTTGTTTTTAATTTATTATATTATTCAGGAGGATATGAGATGAAATACAGATGTACAGTGTGTGGACATATTTATGATGAGGAAAAGGAAGGCGTTAAATTTGCGGATCTCCCCGCAGATTGGGTCTGCCCCACCTGTAAGCAGCCTAAGGAAAAATTTGTTCCGGTTGAAGGAGAGATGAGTTGGGCAGCAGAGCATGTTGTAGGCATCGCAAAGGATGTACCCGAGGATATCAAGTCAGATCTCAGGGCTAACTTCGAAGGTGAGTGCTCAGAAGTCGGAATGTATCTTGCTATGTCAAGAGTAGCTTTCAGAGAGGGATATCCCGAGGTTGGACTCTATTATGAGAAGGCTGCATATGAAGAGGCTGATCACGCCTCCAGGTTTGCAGAGCTTTTGGGAGAGGTTGTATGTGACTCCACAGAAGAGAACCTCAGAGTCAGGGTTGAGGCAGAGAATGGAGCTACAGCAGGAAAGACCGATCTTGCAAAGAGAGCAAAGGCTCTTAACCTTGATGCAATACATGATACTGTTCATGAGATGGCCCGTGATGAGGCAAGACACGGAAAGGCTTTTGCAGGACTTCTGAAGAGATATTTCGGTAAATGATCTGACTGATCAATGCTCCTATAAGTTACGGACTTAGGGGATGATCAGCTTTAGTAAGTGTTTTAAATCGGGGAAGTGACCGTAATACAGGTTTTCCCGGGATCAAAAAGGGTACAGACTTATTTGCTCTGTACCCTTTTTAACTCAGTCGGGGTACAAGCTCCGAGCGAGTCTTGACAGGTAGAGATCAAAATGGCTGTAAATATGAGTTTATTGTATCCCAAAGGATACGAACAAAAAAATGCTTTTAATATGAGTAACTTTGATTTTATCCACTCCCTTCAGATCGATGACATGGTAGTGATCAAAAAGAGCAGCTACCGGGGAGTTAAGGATATAGATCTTAAGAGTCTCTATACTGTGGATAAGGATGTCCTAAAGTACAGGCTGGATGTTGTGGAGGATCTTATAAGGAATGAGTCCTTATATGATATCTTCTGCAGGGCATTGGTACTCATATATGATATAAGTGACATGAAGCGGGCCATCAATGTTGATTTTACGACCGAGTCTGCACTGACCTGCATCAGACATATTGAGATGTATCAGGAGATAGTCGATCTTTTTGCCGGCGGATTTAAGGGTTGTGAGATAAATTCTTCAGGGATGAGCGATTTCAGGGATTATATCTTTTCCATATATGAGAGTGACGATTATAAGAATCTCTGTAAGGAGCTCTCTAAGATGGAGACCCGCTTTGGAAACATAAAAAGCATAACCGTCGGAGTAAATGTGGATTCTTATCTTCAGCCAAGGGAGGCAGGGATAATATCCGTAAATGAGGAAGAATTTACCCAGGGAAGCATCATAGACAGGCTTATCAAAAAAAATACCGATAAAAAAACCTTTATGTCGGGAATTTTTCCCATCGTCAAGGGTCTCAATACAGATGAGAACAAGGCATTCAATCATTCGATAAGCCAGGCTCTTCAGAAGATATATTCAAAGAGCATCAGGGACTTTGAACCGCTTGTCAACAAGTTCTTTAATAACAGCACAACGGATTTTGTGAGTATCCTCGATGATGTGAGATTTCTGACAGCCGGGGTGAGCTTTGTTAAGGATATGATGGCTAAGGGATTTGACATGTGCAAGCCTGAGGTCTGTGATATAGCTGATAAGAAGTGCGATCTTTTGGGGGTGTATAATCCGATCCTTGCAAGACGTAATATAGAAGAGACCATAGTGTCAAATGATTTTTGTTATGATGCAAACGGAAGATTCTATATAGTTACGGGTCCCAATCACGGAGGTAAATCGATCTTTGCATATTCTGTGGGAATGGCCCAGGCACTGTTCCAGCTGGGGCTTTTCGTGCCTGCAAAGAGTGCAAGGATGAGTCCGGTTACCGGTATATATACACATTTCCCTGCTTCGGATGAGAATAATTACGGAAAGGGAAGACTTGAAAGTGAGTGCGAGAGGCTCGGAAAGATACTTAAATGTATAAAGGATACAGATCTTCTGTTTATGGATGAGTCCTTCTCAAGTACCAGCGGTCTTGAGGGGGGATATATAGCCTCCGAGGTCCTTACGGCCATAGGAGTTATAGGATGCGGCGGAATATATGTCACCCATATCCATGAGCTTGCAACCAAGCTCGATGAGTATAATAATAATGAAAGAAACACCGGAAAGATAGATAATCTTGTGGCGGTTATGGAGGATAAGGATAACGGAAAGAGGAGCTACAAGGTAAAGCGTACAACTCCCGACGGCCTTAGCTATGCAAGAGATATAGCAAGGAAATACGGGCTTGATTATGAAGGAATAGTGGGGGAAAAATAAAAAAAAAAAATTTTTCCAACCGACCCCAAAATTTATGATCCATCCTGCGTATTATTAGACAGAGGGGAAAAAAGAAACCCTGAAAAACAAAAAAAGAATGATAATACAAAGGAGAATAAGATCATGAAGTTAAGGGATTTATTAAAAAAAGGTTCAGTTATAGGAACAGCAGGATTACTTGCAGTACTGATGGGAACAACTGCTCTTGCAGCAACTCCCGCACAGCAGATGGGAGGACCCCAGGGTGGTATGCAGCAGATGGGAGGACCCCAGGGTGGCATGCAGCAGATGGGAGGACCTCAGGGCGGTATGCAGCAGATGGCACCTCCTGACTCAAACGGTCAATTAGAAAACCTTCCTTCTGAGGATGATGCTTTTCTTCAGACTGTAAGCACTGAATCAACAGATACAACAGCTGAGACTACTGATACAACTGATACAACAGCTACTGCTCAGACACAGCCTCCTGTTAAGCCGATGATGGATAACGGACAGAGACCTGAGCTTCCCGAAGGCGAGCTTCCCGAGCTTCCCGAAGGAGAGATGCCTCAGGGTGAGAAGCCCGAAGGAGAGATGCCCCAGGGTGAGAAGCCTGAAGGAGAGATGCCCCAGGGTGAGAGACCCGAAGGAGAATTCCCCGAGGGTGAGAGACCCGAAGGCGGAATGATGGGACAGATGTTAAATACAGATGCTGTTTCATCAGCAATAGCGGAATTAGAGGATGAAGAGACATCAGAGTCTCTGACGGCATTACTTGAGGCTTATAACGAAGCTCTCGATGCGGAAAAGGCATATCTTGACGAAAACGGTGTTGAAGAACCCAAGGAGGGTGAAGAACCCGAAGAAATGACTGAGGATACAGAGCTTGCATCGCTCAGGGATGCTGTAAATGAAAGCAGGAGCGCACTTTTGGAAGCTCTTGAAAGCGCAGGCATCAGCACAGAAGGCATCGTTGAGGAGACGATCCCCGAAGAGGGAGATCAGAATGCTCCTGAGTTTAACGCCAAGGGTGAAGTCAGGATCAATCCTGCAAATGAAAATACAGTAACTGACAGCAGTACTTCCGATTCATCATCTGATGATGCAAATACTACGGAAGCAGAAACCAAAACTGTGTCAGCTGCAAATAATAATAAGTCTTCCAATAATATCTTTAAAAGGATAGCAAACTTCTTCAGGAACCTGTTCTAAGGATAAAACAGGATATTGACCAGAGAAGTCAAGGAGTCCGGTTAAGGCTCCCGAACACAGGAAGGCTTGGAAAGTCCGGATATATGATAAAAGATTTTTCCAAAAAACCGAATATATCTGATGATAACGAACGAGCGATAGCAGCCGGGAAAAATGCCTCACTTCGTGAGGCTTTTCTCGGTGATGAGAAAAATCATATATTAAGGCTTACGGCTAAGATAGCAGGACATACGATAACAGAGAGTGACGACGAATGGTCGATAGCTTTGATAGCCACATCCGAAGCACTCGACGGCTACGATAAGAACAAGGGAGATTTCTGGAGCTATGCCGCTTTAGTTATAAAAAGCAGGCTGACGGATATGTACAGAAAGAATCCCGGAGCATCCAAAGAGATCATAGTCTCACCGGATACCTTTGAGGGCAATACCGATGAAGAGGATGCTGATCTCAATATACAGCTTGAGGTGGGGGATAAGGTAAAGGCTATGAGTCTTGGAGTAAATAATGATCTTAGGGATGAGATCATTGAATTCTCTAAGGAGCTTTCGGAATATGACATCTCGCTGACGGAGCTGTTTGAATATTCTCCCAAATCCTATAAGACAAGGGAGAGCTGCAAGGCGGTGATCGGTGCGATATATCTGCCGCCCCCCATAGTGGAACTCATAAAAAAGGGAAAGAAGCTTCCCATAAAGGATATCCTCAAGAGAACGGATATCTCAAAGAAGATAATCGACAGACACAGAAAATATCTGATAGCGGTCGCACTGATCCTTGACGGAGAGTACCCGGGGATCAGGGAATATGTAAAGGATCTTAAATAATTATAAGTAACTGTAAAGGATCTTTAATAATCAAAAGTAACCGGATTTGATCGAAGATAAGGGCATTTATCATGAAGGCAGTGATAATAGGAATAGAAAGGAATATGGCTACTGTTCTCGGAAGTAACGGTATAATCAGCAGGATCGCCGATAACGGTTATGAGATAGGCGAGGAGCTTGAGCTTGAACTGCTTGATAAGGCGTTAAAGGGCAGAGATGAGGTTATATCTCTGTCAGAGAGGAAAGTTAATAAAACCGGTGAAAAGTCCGTTAATAAGACCTTTAAGAAAAAAACAACGGTATTTTCAAGACAGTTTACAAGGATCGCAGCGGCGGTACTGGTTCTTGTATTATCGGCCGGCGGAGTTACAGCCTATGCAATGCCCTGCAGTACGGTCACCATAGATGTCAATCCCTCGATAGAGTACGGTGTAAATATCTTTGACAGGGTTGTTTCACAGAAGGCCTATAATGATGACGGAACACAGATGCTGACAGACATAGATGTAAAAGGGAAAAGGCTGGATGATGCCATCGATATAACCCTTGATGCATTTGATGATGCAGATTATATAGAAGAAGAAACCAATGTAGTTATGACGGTGGATTCAAAGATAGTAGCAAATGACAGGCTTAAAGAGAGAGTCTCCACTGCGATGGAGGGCTGGAATGAAAGGAAGCATAAAGAGGACAGCTCAAAGAGCATAAGGCCTGAGACAGTGATAGTAACAGATGATCTTAAGGACAGGGCAAGAGAGAAAAATATGAGTCCCGGAAGATTATACATGGAAGAATCAGGACTTGAGAACAGACCTGATATGATGCCGGGTGAAGGGATGGATCCGGGTGAAGGGATGAATTCCGGTGAAGATATGCAGCCCGGAGAAGGGATACAGCCGGGGGAGGAAGGATTAAATGAGATGCCAAAGGGGCAGGATCCCACGGGAAGGACTGATGAATTTAATGCCCCCACAGATGGAAATGATATGGGTAAGCCGGGTGAAAAAGTACCGGATGAGAATGGTATGACACCTGATGATGAGTCCGATGCATCGGTTGATAACGGAAGAAACCATGAAGGTCCTACAGGGCCCAAGGCCGGAGAGAACGGGGATATAACAACTCCGGATAATGGAAATGTACAGCCTGAGGGTAATGTACAGCCCGAAGGGAATGTACAGCCTGAGGGGAATATAAAGCCTGAGGGAAACACGCAGCCTGAGGGGAATATAAAGCCAGAGGGGAATGTACCTCAGGGAAATATACAGCCCGAAGGAAATGTACAGCCCCCTGTGGCTTTGGATAATACTAACGGAGCTTCTTCCGCGATAAACGGCGTTCCTGATATTGCAAACGGGGATGTGAACCTCTATACCCTGCCTGATGATCAGAGTACGGTACAAAATGACTCCGGCGCAGTTATGCATGAGTCTGCTCCTGTTTCAGATCAAAGTGATAACGGATCAGGAGGTAACGGCCAGACAGGTGTAAGCCAGGGAGAAAGTGCCCCGGGCGGTAACGGCCCTGCAGGTGGTGGCCCCGGAGGTAATGGCTCTGAAGGTCAGGGAGGAAACGGCCCCGGTGGAATGGGGCCGCATTAACCATATCATCTATATTATCCATAGCATCCATATTATCCGTATCATCCGTATCGACCCTGAGTATTACAGGAAAGGGAAAAATAGTCTTTAACAGCAGCAAAAATAATGATACAATATTTGGCAGCGACAGGATATAAGTCGCTGCCTTTTGATTTTCAGCGTCATTGAAAATCGATCCTCATATATAGAATGAAGGGAGAATTGGATATGCTGATTCCGATTTTATTATTTGCACTTGGTCTTGTTTTCCTTATCAAGGGAGGCGACTGGTTTGTGGACGGAGCCGCGGGTATAGCGGAAAAATTCAAGGTTCCGGATCTTTTGATCGGAGCTACCGTTGTATCGATAGGAACGACCCTTCCGGAGGTAATGGTATCATCCAATTCGGCCATGTCCGGGCATGGAGAGATCGCATACGGTAATGCGATAGGCTCTATTATATGTAATACGTCGCTGATAGCAGCCATAACAGTGGCAATAAAGCCTGCACCCATAGAAAAAAAGGCTTTAAAGGTACCGGTTATATTTTTCTTCATCAGCGCGGCGATATATGTGATCATTGCATATACTACAGGAAGCTTCACGAGACCTGCGGGACTATGTTTTCTTGTTATTTTTATCATATATATGGTCATTCTCATCAAACAGGCGCTTGCCGCTTCCAAAGGCTCTGTGGAGGCAGAAGGTAATGTTACGGATGGAGCAGGGGAAGCGAAAGCTGCTGATTTCGCGGAGACAGAGGAGACATCGAAGGATAAGAAGGAAAAGCCCATGGGACTTCTCGTCGTCCTTTTAGTGATAGGGGCGGCTCTTATAGCGATAGGTGCAGATCTTCTTGTGGATAACGGAACCC
>JAILEM010000134.1 GCA_024687745.1 Lachnospiraceae bacterium
CTTTATTAGAAAACCTAATGTTCAAAATCAAGATAATCCCATGAGTCACCAAACATCTCGTATATACTATTTGCATAGGGATCATCCAATGATTCGTCGATTCCGGTAAAAGATCTTAACCAAACTATTTCTTCATTCCCATCCTTTTGTCTGATTCCATACAAAGCATGATATGGGTAGTCAAAAATTATGTCTCCTTCTTTTATTCTGTTTGCTTCAGAATTTACGAGGCATAAACATTCTATGCTCTCTCTTAATTCATCTTCACTAAAGAATTCCGATGTCTCAAACTCCTCATAATGCTCTATAAGAAATTCGTATTCTTGCTCAATTAAATCAAAAGGTCTTCGGTCCATAAGCCGATAGCAATGCTTCTTTCCTTCCGTATCAATAAAATAACCTTCCATATATGGTTCGTCATAAGAGGAAACGGACATAATAAATACAATCCTTTGGTTATCTATGATTTGATTTACACTCTCTGATATATCTTCAGATGGTGCCTCATCATTATGCTTTGAACACGCCGATAATAAAATAAGCATAAATGCAATTGTCAAAATCAATAATCTTTTTTTCATCTCAGTCCACATACACAGTAAAATATTGTGTTCACGATCATAGGGCAGGCCCCCAGATTACTGTCTTTTCTTTATCATTCTGACTATTGAAACCGGAGTACCAAGAGTCCATTCCTTTTTACATCCGTCAAACTCAAAACCATATTTGTGATAGAAAGAAATGGCTCTCTCATTCTTTTCAAGCACCCACACAAATATGGTTTTGTATTCATTAAGTCTGGAGATTGCTTCATTCATTAATCTATAGCCTACTTTCCGGCCATAGTATTCTGAGAGAACATAGATTGCGTCAATCTCTCCTGCATCCGGCAGTTCCTCATCTCTCGATGGACTATAAACCGCGAATCCAACGACTTTATCTCCATCCTTAGCTACAAGAGTATTATCCGGGAAGTTTCTGGCACGCGCCGTTGTAGCTTCAACCGTCATCGTATCAAGATATCTGTCACATACAATACCTCTGTAAGCTTCCTTCCATGCAGTACAGTGCACATATCCCCTGCCGCAGAGTTCTTCATCGGTTTCAGCTAACTTAATGTATATTGAATCATTAAATTCTCCCATAATATTTTACTCCACTAAACTTCTTGCACTGATTTAAATCTGTTTGGAATGCTTGATACCTCCGGAAGCTCCTGTGTAAATGCTCTCTCATAATTATATACGTCAAGGGCAATTTCCGCTGCTTCCTCTGTATGTCTCGGTTCAAAATCTTGAATTATCATTTTTCCCTTTCTGCAAATCCCGATTTTGTCACCATCTATAAAACTGTAAGATATTCGTTCTTGATGTATACAGATATTATAGCATGATGGGAACATGATGGACGGATTATACTCTTATCCATTTACAATCTGCGCATATCTCTCATCCGATATCATAGGTGTACATATTTCATCTAATTCCTTCATCGATCCTTGATTTCGATTTATAGTTGCCGTCCGAAACAAAATGCCTTCTGTATATCTTTTTCTGTTATATCGCCCCTTTCCCTGGCACCTCTCATTAAGACTTTTCCGGCATCTTCCAAATGGAAAAATCTCAAAACAAGATTATATTGAGAAATGATCGAATCAAACAATTCCGGCAACTCGGCGGCTCCAACAAGCAGTAGACCAATTCTTTTTATATGAAAACTGTTTCTCATCGGTGTATGTAATCTGTCAATAACTGCTTTAAGCTGAGCACTTATTCCGTAAAAATATACCGGAGAAGCAATTATTACCGTATCAGCCTCACTCAGCTTCTCATATACAGTCATCATATCATCATCCTGGCAGCAAGTATTTCCCTCTCTTGAAAAACAGGAATTACATCCCACACAAGGATTGACATGATAATCATGAACAGAAACTATCTCAACATCGTTGTGTTCTTTGGCACCGCTTGCAAAAGAATCAACAAGAATATCTGTGTTCCCGTTTTTTCTCGGACTTCCGCTCAGGATTACGATTTTGCTCATTTTATCACCTGCTTTTGTGTTAATCTGACTACACTTTTTCTATTAAATACAAAATGCGCCATCTATGTCTCCTATGTCTACACTTTAACACCATAAAAAGCAGGCTCATCACTTACACTGATTTGAGCCTATTCTACACTTAATCTTTTACTCTCAGATTTTCCGCTCCAACTTTAGTAGTTAGTACGTTTTACTGAAAT
>JAILEM010000094.1 GCA_024687745.1 Lachnospiraceae bacterium
TATAAAGGCGACCGACGAATTCTTTTCGATACTTAAGGTAACATCATCAATGATCAGCTTATCGGTATTGGGATATTTAAAAGACAGTTCCTTTATATCTATAGTAGAATCAAAGACAAGCTCCTCTGCCAGATCCTTATCGTACCTTCCCCTTTGTATGAGTCCCTCAACCTGCTTCAGATCATCATACAGGGCATTGAGAGAAGGTCTCGTATACATTATCTCGCTGATATATGTTGTTATCCTGTTAAAGGAAGGAAGCATACGAAAGGCAGCAATAGCAAAAACAGAGAGCGTCGGCACAAACCTCTTCATATCCCCTTCCGTTCCAAAATATATCTTGGCAGACAGGGTAAGCAGCAATCCGCAAATGCACAGGGATTCAATAACAGGCTTGGGGACATAGCTTAAAAGCTGCTGCTTCCTCTGTATGCCCGCAAATTCCAGGGAATAATCCCTGTAGCTGTTAAGAAAATGATCCTCCCTGTTTAATACCTTTATCTCCTTGATACCTCCAAAGATCTGAAGACCCAGTTGTGTACCCCTTGCTCCGACTGTTCTGTTCCTTTCTCCGAGCCTTGTCATCCTTTCCTTGAAACCAACATATATAACAAGAAGCACTACGGCCAGTGCAAGGGCGACAACAACAGTTGTTATAACATCCTGCTTCAGGAGAAAAAGGATCAGAACAACGCAGACGCTTATCTCTATCACAAATCTGAGACAGGCCGTGACAAGAATGACAAACTGGTTCACATCCACGCTTATGTTTCTCTGAAGCTTTGCGGTATTTGTCTTTACATGGAACAGATAATCCTGATGTATATATACCTCCATAAGCCTTGTCGCATATTTATTCTGACATCCGTTCGTAAACTTTAACAGAGTATCGTTCATGTAGATCAGAAAAATATTTTTAACAATATACACAAATACCAGAAAAAGTGCCAAAAAGAGAATAAAACTCCTGGCACTCTCTATATTGAGCATCTCTTTTATCATGCTCAAATATTTATTGTTGTCAATTGTCTCGGGTGCGGCTACCACGCTCACAAGAGGAAGGATCGCCGTAACTCCGAGCAGTTCAAGTCCCGTACCTATAAAAATGATCAAAAAAAGACCGATAAGAGCTATTTTTTGTTTTTTATCAAAGATATAGTTAATTTTTCCTATCATAACCCAGCTTTATCCAAAATCCGGTATAATTTCCTCTCTGTCTCTCTAAGGCGTTTCTTATCAAACCGCTTAAGCTCATCGGAGAATTTCAGGATACTGTTTCTCTTCCACGGAATGATATACCATAATACAGGTCTTAAGAACATGAAAAGATCATTATAGACAGAAGTTTTGATAAAATTTCTTCTATAGGACGTGTCAAAAAATTTTTCCTTAAACGGCAGCCTGATCTTCATGCTGTCATATTTTTTCTTATCCTTAAGTATACTGTCAACGTAATCTGCGATCTTTACAGAAGCAAATTCGTAATCGTATTTCCCATAATATCTTTCTATCATAGACATATCAAGCGGAAAATACTTTTCCCTGTTGGCCTCTGTTTCTGTCATACATGCCTCGAACACATCGTAATCCATTATGTATTTATCTTTGTCAAACAAAGGGATAGCTATGCCCTTTTTTTCAAGCTCTGCCCCGTTTCCCAGAGCAAAACAGGGAACATCGGCATAGTATGACTCCATAACGGAAGTGGAAAACCAGGTGATAAAAACATCGATAACACCTATCCACTGTTTTATGGAATAGTCGCCTATATAATGGAAATTGTCATGTTTTTCCTTTAACCTGTCTATGAAATCGTGTTTTATCCTCTCATCGGGATGCGGTCTGTATATGATGATATAATCCTTATGATCTGTAAGGAATCTGTCAAACCACTCAGCTATCAGAGCCTGAGCATCCTTTTCCGCATGCCAGGTCCTGTCATACACGCTGTAAGTTCTTTTACACAGATCCTTTAATTCCTCTTCATCCCTTGCCAAAGTGGTAATAACAAAGTCAGAAGCAAACATTATCCATTTTTTGCTTATATCAAGTCCGTATTGTTCTGCAAGATGCTCTTTGGGGTAATAGTAATCCGAAAGCTTTTTATTACACAGATCAAACTGTACGGGCTTCATCCATACGATATGATCATCTGACACTTCACCCATTTTCAGATAATCATGTGCAAAGGAGCCCCGTGTAAGATGGTAAACATCCTTGGCATATCCCGTAGGAATAAACAGATTAAGATCCCCCTCTCCCGAGTAGGCTATCTGTTCCTCCTGCATATTTATATATACATGAGTATGTTTAAATAAAAACGGCGAGATACTCTTTAAGGATTCTGTAGTCCTTGCTCCGACCATCATAATGACCTTGGGTCTGTAAAAAAGTGCTTTCCAAAAATCCACCTGGATCGAATTACATATCTTAACCTTATAGCCTCTTTTTTCCAACTGG
>JAILEM010000223.1 GCA_024687745.1 Lachnospiraceae bacterium
TTTTCATCATAATTCAATGAATTAGCAATGCATATCTGTATATTCTTTAGGGCACATTAAAAACCTTTTCAAATTAATGCCAAACACTAATGCTGAAGTATACCTGACAGGTGATATAATACAAATAAAAAATCAAAAATGTATGGAAATTATATATGTGTGGTCGATATTATCTTGAAAAAACAATTGAAACAATACCTTATATCGAAAAGATGCAGAAATCTTCTCTCGTTAGGAAATGGAACGATACAGATCCTGTTAAGACTGATGGTGAAATAAATCCTGCAGATGTAGTACCTGTAATTGCTCCCAACAGATCCGGTAAACAGTCTGTATTTCCAATGAAATGGGGATATAAGGGTCAACAAAGGCTTTTGATAAATGCAAGGGTAGAGACCGCATCGGAAAAGCCAACTTTTAAGAATGACTGGAAATCCCACAGATGCATAGTCCCTGCTTCATATTATTATGAATGGAGCCATATAACAGGCAGTAACGGAAAAACAATTACCGGTGATAAGTATTCAATCCAACCAAAAGGGTTGTCTGTCACTTGGCTTTGCGGACTGTATCGTTTAGAAAACAATATGCCTGTTTTTGTAATCCTTACAAGAGAGGCTGCGGATGATATAAAATTCATTCATAACAGGATGCCTCTAATCATTCCTGAGCATCTTATAGATGAATGGATAAGACCCGAATCGGATCCGGATAAGCTTGTAAATATGGCCCTTTCTGATATGATCGCCGAAAGATATTGAAAAAGATGAATTATTAATGAATCTATTAGAAGGACATAAAATATGTTTGGAGTGCCATTCACATCCAGACTTTGAAGCAATTATCCCATCGCAAGATGATAGAGATTTTATAGCGAGTTTCGGGCAAAAATCCAGTCGTATCGTTTCAAGCTATACTGGAAAAGTAATCACTTTCCACGCAAATAGATTTGATGATTTGTATAAACAGGAGGATATTATAAATGAGTAAAGAAAAAATTGGATTTCAAGCATTGGTCAAGGTAATCGGAGAACAGTTTTTTAAAGAACACGAAAATAATGCAGTCTTTTCTTATGGAGAAGAAGTCCGTGGTTTATTTTGCTTTTTGGGAATAAATTTACACCCAAGTAATGAATTAAACGGATTGTCGGCATCAATAGATGATTGGGATATATATGCCTCTTGTTATGTAACGGAAACACAGGTAATTATGGATAAATGTAGATTACCCTAATCCTAAAAAATATAAAGAAATAAAAACCACTTGGTACTTTTGAGATTATCTTGGTATCAGGTAGTTTTTATTTTAGAGTCTTAACTTAATGACATTGCTTATTTGTATATCTGATATTTTTAAATCAAGAAGAAGTACCGCCGTCAGACAGGCTCCCGTTCATCTCTGAATGAACAGCTCCTGTGTTGGTAAGGGCTTCTTTTTATGTACATCCGAAGTTGAGAGCATTTAATGACTCAATAACTATTTATGTTTAGGACGAATATCGTCGTCGTGTACATGAAGAGCTATCTGTAATTCTTCCCACTCTTCATCGGTGAGTTCGACTGCTTCATTTCGGGGATCTTTATTTATTCTTTCTTCTATTGCGTTTGTGAGTTCTTTTGGATCCATTTCGCTTATTACACATGATGTGTAATCTCTGTCTATTACATTAGGGAAATTACAGTTTTCGTTATTTATTTTTGCTTTTGTTTCCTCATCAAGAGCATCACAATCAATGATCTTGAAGCGTATATTCTTTTTTATTAGGATTTTTTTTGCAACATTTGCTTGTTTCTTTAATATTATTGTGTATTTTATCATGATTTTCCTCCTCCTCAAGATCAAATACATGCATTAATATTTTTAAACATACCATAAACTTTTATCGAAGTAACTAAACTGTCAGTTCAAACGGTTAATAAAAAGCTCTCTGTCGAAGACTATTATCTCCGACAGATGCTTTTAAAATATCGTATCCCGGTTACCTGATTTCTATTTCCTTTGTAACCAGAATATCATCTAACGGGCAGTTCATCAGATGCGCAAGCTGAACGATACTGTCTATAGACGGAAGAGTTTTGTTATTTGGATTAAGCCATTTGTATACTGCCTGCACACTTTCAAACTGCAGTGCCTCCTTCACATCCTCAGGCTTAATCCCACATTCCAAAAACATTTTTTTAAGCCTTTTTGCTGTTGCCTTTTTGTCGATCATGACTGTTTTCACAGCATACCTCCTTATTCTGTTGAAAACCTTACTTCTTCATCAGATCATCAGGCTCCTTGACTGTTGCAGTGTATTTTCCGGAGTCAATTCTTATATAATCCCTGCATACCAGACACTGTTTTACAAAAACTATGATGGCAAGAACTTCAAAGGCTATGGACATAAAATTATTCCTAAGCTTTATTCCTGCAAATGACAGCACAATTAGTACTGTAAAGATTATGAAATTGGTAACTATCTTTTTCATGTAATGACTAAGGATAGCTTTCTTTGGATCCTGCCTTAACCTGTAATACTGTTTCGCCATTTTAAAGAGCTTATTAATCCTGTTGATTAAGATCATTTCAAACAGACCGGCATTTATCTTCTTTATCCTTTTTACATTATTCAAGTTTCCCTGTGTGATACAGGTAAAGTATTCAATAAGCTTTGATCCCGTCCAGTTCTCATAAATGATTTCTTGGACAATGCTGTTATCGATGTAAAGTATCTTCCTTTTAAGATCCAAAATTACATGCTCGTCTCTGTTCCCCGCAAATCTTTTTAAAACCGCCTTGTTATCCATAAGCTACTCTCCTTCCTATAACAGTTTGTTGTTATCGGTTACATTACTCAGGGGCTCTATCTTATTTTTAAACAGC
>JAILEM010000228.1 GCA_024687745.1 Lachnospiraceae bacterium
CTTTAAGTGTTGACATGATAAGATAGTATTATAAAAGATGGAGTAAGGGTAAAGATATATGAATAAGAATAATGAGATATGCATAGGAATGGCAGGTGCGGGAAGAGCTACAGAGCTGCATATGAGTGCGCTTCAGAGATACACAGAGGTTCCTGTATGCTATAAACACATAATCGCCCACAGAATGGAGCAGGTAAATCTGATGAAGGACAGATTCGGATTTGTCAATGCCTCATTGTCATTTGATGATCTTCTGAATGATAAGGAGATCGATGTCATAGATATCTGTACTCCGCCTTATGTTCATGAGGAGATGATCGTGAAGGCCCTAAAGGCCGGAAAACATGTGATCTGCGAAAAGCCTCTCAGCGGATATTTCGGTATGCCGGGAGATGAAGTACCTATAGGAAAAAAAGTTACCAGGGAAAAGATGTATAATGAACTGCTCTTATCTATGGACAGATTAAAGAAGGTAGTGGATGCTTCCGACAGGAAATTCATGTATGCGGAAAACTTCGTATATGCTCCCGCAGTGACAAAGGCGGCAGAGATAATCAGGAAAAAGAAAAGCAGGATCTTATATGCAAAGGGGGAGGAAAGCCTTAAGGGATCAAGCTCTCCGGTTGCTGGTGAATGGAGTAAAACAGGAGGCGGAACCTTCATAAGGACCGGTGCCCATCCATTGGCTGCAATTCTCTGGCTTAAGCAGGTAGAAGCACAGACACAGGGAAGAGAGGTAAAGGTAAGCTCGGTGTTTGCGGATATGGGACAGATAACACCGACTCTCACGGAATATGAACACAGACATATAGCGGCAAGACCGAATGATGTTGAGGACTGCGGAACAGTCATTATTAATTTTTCAGATAACACCAAGGCTCTGATCATCGCTACTGATGTATTGCTCGGAGGAAGTAAGAATTATATTGAACTCTACTGTAATGATGCCGTTATAAACTGTAATCTTACCTTATCCGATCTCATGAGCACGTATTTCCTGGATGAAGAAAGACTTGATGATGTATATCTGTCTGAAATGCTTCCCTCAAAGACCGGATGGAACAATATTGCACTTGAGGATGAGATAATCAGAGGATATACTGATGAAATGAGGGATTTCATAGAATCAATATATTATGACAGGGATCCCAAAGCAGGATTTGATCTTGCCTGTGATGCCGCAAAGATCATATATGCTGCTTATTATTCGGCTGAAAAGCACGGATGGGTGGAGCTGTAGACGGGGCAACAGTAAAGCTTAGGGTATGATGACGGGCATATGTAAGAATATGTACAAAGATAAATGTTGACAAGATAACGGATAATTATTATAATCGGTTCGAAAGCAAGGGAGTTTTCGAAAGAAAAGGTGCCTTTGCTTTTTTGTTATTTAAGGCCGGAAGATACAATGCTCCGGTTGTTGCTAAAAATGAGGAATAAGGAGGAAGAGAAGATGAGATATTGTAAAAGGTGCGTTATGCCTGATACCAGACCGGGTATCAAATTTGATGAAGAAGGGATATGCTCGGCCTGTCGTGCCCATGAGGCTAAAGCGGGAGTTGACTGGGATAAGAGATTTAAGGAGTTGGAAGCACTCTGTGACAAGTACAGGGGAATGAACGGTGATGACTACGACTGTATGATAGCTGTCAGCGGAGGAAAGGACAGTCATTTCCAGGTTCACCTGATGAAGAATGTAATGAAGATGAATCCTATCCTTGTCAGCGTTGAGGATAACTTCCCTATGACAGAGGCCGGTTTACATAATATAAAAAACATATCTGAGGAGTTTGGCTGCAATATAATCAGCCTAAAGCCCGATATAAAGGCGCAGAAGACTATAATGCGATATACATTTGAAAAATACGGAAAGCCTACCTGGTTCGTTGACAGACTTATTTATACTTTCCCGATGTTAATGGCATTAAAATTCAACACACCTCTCCTTGTTTATGGTGAGAATGTGAGCCTTGAATATGGCGGGGCTGATGCTGAGGAAACATATTCCGCAAGGGGACTTCTTAATAACGGAGTGGCAAGTGATATAGACTATGATGAGTTATGTAAACTTCCCGGAGTTGATATGAAGGTTCTTTCAATGACCAAGGCTCCGACCAAGGAACAGATCGACAGTCTGGATCCCATGTATGTTTCATATTTTGTTCCATGGAACAGCATATCAAATTATCATTTCGCAAAGGAGCATGGTTTCCATGATCTTACACATGAATGGGACAGAAAGCAGAATGCGGAGAATTTTGATCAGGTGGATTCAAGGGCCTATCTTGTACATCCATGGATGAAATATCCAAAGTTCGGGCATGGAGTAGCAACGGATTACGCATCGAGATACATAAGATACGGAATGATGTCAAGAGAGGATGCCATTAAGCTTGTAAAGGAAAGAGACGGAGCTCTTGATCCGAAATGTGTTGAGGACTTCTGCGGATTTCTTGGTTATTCTGAAACAGAATTCTGGAATATCGTAAACAGTTTTTACAATACTGATATATTTGAAAAAGACATTTTTGGCAGATGGGTACTTAAGGAAGATATAAGATAGTGTAAATCGTTATTGAATGTGGTATAATAACTCACTGTGGGTTGTTATACCACTTTTTTTATTATAAGATCATCTGTAAGATTTTGTGTCAACTGTTGTATGTTATGTTAAGGAAAAACGGAGCAGGTATGTTTGAGATAAACGATTTTATCGCTAAATATGTTATAAAAAGAGATAAGAGCATGTTCCTTGGGGACATTGATGATAATAAAGAGCTTCTCAGGGACAGGATATGTTCTAAGAGGGTACTTGTTATCGGGGGAGCAGGTTCGATAGG
>JAILEM010000014.1 GCA_024687745.1 Lachnospiraceae bacterium
TGTACAGATATTACTTTCCTATTATAGAATCGATCGTTGCCTGTGCTTCCGCTGCCGCAGATTCCGAATCACTCTCACCTGTTATAACTTTATTGAAGGCGAGTGAGATCGCATCGGAGATATCTGGCCACTCAGGAAGAGGACCTCTTGCGTTTGCATACTGCATCTCGTCAACAAATACCTGATAAACCGGATCGCCCTGGAACTGATCCTTGGCAATTGTTGAATCAGAGGAAATATATCCCATGTGATCCATCATATAAAGACATGTGTCCTTGCTTGTTGCATACTGAAGGAATGCAATTGCGGCCTCCTCATTACCGCCTGCGATAACCGCATAGTTCTCACCGCCAAGTCCTGATGCCTGCTGCTTGTCCTGAGGGATAGGAGCTACATTCCACTTAAGATCGGGAACCTCTTCACGCATTGTAGGTATCTGCCAGGTTCCGTTGATCATCATTGCAAGGTTGCCGGAAATGAACTGATTCATCGTATCACCCTGTGTCCAGTTGATAGCTTCCTTCGGGAAACAACCTGCATCAACAAGGCTCTTTTCAAACTCAAGTGCTTTGATACCGCCTTCGGAATTGATCTCATAAGATGTCTGTCCCGTTGACCATACCCAGGGAAGGAAGTTAAAGGTTCCCTCTTCGTTCTGAAGAGCACAGTGCGCAAATCCGTAAACATTATCCTTAGTAGTCTTAGTAGCTACATCGAGAAGCTCGTCCCATGTGGTAGGAACCTCACATCCTGCCTCGGCAAGCATGTCTTCATTATAGAAAAGGACCAGATCATTGCTTCCGAAAGGAACACCGTAGAGTCTTCCGTCAAGCGTACATGAGTTTACAGGTCCGGGATAATATGTACTTACATCAAATCTGTCTGTTATATCGGCAAAAATTCCCATTGCCGCATATGAAGCATGATCGGGATTATCAAGGATAACGATATCCGGAAGTTCTCCTGCCGATGCTCCAACCGATAACTGTTTCTTGAAGTCTGCAAAAGGCACATACTTGGCCTGAACAGTGATCTTATCCTGCTGTCCGTTAAACTCCTGAATGATGTGATCAAGTGATTCCTGATGTCCTGCTGTCTCCCAGTAATACCAGATAGTAACATCCCCTGATGCATCCTCGGATGCAGGAGCAGGCTCCGATGCTTCCGATGAGGCTTTCTCATCTTCTGTAGCCGCAGGAGCTGCAGGTGCCTGAGAAGCTGCTCCCGGAGCAGCACATCCTGCCAGTACCCCCGCCAGCATTACTGCACTGATTAAAGTTGCGATAATTTTCTGTTTCATAAATACCTCCTTAGCAAAAAGCTGTTTTCTTTACGTGATCATTATCCGTCTGAAACAAAAAATAAAAAACTCAATAAAACTTAAAAAGGGGGAATAATCTAATCTGACATCACTTTATATGGAATGTTGATTATAACTCCGGTTCCTGTCGGTTCAAGCCTTTCAACCCTAAGCTTCCCGACCTTTCCATAATACATCTCAAGCCTTGTGGCGGCATTTTTCATCCCTATGCCGGACTTGTGCGTATCCTCATATATGCCCTTATTGATCTGCCTGATAAGCTCATCATCCATACCCGGTCCGTTATCTGATATACGGATCTCTACCATATCGTCAGCCTTTTCTATGGATAACTTCAGTTCACCATCATCCCTTTCCTTATTAAGTCCGTGAACAATGGCATTTTCCACAAATGGCTGCAGGAGCATCTTATGTATCATCGCATCCTGGACATCCGGCGCAACAAAGATCGAGCAGGCAAAACTGTTCTTCATCCTGTATTGCTGGAGATAGATGTACTTTTTCATCCACTCCTCCTCTTCCCTTATACATACCTCGGCATTGCTGTTTACGATCGCATAACGAAGTATGGTTGCAAGAGAACTTATGGCATTACTGATGTCATATTCATCTTTGTCTATCGCCATCCAGTTGATCGTATCAAGTGTATTATATAAGAAATGGGGATTTATCTGGGCTTCAAGAGCGACTATCTGCGCCTCCTGCTGTCTTGTGATCGCCTCGTTTAATTTTTCGATCGTGTCATTGAATCCATCGGCAATACTCTCAATTTCAAGAGGCATATCCTCATCCTTTTCGATACGTACCGACAGATCCCCGCCCTGGGTCTTCTTCATTCCTTTGATTATACGGTCGACGGACATGATAAGATTTGCCGACATACGGGTGGACATAAAGATAACGACCGCAATGATCATAAGACCCATAAGAAAAATAATTATAAGCTGCCTCTGCCTTGATGCAACAAGGCTGCTCACATCGTTTATGTTCACTATATCCCATCCGAGTCTTTCATCATGAAACATATATGTACTGAATGAGATACCCGAAACACCTTTGTGCTCCTTATAATACTCCTCATAATCAGAAAGCCTCTCATCACTCTCACTGTCCATGCTTGTAATGACCTTCCCTATACTTTCCGTATCTTCTCCAAAGGATATTATGCGACCTGCTCCATCGACTATAAAATCAAATACCTTTCCTTCCTGCAGAGAGGAGTTACATACACTCTGAAGAAGCTCCTCGTCGATACTGATTATCGCTATCCCGCATTCCCTTTCAAGATCCTTGTAATCGATGATCCGATGAGCGATATGAAAAAGATAATAATCCTTGTTGGCAAAGTTAGTACCAAACTCGGTGGGCAGGATATGCATTTCGTAATCTTTGCAGACCTCCCTGTACAGCCCCTCAGGATCCATGCTGAAATTTTCAAGCCAGGAGCTTCTGTAGGTTGCAGGCGTCATCTGTTCATATGTTATCATATCACCCTTGGGGGTAATGACAGAAATAGCCCTGATGTATTCCTTGGAATACAGCAGAGCCGAGAGCATCCTCCTCATCTGGTTGACGGTCACAGCCTCATCAACGCCTTCTTCGAGGTTACTGACCCATCTGACCATATCATCATCCGTGTAGATCTGGTATAACAGATCCTCGTATGATTCGAGCAATATATTCAGGTTATTATCCAGCTGACCGAGATTACTTTTTGACATGACCGTCATATTTTCGCGAAGAGTCCTGGAGATATTAACGAAGGAAAATATCTCCAGGATTATGATCGGTAAAATTGATGTTATGATAAAAATACGTATAAGTCTGTTCTTAAGGCTTGTCTTCTTCATACCACCTATTATATCACCCTTTTACGGCTCCGCTAGTCATTCCGCTTATAATATATTTCTGCATGAAGATAAAAATGAGAGTTACGGGAATGATCGCCACTATGGCAAATGCCGTCAGATAGCTCCATTTAGTCCCATACTGCCCCATAAAGTTGAATATTCCTGCTGTTATGGGTCTCTTTTCCTGGTCGAGTATAAAGGTCATTCCATATGCCAGGTCACCCCACGCATACAGGAAGGAAAAAATGGCGCATACTATGACTCCGGGCTTTGCTACGGGAATTAATATCCTTACAAATGCGCCCCATCTGGTACAGCCGTCTATATATGCTGCCTCCTCAAGCGCTTGGGGGATAGATGCAAAGTAATTTTTAAGGATCAGCACCGAGAACGGAATTCCGATCGTAGCATCCGCAAGTATCGCTGCTCCCCAGGTATTATACATATTCATATTTCTGAACATTATAAACATCGGAGTCAGAAGTACCGATACCGGAAGCATCTGGGTGACAAGGAATCCAAGCAGCATGGCCTTTCTGCCTGCAAATCTGTACTTTGCGATAGCATATGATGCCGGAACCGCAAGTAGCACAGCGATAAGCATTGCGCCAATTGAGATCATGAAGCTGTTAAAAAAAGACTTGAACATGTTAAAATCACCGGTTTCGATCTGCGCGGCGTATGATTTTGTATTAAGAACATGAGGATACCATGTCGGCGGGATCATGAAGATCTCCTTTTCCGTCTTGAATGATGTAACCAGAGTCCAGAACAGCGGGAACAGTAACATCAGCAATACGATCAGTGATACAACACATAATATTATATTCGTTTTCTTATTAAGTCTCTTTTCGTCCATCAGTCATCCTCCCCCTGCATTGTTATCTTAAGGTAGATCATTCCGACAAGCAGCAGTATCAGAAACAGCACGTTGGCAACCGAAGACCCTTTACTGTACTGGAAAAGATCAAATGACAGCTTGTACGAATATGTGGAAAGCAGATGTGTGGAGTTGACCGGACCGCCTTCTGTCATGACATATACCAGATCATATACCTTAAAAGTGTATATAAAGCCAAGCACCAGAACGGATTCAATTGTTGGGCGAAGTAACGGCAGGGTTATCTTTGTCAGCTTCTGCCACCCGTTTGCTCCGTCTACCGATGCGCTTTCATAAAGTTCCTGCGGTATCGTCGTCAGACCCGTTGATATCAGGATCGTGTTAAAAGGTATCCCTATCCATATATTGGCAACGACCACAGCGACCATCGCCGTACCGGGAGTGGTAAGCCACTCGATATTTTCTTTGATCAGTCCTGCCGATTTTAATATATAATTTATTATCCCTACGTCTGTTGAGAACATGAACTTGAACATCAGCGCTGTTACAGTCATGGGCATCATCCACGGGATCATGGTAAGTCCCCTTACAGGCTTGGAGAAGGTGAAGTTTTTGTTGAAGAGAAGTGCCAGAAGAAATCCTGCAAGAAACTGGAAGATCAGGCATGATACAGTGAACACGAGAGTGTTTATCATCGCTTTTCTGAAAACTTCATCACCGAATATAGTGACATAGTTTTCCAGTCCGATAAACTCCTTCTGTCCGTTGACCAGATTCCTGACCGATACATTCTGGAAGCTCAGAATGATGTTACTGATGATAGGATAGCCCACAAAGACCATCATATAAATGAATGCCGGAAGTATGAATAACAAGCCTATGTTATCATATCTGAAAAAATCTTTTAGCTTTTTCATAGCAACCCCCTGTGAAAATATTTATTGTGAACAAATAATTCCAGTTCACTTTGTTCTACGCTCACATTGTATCGGGAGGGCTTTTTGTTATAAATACTATTTTTCTTAAAAAGGGGGAATAATCTAAGGCCTATTTAAACGCTTTACGGTAATCGGCGGGAAGCAGTCCTGTCGTATCCTTGAATACCTTGCTGAAATATTTCGGATCAGAATAACCCACCCTGTCAGCTATCTCGTATAGCTTCAGAGAAGTTCCTATAAGCAGCTCTTTGGCTTTATTAATCCTGAAGTTCTTGATATATGTACTGAATGTAACTCCTGTTTCCTTATGAAACTGCGTTCCAAGATATTCGGGTGTGATATCGAGCCTTGAAGCAATCTCATCAAGCGTGATCCCGTTATGATAAAACTCGCTTATCATGCTTTTGGCCCGTCTGACCGTCAGATTTCCCGAAGTATCATCCTCGGGATCGAGATCAAGCGTATCCGCTATCATTTCGCAAACATCAAGAAGTTCTCCCTTCATCCTTGCACGCATTATCTGCTCAAGCAGCTTCTGCTGTTTGATGTTACCTGCCCTTTCATTTCCAACATCCCTGGCAGTTTCTATGATCGCCCATATGAACCTTACAAAGCACTCTTTGATCTCCCTTGGATCATATACCCTGCCATCGGAAAAATACTCCGGGAAGGTCTTAAGAAGCTCTTTTTCCTTATCGTGATCAGCGGCGCAGATAGCCGATTTGATCTTTGCTTCAAGATCCTGCGGATATATACACATCGAGGTCTGGATCTGGGTAATCTTGGGATACGAGATAAGAACGCTGTCATTAAAGGAAAGATTCCAGTCCATGTAAGGAAAGAGCTGATCAAGACTTGTCTTTATCTGCATAAGAGAATCAGCCACCGTATATCCTATGGCAGCATTATTCATAAAAGCATTCAGCAACTGGTATTGAACCCATCTCTCAAAATCCGACGGGGACTTAATATTATATATGACTGCGATCACAGAGCTAAGATAATCTATATCAATACAGCAATACCCTATCCCCTCGTAAAGAGACAGAGCATGACTAAGTGAGGCCTTGGCGGCATTGACGCCTTTTTCATAATGATTACCCATATATGCAACAATAACGGCAAAGTCCTGGTCTGATGATATTTTATATCTGTTTAAGAGATAATTTTTCATATCATCATCAAATGACAACCTCCCGCCTATGAGCTCCCTCATTATCTGATCCAGGGTTCCCACCTTCTCAGGTTTCTTCCTGCCATCCTCTTCTATCTGGCGTTTTATATTCTCCAGTGCTTTTGAAAAATCGGCAAGATTGACAGGCTTGAGAAGATATTCGGTTACTCCCAGCTTCATGGCACTCCTGGCGTACTCAAACTCCGAATATGCACTCAAAACAATAGCCTTGACAGCTGACCCTTTAGCATACAGGGCTTCTAACATCTCAAGGCCGTTCATGTTGGGCATCTGGACATCTGTAATGATAAGATCAGGCTCCTCCCTTAAGCAGATTTCAAGACCCTCAAGACCATCGTTTGCTTCCCCGACGATCACATACTCACTGCCAAGCTTGGAAAGAAGCTTCCGTATGCCTTCACGTATCCTTATTTCATCTTCAGCGATCAATATCCTCATTTTTTGATCTCTCTAAATTATATCCTCAGCTTCCCCGGATAAAAGCAACCTGGCTATTTACCCGGGGATCCATTTTCCTGATCTGTTCCAAATCCGTATTTCCTGGATAGCCGGATCTAATATGATTATACGATATAAATTTCAGATAAGCTATAATGTCCGAATTGCAACTTACCCATTCCGTTTGAAATCGTAGGTGGGGGATTTCTTCGACTGAGTTAAATTATACTGCAGATTATACAGATATTTATAAGTGCCAGCATTAACATGATCTCCTCAACGAGCGTGATCGTGATATGGTCTTCAATTCCTTCCGTATCGCTATCCGAAGCGAAAAGCTTTGCAAGGAGCATCACAGCTATCATATAACGGGACGCCTTTCCATTACCCACAGATTTAAAACCCTTTTTATTTTTGGTATATTCTTCTATATCATTGATATGCATTGCAATTTCGTTTTCATTCATTCCAAGGCCCGCAAGAAGACCGAGTGAAGGCAGCTCGAGTTCTTTGTCGTATTTAACTCCATTATCTAACATAGCCCGATAGATTATCCCAATTCTCTCGCAATCCTCAGTGGAATTCTTACCCCTTGCCTCAAGAACAAGTGCAAGCCTATAGACCGATCCATTATGAAAACCAAGTTTATCGACGAGTGTATGGTAATTCCTCTCTACACTGTCTGCGATATCCTCAACCTTTCTATCGCTCAGCGCCAACAGTATGATATAACCATACTCAAACTCATGCGCTACAAAGCGGTGATTTTTCTTTAAGAAATTTATGATCTCAGATGCTTTCTCTCCTAAAGCACCGGCCTCCTTAACCTTATTCATGCCACAGATCATAATAGCTGCAATAACGCGTTCAGATTCATTCACTGAAGAAGCCTTTTTTAAATTATCATAAGCTTCGACCACATCTTTAAAATAAGCTTCCGGATCCTCACTCATCGCCATTTTAGAGAGAAGCGTGACCTCGGCCTCTCCTCTGAAGGCGGAAAAAAGACCCGTGTTCTTCTTAAGTATCTTCTTACACTCCTCCATTTTTTCCTTATCCGGTGTCTTCCCTCTATCTGCAAAAGAATCCGCAGCCACTATCAGTGTCAACATATCCGGTACTGCCATAAACATTTTACTTAAAAGCAGATAGTTTTCCTCGATCAGGTCACATCTTTCGGTTATTCTCGTATCCATATATTCCTCCTTGTCTATTTCTATTATAGTACTCTATCCTATGAGTGATACTTTGCAACATCCAGTTCATTTTCCTTTTTGGCTACGATAGCTGAAACCACTGCATCACCCGTAACATTTGCGCAGGTCTGCATCATACTGACCAGCGGGTACATTCCCATGACTATACTTGCCGCCTCTGCAGGTATACCGATCTGTGGAACAAGAAGTGTAATGCAGACAAGCACACCTCCCGGAACGCCGGGTGATCCGACAGAAAGGATCATGATCGAGATAAACAGTGAAAACAGGACACTTCCGGTAATCGGTATACCAAAAATCTTTGCAAAAAACATAGCAGTGACCATCAGGGTAATACAGGAACCATCCATATTGATAGTTGAACCCAAGGGCAGTGAGAAGGAATAGATCTTTTTTGAAATCCCGATTTCCTCGCAGGCCTTCATGGAAGACGGCAAGGCTGCGTTACTCGAGGAAAGGGTAAAGGCGCTGATCATTGCCGGAAGATATTTCTTTAAGAATATCAGCGGATTCAATCCGGCAAACAAAAGGAGAAGTATAGAGTAAACGCAGATCATCAATATATCCCCGAAATAGATCACCGGTATCCAGAAAATAGCATGCAGAAGATTCTTTAGATCCATCGTGGCCATCATCTTTGCCAT
>JAILEM010000241.1 GCA_024687745.1 Lachnospiraceae bacterium
TGTCACAAATGATGTTAAGACTTTAGAAGGTCTGTATGTCGGGAGCCGGAATATATCTGATATAAAGAATGCCACAAATGAAATGATGCAGATAAAGGAATTTCATGGAAAGACAGGTGGCAGGGTAGCGCTTCACGGGATAATTTCCCTTGATGATAATGAATCGGATAAAAAGAACGCCGGAAAACTAATGATGCTCTGTAATGATCTGCTTGAAGAGATATTCCCTGATAATCAGGCGGTATATGCAGTGCATACAAATACGGAAAACCTGCATGTTCATTTCATTTTAAATACTGTCGGCCTTAACGGTAGGAAGATCCATATGGATAAGTCATTTATGAGTAAGGTGATGGATCCCGCGCTTAACAGGCTTGCTGTTAAATACGGATTCACACCTAATGAAGCATGGCAGAAGGAAAAAACAGAAGATAAGGTATCATTTGGTGAAAGGATCGTAAGATTAAGGCAGACTGTGGATGAAGCTATAGAACGGTCGGATGATTTTGATGGGTTTTTAAAAGATCTTAAAAATCAGGGACTTAGTGTGAACTGCGGGAAATACTTAAGCCTTAAGGCAGAAGGAATGACAAGGGGTATAAGAAGTTACAGGCTTGGGAGCATTTATACTGTAGAAATGATAAGGGATCGTATACTTAATAAGCGGGAAGAGCTTATAAGGAGTGAAGTAGGTGATCATCTTGCAGAAAAAAGTACTCCTGCTTATGTATATGTTAAGACAAACCCGCTTGAAAGATTTAAGGATCTGTCGGCTGATGATAAGGAAAGATGCATTAAGGCACTTAAACTTGGAAGGAATCCCTGGAGAGAAAGATATGAATCAAACTGGCAGCTTCAGAATATGGCAGATGAGTTTAAAAGGACTGCAAACGTATATGAGCTTATAAGACGTTACGCCCCTAAATCATGCAATGCACAGGATGCCCTTGATGAGATAATAAAAAGACAGAAGGATATTGCTGAAGAAAAAAAGGCAGTAAAGGAGACGCTGAAGACATACCAGCCGATAATAAGGATCTATAAGGAGATAAGGAAGCATGCAAGGAAGGCTTATCTTTATGAGTTTGGCTCCTGTGAGGAATATAAGGATTCATACCTTGAGTATAAAACCCTGTGTGAAAGGCTTGAAACCGGGTATGGCAAGAGCGTAATTGATGTGGCGGCATTTATTAAAGACCAGGAGAACAAGTTGCTTTATGCGAAGGCTCAGTCAAAAGAATTGTCAGATGAATATAAGACAATCCTTCGGTTTAAGGAAAATGAACTTAAGGAAGGTATTTTTGAATATACTTCCCTGTATGATGCTATCGGATTATCATGTGCCAGGAACCGGGCATATCAGTCAGGTGTATTTGAGAGCAGCATAAAATATATTGCTGCTGATGGAGCAGATGAAGGATTTATAAGGGTTGTTCTGACTCCTGATATGATAGATGGAAAGAGGACTGAAAAGGCGGCGGTAACAGTATTTGATAAAAACGGTAATGCAGTAAATGAGTTTTCATCATCAGATATGACATTAAAGGAATTTAACAGAACCATCCAGGAAGTGAAAGCCAGATACGGATTATATAAGTGCCGGTCATTTGAAAAAAAGGAGGATGCAATGGTATTTATGGACAAACAGCAGGAAGTAAAGCATAAGAGAGTTTCAAGGTTGATGGCTGATTAAGGGATCAGTTGATTTATAAAGGGACTTCATTGCAGATATAAATGGATATATTATAAATTTATAGGTAAACGGATTAGTCCTCGATCTTAAGGCCGGTTACTTCGAGTTTATGATCATTATTTATGAAAATATATTCATGTTCATCAATTAACTCAAGTAAAAGCTCCGCAACCTGTTTATCAATGATAAAGTCACCGTTTTCATCAAGCACTCCGAAGTAATCCGTATCATCAAAGTCAAAGCAGGTGATAAGGAGTTTTCTTAGTGAAAAATCGCGACATAGCCAGAATTCACGCTTTTCAGTGGATTTATTGTCAAATGCCTCAACAAAAAAATCATTGCCAAGATTATACTTTATATAGTTATTAAAGCTCTTGTTTTTTCGTGTTGATAAGACCTTGCATACACCACGTAGATCAAGACACCTGAAGACATCAAAAGAATGACCGTATTTTTTTGTATCTTTGGGGGTTTTGTATCCGATAACCTCAAATGTATCAGCATCTTTTTGTATGAGTATGTCATAACGCTGGATACTGCGAAACTGTATAAAGTTCCCTATTATTGTATAATCCGGTACATCTCCTTCCTCCACCGGAACTGTAGAATATGAATATTCTTTATTTTCAGGGTCATATGACTCAGTAAAGGCAACAAGGATCTCACCGCTTGAAAGTATAGCGAATATAGCAAGTCTTTCAAAAGGATACAGTTTATTATTTTTATGACATTTTTCCTGCTCATCCAACAAAAGGCTTCCTAAAAATTCATGGAACTGTGCATCCTTAGCCTTTTGAAATTCGGATTGTGAATTTAAAATACATCTTCCGCCTAAAACATCGCAATCCTCATATGTTATTGGATGAACGTAAACATACATATCTGCCATTTTACTGCCTCTACCACTTTTCATTATAAGATGAGACTAAAAAGTGAAATGCGTGATTTATATACTAAATACTCATAAATGAATAGTCGCGATCCGAGTATTCACCTACCGATTTAAGACTTTTCTGTACAGTTTCAAGCCCCGCGCATGCAACATATCTTTTGGCTTCAGCAAGCATTATACTGTTAAAGTGCGCTACATCCTTAGGTGTGATGGGATTTATTTCATAGAGATATTCCTTATCGCTGCCTTTTAACCTGACTTTGGGAGGTCTTATAACGTTTTTATCCCCAAAACCAAGGATTGCTGATACAGTAGGAAATTCCTTGGGCATTTTTATGTTCATATGTATCTCACTATCAGTAAGCAGTTTAAAGAAAATACTCATTGTTAAAACCGCAAGGTTCTTTGAAAGAGGATATACTGTGTAATCTCTGACACTTGAAAGCTCCAGTAAATGAAAAACTGTCGGATCACCTGTAGCCATCAGGGTTTCCATCAGTGCAGTAACTTTATTTAACCCAAGATGTCCTTCCCAATAACCCCGCCCGATATCAGGGATAAGAAATTTTTCATCACCCCTGGGTTTTATAAATACGATATAGGAGTGCAATATCTCCTTAAGCTCTCCCATAAGATGCATGTTAATACTGTCATCATTCCCATTGATCATTTTATCGAAGTCATTGAAAAATGGATCCAGAATCTTAAATGCCTCTTCCTTGTTTTTACAGGCAAGAATCCTGTTCAGATTTGCATCATAATCCACTTTATATAATGGGCCGAAGCTATCAAAGAGCTTTTTTTCTTCTTCAGAAAATGTACCCTTGTAGCGGATAGCTGATACTATAAGAAACTTTTTCAGAGTAAAGAGTTCATCTGAAGTTAAAGAAAGGCTGTTTCTGGCATTCTCGAGTTTGTTATGATAAAGATTTGCAAACTGGTATTCAGCCTTTTTGCACAGATCCTTTTCTATATTCTCAGGATAGTATCCTTCTTCTGAAAAAATGGATCTCGTATTACGTGATTGCACGGTCTTTTTTTCAAGATCACAGTACGTAATCTTATCATTGTCATAGAAATTCCTGAGTATAAACTGAGGGATATAATGGCTGTTTATCATAATTACCTCAAATCCGCGTTTCTGTAGTCGAATCTTTTGATGTTGTATGAAACTATTATAAGTGATTAGTCAGTCTATTTCCACGTATATTGTAAGTTCCCAAGACCCGGATATATGACTCATATCTTAAGAAAAGCTCTATTTCCCATATAGAAACATAAAAGACAACAGATACTTCGGATTTTATTTATGGATGCCCCATATATCTAACGAAGGGCTTGGAGGCTCTATCAATAAAAAGGAGGTCTTACATGAGCAAGCTAAGGTATGAGCCTAAATCGAAAGCATCCATTAGACTGGAATCTGATATATATCCAGTGATTTCGTTATATTCAGATGAAAACAGGAACGCTAAATTCATGCAGCTTAAAGCAAATATCTGTGACCTTAACCCTGCACTCATAACAAAGTGCTTAACCGGTACAGAGCAGGATTTCATAATGCTTATGGACCGGGCGAGGGATTTTATAAAAAGCAGGTTTAATGGACTTGTGCAGGAAGAGGAAAGAAATCTTCTTGAGATGTTCAGACAGTGTGTATTCGGGTATTACATCCTTACGCCACTTGTTGAAGCAAAGGAGGTATCTGATATCAAGGTGCTTGATTATGATCATATTGTTGTGAAGGCTAACGGTAAAAGGTATGTAGCAGACTGTTCATTCTTTGATCAGACGGATTATAAGGACTGGTTTTCACGGATCCTTCGCATCCATAAGCTGGGTAAAAGTGAGGAATATGCTCTTTCACACTGTACGGACAGGAAAGGTGTTAAGGATTTCTACCTAAGGATAGATGTGCAGCTTTCCTGTATAACTTCAACGGAGAAGAACAATATCCATATCCGTAAGATGCCAAAGAGCAAGTTAAGCTGGGATTATTTGATAGAAAACGGAATGCTTACAGAGGATATGATCACATATCTTAAAGACCGCATAGGCGCTGGGTACGGATTTTTAATATCGGGAAGAGGCGGATCCGGTAAATCAACGCTCCTTAATAACATGATCGACTGCATCCCATACAGTGAGTCGGTACTTGTTTCACAGGAGTCGGATGAACTTTATTCAAATGTACATCCACAGATCCAGTTTGAGCATACGATGAGCGTTCGTAAAAAAGATACTGTAACGGATTTTACCCTGGAGGATGAGCTTCGGCTTGGCCTTTTGCAGGATATCGACAATTTCATCATAGGAGAGATAAAAGGAGGGGAAGCACTATATGTGTTTACGACAGCGATGAGTACAGGTGCAAGGTTTTTTGGGACCATACATGCAAATGATGCGGCATCAAGTGTCATAAGGCTTGCACAGTGTGCAAGGTATATATCAGATTATCCGATGGAAACCCTCCTTGAGATGCTTACCTGCACGCCGTTTGTACTCATTCATATGAGCCATTTTTGTATTGATGAGGTGTTAGAAGTAAGCGGTTTTGATGAAAAGAACAGAAGACTTAAGTTTGAAGAGGTCTATAGGAAGGAGGAGGCATGATATATCTGATACTTTCACTTATAACGATCCCGGTACTTATATTCCTTTCGGCGCAGGATCTTAAGGAAAGGATGATATACAGTCTTCCCGTACTTTTCCTATCAGCCGGGTTTGCTGTACATTCAGTGATCCGGTATAAAGACGAACCGGTACTGCTTGTCTTTATGTGGATATCTGCACTTATCCTTTATGCACTTTATAAGATTTTTCATGTTTGGGGAGATGGAGACTCAGATATGTGGCTTTTGTTTACCGGGATCATCCTTTGTACTTTCAGGATAGAGAGTGCCCTTTCCTTTGGATTTATTGTTAGCACAGGTCTTGCCGGTGCACAGATAATGGCACTTTTTGTAGGAGTGATAGAAGCTGCACTTAAGAAAGATAGGCTTAAAGGGGATTCACAGGTTGCAGTTGTCCCGGGCTTTTCACTGATCCTTACAGCATTACTCGTTTACGGGATCATAAGGGAGGTGGGTTCCTTGTGAATGAAGATATAAAGATCATAGAAAAACTGCTTCCCGAAATGGCAGGGATATTAAATGCAATCCCCGGTGAGAGGTTTGAACTTAAGTGCGCTA
>JAILEM010000008.1 GCA_024687745.1 Lachnospiraceae bacterium
CTCCTCAGAATCCATAGAAAAATAAAAGCCCTCTCCCTGTTCATCCGGATAATGATCTTTAACCTCATAGCCTGTATAATTTACGTTAAGATCAGGGATCCCGAGTGCTGAAGAGATAGATCCCGATGAAGCTGCAGGTTCAGCTGTCTCAGGATCGATGCCTATATCGGCGGCCCCTTCGGTATTTGAGATATCATTCATTCCCTCAACGCTTTCAACACTTATCGAAGGATCTGCCCCGGGTCCCATTCCTTCTCCGGGTCCCATCTCATCGCCTTCAGGCTCTGTTACAAAAGGTGTAGGCTCAGGTGTTGGTGTCGCATAGGTAAGACCGTTATAGCCGTTTGCATCATATTTAAGCAAAAGCCCCGCCGCATATTCAGCAACAAGCTTTTCCTCACGTTCTATCTCCTCCTCGGAAAGCCCGTTCACGCCGGTCTCTTCGCCCTCCTTACCACATCCTGAAAGCACTAAGCAGATAGACGCGATACATAATATTGTGATCGATCTGAGATTTTTTTTCATAAAACTCCTTTGGCTGTTTACAGCCCATGACTGATATTGGCTGTTTACAGCTTATAACTGATATTGGCTGTTTGCGGCTTATAACTGATATTGCTGTTTACAGCTTATAACTGATATTGCTGTTTACAGCTTATGACTGATATTGGCAGGCTTCAGACAACCTCCCCTTTGGCATCTAGTTCGAACCAGAAGGAAACGCCGTTGACCCTGTTTATCACCCCGTAATTTTGCCCCATCGAGTCCATTATGGCCTTGACTATCGAAAGCCCTATACCACTGCCGCCATACTCTCTCGTCCTTGCTTTGTCTACCTTGTAAAACTTCTGCCAGAGCTTGTCCAAAGACTCATCGGGGATCCTGTCGCCTGTATTAAAAATATCAATATGGGCCTTATCGTCGATAATCTCTGTCTTTATCTCGATTATCATCTCATTCTTTACATAATGGATCGCATTGGAAAGATAATTATTGACTATCTGCTCGACCTTAAACTGGTCAGCCCATACATATATCGGTTCATTCTGCTCAAACTTTAACCTGATCTCCTTTTGCTCTAACAGTAAAGCATCTGTATTTATGCAGTTTTTTATGAGCATCACGACATCAAAACGTTCAAGCTTGATATTGTCAAATCTGTTCTCCAGTTCATTAAGCTCGAGAAGGCTCTTTACAAGCCTGTTCATCCTGTCTGCCTCATCTACTATCACATCACAGTAAAAATCCCTGCTTTCCTCATCGGAATTGACATTATCCTTAAGCCCCTCCGCATAACCCTGGATAAGAGCGATAGGCGTCTTAAGCTCATGCGAAACATTGGACAGAAATTCCGTCCTCATCTCCTCAAGCTCAGTCTTTCTTGCAAGATCCTGCTTCAGCTCATTGTTCGCAGTCTTAAGCTCAGAGATCGTGCTTTCCAGCTTCTTTGACAGATCATTAATGTGCTCACCGAGCATCGCTATCTCGTTCCTGCCGCCGCTTGTATATTTGGCATCGAAGTCAAGGTTGGTCATTTTGGCGGAGATGTCCACAAGCTCAAGGATCGGCTTTGTAACCTGGCTTGAGATGATCCAGGTTATGATTATCCCAATGATCAGGGCTACGATACCGATATAGGTAAGAAACTTATTTGCGATCGCGGCACTGTCCTTGATACTCTCTATAGGCGTCCTCATAAGGATCATCTTGCCGTCCGACAAAAAGCCCCAAAGCTCCAGATACTGCATCCCCATAGAGGGATCCACGGCCTTTTGGATGATATATTTATCCTGTTGGGATATAAGTTCAGCCGAGCTGTTTCCGTTGATAATATAGTCAAGAAGCCTTCTGGCCATTCTGTTATCTCCCGATGTTGACCTTATGGTCTCGGTATCCGTATCAAGGACCAGGATCTCAAGGTTGTTTTTGCCGGAAAGATAGTCAAATCCCGTATCATATCCCCCCGACTCAAGGCTTCCCGAACCTGCCATGTTTTCTATATAATTATAGCCCTCGGCCAGGACTCTTTCTTTATTTTTAATATAATAAGAACTGGAAAACAGGGAGCTTATGACCATGCATAAGATCAGGCTCCCTGCCATAACACTTCCGAAAAGGAAGGCAAATTGTTTTTTTATAGAACCACTCATGAATATCCCTTACAGTTTAATGAATGTCATTTTACATATAAAAGATGTCATCTTACAGTTTAAAGAATGTCATCTCATCCGAAAGCTTTCCTGCAAGCTCTCTTAAGCCCTTTGCGGAACCGTTTATGACCTCAAATGTGGCGTTGAGTTCCTGCATGGAAGCATTTGTCTGCTCAGTTGCTGCCGCATTCTGCTCGGAAATTGCGGAAAGATCGTCGATGATACCTGTAAGGCTGTTCTTTGCCGTATTAAGACTTTCGATCTGTTCGGAGATATCTACGGCACTGCTTGAAACGGCTCTTACACCACTCTCCATATTCTTCATATCTTCCCTTGTAGTTCCAAGCTGCTCATTCTGTACGGCAAAATCGCTGTTCAGCTCGGTAAGCTTCTGAACACTCTTAGCGGATTCCGAAACAAGCTCTTCAACTATCTTACTTATGTTGATAGCCGCATTACCTGACTGTTCGGCAAGTGAACCGATCTCGGTTGCAACTACCGCAAATCCTCTTCCTGCCTCTCCTGCTCTTGCTGCCTCTATGGAAGCATTCAGTGAAAGAAGATTTGTCTGCTCTGATATCGTAGTGATAACATTGGATGCCGTAGCTATATTGTTGACCGCATCGTTCGTTGCCCTGATCTGCTTGTCAATTACTCCAACGGATTCCGTAACCGAAGCATTCTGACTGATAAGCTGCTCTAACGCCTTCATCGCATCATCACAGGACTTCTGCATTGCCTCAGCCTGCTTTGAAAGATCATTGACAGATTCCGTGATCCCGTCTATCGCATAACCCATCTCAGCTGTATCGCTTGCCGCATTCTGTATACTCTCAGCCTGACTCGATGCTCCCCTTGAAATATCTTCAACAGCCTGTGTAACCTGGCTTGAAGCCTCAGAAGCACTCTCTGCGGATTCGGAAAGCTCGATTCCCGATTTGGAAACATCTGCCGAAAGATCCTTTGTCATTCCGATAGTTTCCTTAAGCTTTCCTATAAGATTCCCGGCACTGTCAGCAATAACTCCGAGCTCATCCTTCCTGCTCATTGCCGCATTATTGATATCTATTGAAAGGTCTCCCGAAGAAAGATCCACAAGGTTATCGGAAATACCATGCATAACTCCGGAAACCTTCCTGATTACGATTATAGTAAATATGCTGAGTAAAACTACTATGGCAAGAGCTATTCCTCCCATAAGGAAGATAGTCTGCATAAGCACCTTGTTTATATCCTCACTCTCTCTTCCCGAAAATACCATACCGCAGATCTCGCCGCTTGGATTCTTCATGGGAACATAGTAACCGTAATATTTTTTTCCTTCTATAGTGATATTCTCGGCAAGGTACTCCTTTCCGCCCTTTAAAACGTTGGCAATGACCGCATCGGAGGCATCGGTCCCGACAAGTCTGTCAGATGTACCGCTCTTTAAAAGAGTCGTAACTCTTCTTGTCTTATCATAAAAGATAGTATAATCGATACCTGTCCTTGAATGAAGCTCATCAAGCTGAGTGGTAAGCTTATCACTTACAACCTCTGCACCCTTTGAGAGCACACCGTTTTCATCCATGGACCACTTTCCCCTGTATTCGTTCGTAACCTCATCATTCAGATGGATCGCCGTAGCCTTAAGCTCTTCCTCGATCATCGCTACATAGGTACTCTTTACCTTCAATACTCCAAATACCGTAAGGATGATCGCCGTGACGATAACAGCTATCTCTCCTATCATCATCAGATTCATAACAAGGCTTTTTGTTCTGCTTTTTTTCATGAACATCACCGGACCGGATACAGATACCCGGTCAAATCCTTTCCCCAAAATAGTTTAAAAATTATGTCCCTCCATGCAGACGCATTTCACAAAAGGTCAACGCCTGCCATACCCATCAAATGTTAATATCATTATACATCAATATCACTTTTTTATTGTATCATAAATTTACAGGATCGATATATATAAATTAATTAAAAATGACAAATTGTCCGGATGTTTTTTACATTATCTTCTCGTGTACCTATGATCTATAAAAAGATCCTTCGTAAGGCTGTACGGATTTTCTTCATATCCGTATGTATCGGTCGGCGTACGATCTTCCTCGGCAGGCCAGGTCGTATCATACATTTTGCTCTGAACCCCATCTATCCTCTGTTCACTCGAGGAGTAGATATTTAGCCTGTCTCCGGAAAGCTCCACGCCTCCTGTACCGTCAAAAATGACGTCCCAGTTATCTTTTTTCTCATATACCGCACCGATCCCGTTACCTGCAGAAACATCGGAAACAGCATCCTCCGATAAATGAGCTACTCCGTCATAAGTCCATTCACCCTTACCTGTTGACAAATCGATCTTTCCCCTGAAATTGATGGTAAGCGTAGTGGACTGCGTTTCTGTCTGAGTCCCCGATCCGATCAGAACCGCAAATCCTCCCTCCTTGAAATTCGTGGATATTGTGATATCATCTACCGGAATGCTCTTCGGCTCTACATCGGATGTATAGGTACGACTTCCGCTAAACGATCCGTCAGCTTCCACAACAACAGGCTCCATATCGAGTGCCCCTGTCAAAGCCTCGTTAAAGCTAAGTCCTGTATTATCCACCTCTTCTCCGTAGAAAGTACCATACAAAGCTTCGGCCGGAGCCGGTTTTTTCTCCTCCTCGACAGCCTCTTCCTCCTTAACGGCGGAGGGTTCAACATCTATCCTTACGCGGATCACACCGTCACTGTCAGGTTCATCCACCTCAAAGTCTACAGCTTCATCCGGGACTTTTTCATCCATATCATGGAAGATCATCTTAGTCGGAGCGCCCATCAGAAGATAGTGATAATATGTACATCTGAAAACACAGTTCCCCTCCTCCTCATTAACCTGCGGGAAAAAGTTATCCCTGAACGGATAGTAGTCTTTAACATTGGCAGGATATATCTCCCTTGAAATATTCCCGCTCTCAGTAAGATCTATCCTTGGGATAAAAGCAGGCATATCAACCGGTTTTTCGTCCTCAAAAGCAAAACGCATCGGTGCATCGGCTCTCCTGTGATCTTCTCCGTAACCTTCAACACCGGATTTCCAGTCATATTTTACATTGTAGATAGAATCTTCAAGGCTTTGCAGATCCTCGCATGAATAATCGTATACATGGAATTCGACCATTGTATTAAGTCTTGGAAGAAGGTTACTCTTTATCGTTTCCTCCATCTCACTCTGACATTTGAATTTTGCATTGCTCATAAGACCGTAAAGTACATCCAGATGCATTGCCATCATATCCTGAACCATATTTGAGATCATGACAGCCTGCTCTTTGTCAGAAGGCACTGCGGCAAGCGTCACATCACGGTTTCTCTGTTCAAGGTAAAGCTTATTGAACTCCAGATATGTCTGGGCATCCATACATTCAGTACTGTTACACTTTGCATAATTTGTCAGAAACTCGATCATAACATTCGCCAACTGTTCGGGTTTTTGTTCGCACAGATCATATATAAAGCGAAAAGTTTCAGCCCACTCCGGCTGTATTTCCATCTTTGCTTTTCCTCCTGGAGGTGCAATTCCCCCAAGTCCTCCAAGCTCCTTGTTGATCTTGTCTGAGAGGCGTTTGTTTTCCTCATCGGTAAGACTTTTAAGCACCGGGATCACATCAACTCCGTTTTTCCTTGAATTTTCTTTTAAAGTACCGCCGTAATGGAATCTGCGTGAAGTATCATCTGTCGCGTAATAATCCCTGTATGCCTGTTCCGCAACACTGAGCGTTCTTGGCTCATCACCTGAATAATACAGGGAGATCCCGTATACACAGAGACCTCCTACCGTCAGTCCCCAGCTCACAGGTCCGCTTGTTATGACCATACCTCCGATGGACAAAACAGAGCTGACCAGTTCAAGCTTGTTTTCATTTGCGGAATCAATAACCGTTTTACCCTGTCCGACCTCATTTGCAACCTGCGAGTAAGTAAGATAGCTTCCTATGATGTTTCCTATGCCGTTGATACCCGAATGAAAACCCTTTGCAAAAGAAGAAAGCGTAGGTATCTTCTTTGCGGGCGCAACTGCATCTGCGATTTTTTTTGCTTCTGTTACTGCCTTTTGTCCGGGACCCTCCAGTGCCGAGCGGATACTGTCTGCAGTTCCGACAGTATTGTTATAATCACCTATAACACCGTAAATAATCTGCATGGGGCTCTGAAACGCAAGCGGATTTTGGGGATCGATTATCTCCGCCATCGCATTCAGATTATAGGCATCCTGGTAAATCGTCCAGAGAAGTCTGTAATCGCACGCAACTGGAGCAGTCATACGCTGATCCCATCTGACAGGTCCGGGATAATAAAAAGCTCCCATGGTTTTATTTATATCACTGCCCTTCAGATCCTCGGTGGAAAGAGATCTGTCCTGAGAGATCTCCGCAAGCATTTTTTTAAATTCTTCATTTTTCTCAGGAGTCATAACAACCTCTCCCTTTGGAGAAAAATGATCGGTATGTATCAGATAATAAGAACCGTCCTCACTGATTTCACTGTAAACCCTCTTCCACCTTCCGGTCTTATCATCTATGGTAACGCAGTAGCTCTCCTCACTTCCACGGGCTCTGCGGGGGATGGTCAGCTCAATTCCCGTAGCAAATTCATCCTTTCCGGAAGATAGGGAAAAATCATAGGCGTGGATCATGCAGCCTGCATCCTCATCTGTAAGATCGGGAAGATCGCGAACGATAAGCTTGTCATCTCCTACAATATCCCAGGAGTTAAATTCAGCACTTACATCTCCGCACACTGCATAGAGCTCTTCCTTTGAAATATCCGCTTCATGAGATGGGGCATCCTTCACCTGCTCCTCTGTATAGAAAACATTGATCCCGTCAGCAGTCGGCAAAGTAACAAGAGGATCCTCATATTTGACGAATTCAAACCCCGGATCTAACTCTTCGTCCCCTCCTTCTCCTTTTATATCTCCGCCGTTATCTCCGTCACTATATCCGTCGCCTTTATTTAAAGAAGAAATAAGCCCCTGATCCTCTCCTTTTCCTCCGTTTCCTCTGTCCTTTAAATATCCCGGAGTCACAAAGGCGATCACCGCAAGCTCAACAACCATCACAAGCGCCAGGAAAAGACTTAATCCCCGCTTTTTACCTGAACTTTGTTCCTGTGACCGTTGTCCGTTATCATACTCATATCCTCCGGACTTTCTCTCACTGCTTGTGTGCCCTCCGGTGTTTATATGCCTTACGGGCTGCCGGTCACTTTTTGTGTGCCTTGCGGGTTTCTGATCACTGTTTGTGTTTCTTGCCGGCTGCTGATCAATGCTTGTGTTTCTTGCGGGCTGCTGATCAATGCTTGTGTTTCTTGCGGGCTGCCGGTCACTGTTTGTGTGCCTTGCGGGTTTCTGATCAACAGTTGTATATCCGCCCGGCCGTGATGTGTTTACTACCCTGCTTACATTGTTCTGCCTGTCATTATCTGAAAAAGGCAGTGTCTGATTTATCGATCCTGAAGGAAGCTGACTTCCGCACGATGGACAAAACTTATCATTATCACCGATCTTACTTCCGCAATTTGTACAAAACCGTGCCATACGATCCTCCTTATATTTCCTTTCCCATAATAGATCCGATTTCTGAAATGTCGAACATTCAAGACTCGCTCGTGAGTTCCCGGCGCCGGATTCGGGTCTGCTTTGCAGACATATTTCCTATCCGAATCCGTGCGCATCCTCGCGGAGCTTTTTAACTCAGTCGGAGCTTGTACACCGACTGAGTATAGTATGTCATAACCCCCGACTAAGCAAGGACTTAGAGGAGGGGATTTCTCCGACTGAGTTAAACTACCGCATCATATAAACCGGCGATGTTTTTTTGTCCTCATCCTCCATGAGTCCTACTGCATACTGCACGCCATCCAGAGAATAAAGATCATAAAAGCTTATAACACTCTCGCCCGCAAAAACGGTAAGACCTGTTTCATCAAATGCCCCCGAAAAAACAGTATCCTCATCTTCTGAGCAATCTGTCACCGTAATACTTGCTACATTTGTGGAGCTGAACCAGTCCGC
>JAILEM010000072.1 GCA_024687745.1 Lachnospiraceae bacterium
CCATTTTGCTGTTCTAGATACTGAAACGACCTGGTCGGATGAAGTCATGTCCCTGGGTTTTGTGATTTCCGATGAAGACGGATTTGAGGAAGTCTGCGGCGAATACTATATAGTCGATCCGGTTTATAAGCACGGCGGAATGTATTCATATGAACTCATTCAGCCGGGGGTGACGCCTGCATATTGTTCCAGAGAAGATGTGATCGAAGCCGTGAGGAAGACCTTTCGGGAGATGCAGGTCACAAAAGTGTTTGCCTATAATGCTGCTTTTGACAAACGTCACCTTCCGGAACTGGCGGGATATGCCTGGTATGACATAATGAAGCTGGCGGCATACAGGCAGTACAATCCCAAGATCCCTGACCATATGGAATTCTGCCGCACGGGAAGGCTGAAGAGAGGCTTCCGGGTGGGAGATGTGACGAGATATCTGACAGGCAGGGAAGAGTACGAGGAAATGCACAATGCGCTGACGGATGCAAGGGACGAGCTGAGGATAATGAAGCTGCTTCGGCATCCGCTTCATGTGTATGAGTGTGGGAGGATATGAATCAAGGAAGCGATGAAGATTATTCAATACACAGATAAATACAGGGATGATATGATCTTTATGGTTCTTCAGGCTAAGGATGCGCTTGGCCGGAAACCGGGATTGAATGAAGATCTGCTCAATATCCGCGAGAATTATATGGACAAAGGAGATATGTTTTGGCTGGCTATCGATGATGCGGACAGAGTTGTCGGATGCGTGGGTTTTTCGCGGATAGAGGGTACAACAGAGGCGTTTATCCATAGATTATTCGTTAAGGCATCCGAAAAAAGAAAAGGGATAGGGACGGATCTACTTAAGACTGCGGAAGATGCCATGAGAAGCAGAGGGATCACTGTTTCGAGAGTGCACTTGGGTACACCTAGGGAACAATGGTTTGAGTCTTACTCGTTTTATCCGGCAAAAGGCTATCATGAATATGAGCCCGGATACATGGTGAAAATGCTTGTTGATACTCAGCCGTGAAAGAGGAAGTTTTGGCCTTAGTGGCTGGAAATAACATCTGTTTTCTTCCTAAATATGAAAAAAAGCGCAGCTAGGGAGTGATAACTGAATAACTCTTTACTTTTGGCAACGGACGCAGTAATCAGGTTGGCTCGGTTGCTACCGAGTCGGAACGGAGCGAGTAAAATGGAATTTTACGGAAGAAAGAAGAATTGACGCAGTTAAAGAAGCTTAGCGTCCTTTCTGTTATCCTCTTTCTCTAGCAGATACTTTTTATATGCCTTCCGCGCATCGATGTGGAAGTCTCTGAAAAACAGGATGAGCCAGATGATATATGCGGGAATGAAAGCATAGGTGGTGAGGAGCCAGGAGGCGAGAGCACCGGCTACCATGACGGCGGTCCAGATAAAGCAGCTGTTTCTCATATCTTTTGAGATACGCACTTTGTCGTACAGCTCCTGTTCGGCCTTGGGGAGCATGTTGAAGCCGGAGAGAAAGCAGGCGGCGCGATCTTTAAGCAAAGCGAAAAAGATGCCTAATGCAGCAAAAGGGATGACAAGTACAGCACACATCCAAAAGCCTATGTTCATGGGGGACCTCCTTTGAAATGTCATTGGTTGTTATAGCTTCAATCTATCATTTCTTCAAGGAAAACTCAAGGGATAAAACGGTAACCTCACATTCTTCCGAAACCTATAAAAATAACGAGTTAGGGAGCAAAAATGATTGATTTAAATAACGAAAAAGCCAATAGTATCTCATAAGACATTATTGGCTTATTATGGGAGAGAAAAGATGCGCAAGAACAGTTTTATTGTAAAAAAATCATCATTGCAACTATGGATTAACTATGATATTATAAAAAAAATTCAAAAAATGTAAAGAAAGAGCGCATAGCGTAGGGTAACAGTATGATAATTAGATAATTTGATTTGGTGAATACGAACAGAAATTGATTTATAAGGCCCAAAGGGTCTGTTTGTGTATGCCGAATTGGATTATCTTAT
>JAILEM010000073.1 GCA_024687745.1 Lachnospiraceae bacterium
ACTATATCCTCCTGCTTTATGGTCTTATTCCAGGTTGATATATTGTCATAAATACTTCCGTCAAAGAGAGCTATTGTCTGGGTTACCATGGCTACAGAGGAATACATTACTTCCCCGGGTATCCTCTTAACCTCTATCCCGTCTATCAGAACTTCTCCTGTCCATGGTTCATACATTCCGCTTAATATCTTGGAGATCGTGGATTTTCCGCAGCCGCTCTCCCCGACAAGAGCCACGGACTGACCGCTCTGAATATGGAAATTGAAATTTCTTATAAGGGGCTTGTCTAACTTACCATAGGCAAAGCTGACATTCTCCATGCTTATCTCACCCCTTAATTTCTTTCCCTTCAGATCCTCCTTCTTTTCATCAATATAATGCTCCTCTTCCTTATAGTTCATGATATCCTCCACGCGGAGCATATTGATCTTAACCTGCTGAAGGTTCCTTACGAAGGATACGATATCGGAAAAGGGACTTGAAAAAGAGCCAAGGAAGCCCGAAAATGCCATTATCATACCCGGTGAAAAGATACCCTCAACCACGAGATTTGATCCTACCATGAGTATGGCAACTGTATTTACCGCACTCAAAGAATGCGGGATCACATCAAGCAGGGTCTGCATCTTTCCCATCTTCTGGTCATTATTGCTCACCTCTGCATAATAGCCTAAGATCCTTGAAGTATATTCATTCTCCGCTCCGACCGCCTTAAGAGAAGCACCTGCGGAAAGACCGTTATAGAGCGCTCCGTACAGCTTACCCGTATCCATACTGAATTTCATGTTCATATCATATATGTAACGTGAAACTATAACGGCAACCAGAACGGATAAAACAGAAAATGATACTCCCACAAGGGATAGCAGTGGATCATATATGATCATGATAATAAGATAGGCAAGCGACGTGATAAGACTTACTATCACTCCCACTAACTGTCCCGAAAGGAAATCCGCAACGGCCGTATTATTATTTACCCTGTTCAAAAGATCTCCCGCATATCTCTGTTCAAAAAATACTATCGGAAGTCTGAGCATATGGGATATCATCTTATCCGTAGATAAAAGAGAGGTCTTTGTTTTAAGCATCAGGGTGATCTTTGACCTTATATAGGTAAAATAGGCATTATATATAGAGGTAAGGATCATTGCAAGGATTATGTATTTTAGCCAGGTCTTCCTTCCCTCTAAAAGTATCTCATCCATAAAGGTCTGGGAAAAAACGGGATTGAGAACTCCGGGAAGGATTAGCGCTATGCCTAAAAGCAGCAGAGCAAGAAGGGTCGAATGCTGCCCCTCCATCCTTTTTTTAAGGAAGCTCACCAAAGACTTTTTGGTACCGCCCCTTACGAATTTATTAGTCGGAGTAAACTGAAGGACTGTTCCCGAATATCCGTCCTCCATCTCCTCCCTTGATAGCTTTCTTCTGCCCCTTTGGGGATCGTTGATTATGAATTTTCTTCCCCTCAGGCCCTCAAAAACAACAAAATGAGAGAAATTCCAGTGAAGCATACAGGGAGGGCGGTTTTTCTCGAGCATGGTATTCAGATCCCTTGCACTCCCCACAACGTCCATTCCGTAATTCTGGCCGGCTATGGCTATATTCTTTGCATTACATCCGCTTCTGGATACTCCTGTATCTATCCTTAATGTCTCTAAGGGAACGTACTTCCCGTAATACTGCATGATCATGGAAAGAGAAGCCGCTCCGCATTCGGATACCTCAAGCTGATGGACCATAGGTGTTTTAACATGACCCACGTGAGGTTTTTTTATCTTCTTTATCTTCTCGTTTCTAAGCTGCTTTTTATGATGTTCCCTGGCTATCTCGGCAGCTGTACGCTCTTTTTTGCTCATGCACCGCTGCCCTCTTCCTCTATTTCAAAATTGAGCCTGTCTTTTATGTACGGAATAAGAAGATCTATCGGTCTCTTCTCCTGGGTGACCACTGTTGCGTATACTAATGTACCCGGATCGAGCTTTATATCCGTTCCCTTCTTTGAACTCCATTTATAACCGCTGAC
>JAILEM010000100.1 GCA_024687745.1 Lachnospiraceae bacterium
CTGTTTCCATCCTATGTTATTGCCTATGATGATATGTCCTACTCTATGTTTTTTTGCCAGATAGATAACTTTTGCACTTGCCTTATGCAGATAATCCTTTACCTTCCTGTTCCTTTTCTCTGTAAGCCGTTCCATCCTTGACGTAATATCAAGACGGTTACTCTTTTTTGCGATCTCCTGCAAGGGGAGTTTACTTATGAGGCTCTATAAAATAATGAAAGATGAATATTACCTTAAAGCCTTGAAGTATGGGGATTTATGTTTTGCAAGTCCTTATTATGCAAGTAGAAATGATAGTTATAATGCGGATAGAAATGAAAAAGATACATCTATAGTGCTGTGTGAAGGTATAGATGGAGAAACAAAATACAAGGAGGTAGAATAATGGTTGCAAATACAGATGTTAATATAGGCAGAAGAATGTCTTGGGAGGAAATAGCAAAAACTTAGCAAGAATTAGTGGATTAGGTGGAAATGCAAAACGTTTATTTCCTATATATGAGATACTTAAGACAACAGTAAAGGATCTTGCAGATAAGAACGGTATTAAGGACAGGGATAGGATAAAAGAAGGCCAGGTACTTAGGTATTAAGGAACAGGACTAAGAAGTAGGGTTAGGAGCCGGGGTATTCATTTATCCCGGTTCTTTTTTTGTTATAGTCCGGAAAAAGCTGATAATCAGAGGTTTTGTGCTAAAAACAAAAGTCAATTTGTTGTTGCGCAGATAAAGACTTATGCTACAATGTTATGGGAGAACGTATATCAGCCCCTTGTGAGAGATCATATCGAGCCCATAAACTGATGTCAGGATGTTTTCTGTATTGTAATAATGTTTGGTAGAGGATAACAGAAATGAAAAGAAAGTTCAGGAAGAAGATCGCACCTGTCTTAAGTGCGGTATTAGTAGCAGTGACATGCGTGACGATGATCCCTCAACTGTCAGAGACAGTTTTTGCTGAGGAAACAGTGAAGAATATCCAACTGGGTGCTGCTGTGCTTAACACTAACGTCAATACGGCAAGCGCACCGTATGTGTATTACGACGATCGGCCAGATGCCTGGCGTGTGATCGGATATGATGGCAGTGGCGTAGCAAGTTCCCAAGGAACACTGACACTAATTGCATCGGGGGTATTGTCTAGTTGTCAATTTAATGATGGATATAATAATATATATATAAAGGAAGTCAGCTGAAGGAGGAGGTAGATAGATTATTCAATATGTTAACCGATGACGAAAAATCGGCTGTTGTAAAAAGGAAACTTGAAGGTGGAAGTGGTAATCAAGGTAGAGCTGATTATAACAAAAATATGATCAGTGGAGAGGAGGTAATAGATGCCGGTATGTGGCCTTTGTCCGTAGGAGAAGCCGAGTTATTGGTTGATGCTATTCGCAATGGCACTAAATATTGGCTTCGCTCTCCGGGAAACAGTAATGGGAATGCCGCTATTTTCAATGTTACATATATAGATAGTTCGGGAGAGTCTGTCACTGAGAATATTAGTGTTCGGCCCGCTTTTAATTTAAAACTTTCATCCATCAAACTCACATCTGCCGCCGAGGGCGGAAAAGCATCCGGTGACGTAGGTGCAGGTGCACTTACGAAAGTAGGCAGCTACGATGGAAGTAAAGGCTGGGAGCTAACCCTCCTTGACGGGAGCAGAAACTTTTCCGCGCAGCGTACCGACAGCGGATATGTGACTGCCGGCAGTGATATCTCCATAAGTTATTCAGGCGCTACTGTCGGGAACAACGAATATGTTTCAGCAATTCTATTAAATTCATCGGGGATGAGATTCTGTATTATGGCCGTATTGCAGACAAGAGCACAGGTGAGGACAGTGGCAACGCAAAGCTGACCATCCCTTCGGGAATTGAAACCGGGACATACACGATAAAGGTATTTTCCGAGCAGTATAATGGTGATAAGAAGACGGATATTGCATCCGAATTCAGAGAGATAAGTGTTACGGTAGTAAAGAAGACTCCTGTCGCGAGTGATTTTAGCGTGACGCTTCCTTCTGATACCATATACGATGGAAACAGTAAAGCTGTGACAGCAGAAGCCGCCAGTGGAGTTACGGGAATGGGGACTATCACCGTCAAGTATTATGACAGTGAAAATAACAAACTGACCGGAGCTCCGACAGAGATCGGAACATATAAAGTAAAAATTGATGTTACAGAAGGAGATAGTTATACGGCAGCGACCGATGTGACGGATGATACCTGGACATTTACGATCAGTGAACCGGGAAAAGTATCAACCCCTACATTTTCTCCTGTTGAAGGAACATATAAAGCGTCTAAGGACGTAACGATCAGCTGCGAAACAGATGAAGCAGAAATATATTTCACAACAGATAAAAGTACACCATCAAAGGAAAATGGCACAAAATACGCATCTGCCATAACAGTCACAGATACCACGACCATCAGGGCGATAGCTGTAAAGGAAGGGATGACGAACAGCGAAGTAGCATCAGCAACATATACTATCAATCCTTCATCAAATGACCATAATATAACCGTTAAAAATGACGGAAATGGCAGTGCAACAGCTACTCCGACATCAGCAACTGCCGGGACAACGGTTGAGATAGAAGCCACCCCCAACAGCGGTTATCATTTCAAGGAATGGCAGGTAGAATCCGGAAATATAAATTTTGATGATAAAAACAGTTCAACGACCACGTTTGCTATGGTAGACTCAGATGTCAGCATCAAGGCAGTTTTTGAAAAAAACCCTCCGGGAACCTATACCGTAACCTTCAATGCAAACGGCCACGGGGAAGCACCTGATGCTCAGACAGTTATAAGCGGGGAAAAGGCTGAGTATCCGGAGAAACCCACAGTAGAGGGCTATATCTTCGGCGGATGGTATACGGAAAAGGAATGTAATACTTTATATGATTTCACCTCACCTGTAACAGGTAATATAACACTCTATGCAAAATGGGATGACGACCAGTCGATCTACGGCTTTCGCGGAGCCTGTCCGTCGATAATGAAGAGGTTCATGGAGGAATATAA
>JAILEM010000108.1 GCA_024687745.1 Lachnospiraceae bacterium
ACGGACGCTGAAATGACAGATGACATTTTAACAGAAGCTGAGCCATCGGAAGAAAATACAACAGATCCTGCTGCAGTCACTGATCCTGTGGATACAGATATTCAGGTATCTGAAGAAGGGACAGATATTCAGACATCCGAAACAGTGACAGATATTTTACCTGATCAGCCTGCAGCAGAAGATATACAGGTTCCCGCTGTAGTGACAGATCCTGTAGTAACAGATCCTGTAGTAACGGATCCTGTAGTGACAGATCCTGCAGTAACAGATCCTATAGTAACAGATCCTGTAGTGACAGATCCTGAAGTAACAGATCCTGTAACGACGGACCCTGTAGTGACTGAACCTGCAGTAACGGATCCTGTAGTAATGGCTCCTGCAGTAACAGATCCTGTAGTAGCAGCTCCTGTAGCAACAGATCCGGTAACGACGGATCCGACATCAGAACAGAGTACGGATATTGTACAGGTTGATGCAGCATTACCTACGGAAGAAACAGCGGTGGTGGAAGCGCCGGCAGAAACACCGTCAGAAAATCCGGAGGAATCTTCATCGGAGGAACCATCACAGGAGAGTTCAGGGGAGCCGGCATCTTCGGAATCTTCAACAGATGAGCAGGGAGAAGCTGCATCGGATGAAGCATCTGCGGAAAATGAATAATATGCAGTGGCTATAAGAGCTGTGTTGATGGTTGATCATATAAGTAACTGTAAGAGCAGTGTTAATGGTTGATCATATAAGTAACTGAAACAGACTAAACTTCAAGAATATAAACAAAAACCGCGATCCTGAAATCATATTAATTTGGGAGCTGCGGTTTTTGTTCAAATATGTCTTATCTTATATGCAGAAATATAATAAAGAGATAGTGTCAAGTAAGCCATGAAAAAAATTATTTATCTAAGATGGAGGATTTTAGATGTTTTAGTCAACCGGGAATTCCAAAATCCATGGTTTAAATAAAGAGTTTTTATCTAAGATGGAGGATTTTAGATGTTTTAGTCAACAAATCCATGTTTATAAAAAAGTGTATTTGACTAAGTTGGAAGATTTTTGGCGTCTTAGGTAAAAAACAAATTTTTAAAGCATTGCTTTCACCAAATGTGTATATCTAAGGGGAAGGATTTCAGGAGTCTTAGGTAAAAAACAAATTTTTAAAGCATTGCTTTTACCAAATGTGTATATCTAAGGGGAAGGATTTCAGGAGTCTTAGGTAAAAAACAAATTTTTAAAGTGTTGATTTTCAAAAATGTGTATATCGAAAGAGGGAGTTTAAAATTATGAAAGCTCAAAAAAAGGCATGGATCATTATTTTTATTTCCATATTTATGTTATCAACCATGGCGTGCGGGAAGGCTGATAAGGTTACCGATATCGGTGATCACGCTAATGCAGGTGACTTTGCAGATGTCGATGCTCCTGTCGATACAGATCACACAGACAATACGCAGCAATCCGCCACAGAGGAGGAGACTCAAAAAACGACTGAAGAAAGCAGAACAACAGAAAGCAGAATAACAGAAAGCAATACGACAGAAAGCAGAACAACAGAAAGCAGAACAACAGAAAGCAATACGACAGAAAGCAGAACGATAGAAAACAATGGGGGTTATTTTCTAAAGGCCGGAAATGAGGTCTTCTACAGGGAGCATCAGTTAGATACACTGTGTAAAAACGCTGTCTGGGGTGAATTTATTGAAAATCCCTCATTTAATGATGAGTATGGTTATGATCCTGCAGCAGTTTCACAGATATGCAGTATTGATACGGAAACATTTGAAAAGAAAGAAATATATGAAGACTCGGGGTACGGGAAACTCTTCAGTGATGGAAAGAGGCTCTATTTAAATGAATATGACGGTAAGGAAACATATGTAAAGTACATCTCATTTGACGGAGATAATGAAGGTATGGTTGCAAGCGGTGAGATAGTGGGATGTGATGCCAAAAGTGGTCTGCTTGCGATAACATCCTGGGAAGCAGAGCCTTATACGTGTATATTATCATTATATAAAGGAACAGAGCTTCTTAATGAGTTTCGGTCTGAAGAGGGTTTCGAATTTGCGGGTATAACAGATGAGGGAATATTTTACATGGTTCCCGACTATATGAATGGAAATGCGGATTATTACCAGCTGACTGCAGATCAGGATAAAGAGATACATCTTGGAAGTATGGGGGATTTTGAATACGAAATGCCTGTGCACGAACAGTTCTTATCAGATGGTGAGAATGTTTATTTTGTCCTCTCTGC
>JAILEM010000121.1 GCA_024687745.1 Lachnospiraceae bacterium
CATTTATTTTTAATACTGATGTCTTTTATTTTAAATGCAGTGATAAAAAAAAGGCAAAAAAGCCGGTCTTAAGAAGATTTAATGACAATATGAAAAGGATACTGAGTATTGCGGATGAGGAGATCATTTTAGCCGGCTATAAGAAGCATCTTTTCCTTGAGGAAAACACATCCTTATATGTGGAATGGGCGATAAAGGAAAAAATGATATCGATATTACCGTGTCTTTCGGCGTACAGCTGATAAGGAATTATCTTATTGCGGCATCCTCTACAAGCTTAACGTTGTTATCCCAGGTGATATAGTCAGGATCTCCTCTTCTGTCAGGGATATCAAAATTAAATTTAAGCATCATTCCAAGGTAGTCAGAGAATTTTACACTGCCGTTATAATTTAAATGGGATGCGTCATTATAATCTTTATTATAATCAAGGCCCATAAATGCACTGTCGAAATTAGTATTCCTGTATAGGATACCCTGCTCAAGGGCCATTTCTTCTATGCGGTCATAGGTTTCTTTTTCCTCGGCGGTAGAAGGATAGGGATTTACCACCAGAAACAGTTCTATACCGTTTTCTCTTGTGTAATCAATTATCTTTTGAAGATATATTTCTGATTTGGGAGGAAGATTTCCCTTTTCGACCTCTCCAAGCTCCGGCTGCATATCCTCAATAACGTCAAAAAACGGAGTATAACCTTTGAAATCAGCTTCCTTTTTGGAAGGTATCATATAATCCCAATCCTCGTTGGTAAGCTCATCATACCTGGAATGGTATCCCCATAAGGGTATCAGATATCTGTCAAATTCCTCAGGGGTACAGGTATCGAGCATCATTCTGATCTTGTTTAAAGAAAACCTTACGCCGTGTAAATTATCCTTAAGCCACTGTTTGTTGAAATCATCATTGAAACGGGCCGGTGCGTAAAGATCAAGAACAGCTACCTTGGGTGTCTGGTATTTACAGAACTCCTTAAGGTAATAATAGGTTACCCATAAGGGCTGTTCAGCCGCACTGTAATCATATGCCGCTATACCGTAATCCCTCCAGAGAACGGCGGTATTGACATCACAATGGATATGGCTTGTTCCAAGCATCACAACATCCACAGTGTTACGGGGCTGCATATATAAGGCTCTTGCCTGCCAGGTTCCGTGCATGTTCTTATATGCCAGCACACGGTTGGCAAAAAACATTATCATATAGAAAAATATGAAAAAGAATATCCTTATGAGGATGGTTTTATTTTTTTCGCTCATTAAGTCACCTTTTATCAGAATGCCATGTAAATAAACTTCCCTATATCTGTTTCTCCGTATTTCCCAAAGATCAATACAATGACGGAGATAAAAACGAATACCATATCTCTTTTTATTTCTCCTGTATTGCATATAAGCTCGGGAACATCGGTCTTTTTTGATGCTGCCATATAATCTGCGATAAACAGGATGATCATGGAAACAATGGCTATATGGATTTCAATGCTTCCTATTTCCATAAGCTTAATATCAGCCATCAGACCGGCCGATGATGAATTACCGCTTATCATTGCAAGTATAAAGCTTACAGCCTGCGATAAAGAGTCGGCCCGGAAAAATATCCAGGCAAAGGTTACAAGGAAGAAATTGATGACAGTTCCCGGAATTCCCTTTACCAGAATTGAAAGACGGGATTTTGAGGCAAGATCAGTCAGAACTGAAAAAATACCGTGTAACAGTCCCCACGCTAAAAACTTATATCCGTTACCGTGCCAGAAGCCGCAGACTAAAAAGACGATCATTATATTTATATATTTTCTTAAATCTCCCTTACGGTTTCCGCCTAAGGGGATATAGATGTAATCGCGCAGAAAGCTGCTCAGTGTCATATGCCAGCCCCGCCAGAATTCAGAGATATTTGAAGCAAGATAAGGGGTTTTGAAGTTCTGTGACAGGGATATCCCGAAAAGCTCGGAAATCCCGATCATTATATCAGTGTAACCTGCAAAATCGCAGTAGATCTGGACAGAGTACAAAACAGCGGTCAAGAATAAGGTAATTCCTGAATATAAGCTGTGATCCATATAAACATTGTCGACAAATAATCCTATCCTGTCGGCTATGACCAGTTTAAGGAATAGTCCCCAGGTGATAAAGGAGAGGGAGCGGATGATACGTGTTCCGTTAAAAAGACGGACTTCAGAGAGC
>JAILEM010000139.1 GCA_024687745.1 Lachnospiraceae bacterium
TTTCCAGCAGAATGCCAAAACTATGATCCCTCTCGAGCGTTACGGAAATGAAGGAGAGCTTGATACAGCTGTTGTATTCCTGGCTTCCCCGAATTCTTCATACATTACAGGTATAGCACTTCCTGTAGACGGCGGATATACATGTATGTGATCATACATTTTTAATCGTACAGGGCTTAAATAAAAGGAGCTTCGGGCAGTAACCCGAGGCTCCTTTTATATTGTGATAGATTCAGATCATTATATTATCATTTCTCATTGTTGATGTCCCTGGTGATATATTTCATATAGATCGGAACAAATTCAGGCTCCGGAAGCTTTCTGTGGCTGGTTTCCACAAATACCATCTCAACATGGGGATTGAGCTCTCTCCAGGCTATCGCATTAGGGTGATCATCTCTCTTAACAGCAACGATATTATCGCTGAAATAATCGAGAGGAGCCTTCAGCTGTGTTGCGCAGAAGTAGACGACAGGTCCGTCATATGGCGGGAAAGGAACTCCATCACCAAGCTTTCTTGGTACATCGATCACAACCTTACCTCTTTCATAGAACTGAAGCATCGAGGGATTATCCTTGAACATTTCGCGGATACCTGCGGAATATGCCTCATATCCGTCCCGGTGGTGATCATGTACATTACTGTCCATGACATAGATATGTGGCTTCACTCCATACTTTTTGCTCCACTGGACGGCCATCTTATATGCAAGCTCTCCACCGTAGGAATGTCCCATAAAGCCAAAGATCTCTTTGCCCTCAGGGATCATCATACTAATCAGATCCATGTACAGATCCATGGCATCCTGAATACTTTCTCCCTGAAGGATATAATAAAAGTGGTCAACTATCGGTTCAACCGCCAGTACATTAAGTGATTTGCACAATTCGGATACAAGAGCCTCCATAGGAGGTAACGGACTTATTCCATACGGTAAGACCATGATAGGTTTTTGGGGATCATAGTTATCACCAACCCAGTATACAAGTCTTGAACTGTGTTTAAGGATTCCTATTATTGTCTGATATTTGGTGACATCGGTAACCTTTATCTTAACTCCCTGGTCTTCTGCCTTTCCAACAAGGATAAGTGCGTCAATGGAGGTCAGACCAAGATCCATTAGGTTAGTATTGATGCCAAAGTTTTCGGTACCAAGAATATCCTTTAGTATTCCCCACAATATGTTTTCTTTGAAGGTTGTGGGCGGGTCGATCTTCTCGGATACAGTCTTAACCTGTGGAGCGGGAAGATTTTTTCTGTCGATCTTTCCACTCGGGGTCCTGGGCATATCGTCCATTTTTACATACATTGATGGGATCATGTAAGCAGCAAGGGATGTTTGCTTAAGGCTTTCCTCCATTTTTGTATCATCTATGTCGGAATCGGCTTCAAGGGTGTAATAAAGGGCAAGATGAGCTCCGCCGCTTCCCTTGATCACCTTGGCGGCTGCTTCTCTTACTCCGTCGATCTCCATGGCCCGGCTTTCGATCTCACCCAGCTCTACCCGGAATCCGTTTAGTTTTACCTGTGAATCTATTCTTCCGATACAGAGAATATGGCCTTCTTCATCTCTCTTTGCAAGGTCGCCGGTATGATACATCCTTACCTTACGGCCGAAGGAATCCTTCTCAACGAAGGGGCAGTCCCCGAACACTTCATTGGTCTTTTCGGGAAGCTTCCAGTAGCCCTTTCCAACCTGAATACCTGCAATACAGAGTTCGCCGGCGATCTCGGGGGGAAGGAGATGACCAAACCTGTCTACGATAAAGCCCCAAAGATTGGGCATGGGATCGCCGATGGGTATGTCGGGATATTCCTTTCCGGTTTCCATTTTGAAGGTACAAACGTCATTCGTACATTCTGTGGGGCCATAAAGATTTATGTACCGGGTCTTTCCGCTGATCAGCCCGGAAAGCTTTTCACCTCCAAAGGAGAGGTAACGGAGATTGAGCTCGTAACGGCGGGCAAGCAGTACACCGATAGATGTTGCAAAGCCTGTTCCCGTAATATTATGAGCATCAAGGAACTTAACAATGGCATCCATATCTTTTCTTATTCCCGAGGGCATAATATGCAAACTCGCACCCGATGTAAGAGTCGGGTAAACATCTCCCGTATGGCCATCAAAGCTAAAACCTCTGTGACTTGCTATCCGGTCTTTTGGAGTCAGCTCAAAGATCTCACTCAGACCTGCTGCCAGATTTGCAAGACCTGCGTGATGAAGGATAGCACCCTTGGGGGTTCCGGTAGATCCTGAGGTGTATATCATATAAGCGCTGCCCTCAGGCTTTGAGAGATCTACAAAATCAGAGTCCTTATCCAGATCCAGATCTTCCATGAAAAGATTGGTTTCAGCCTTGAAGGAACCCTCTTTGTTTTTTTCCTCAAGGATATCCTTTGTGGTGATCAGCACATGAACACCTGAATTCTCCATCATAAACTGCAGTCTCTCCAGCGGATACTCAAGATCGAGGGGGAGATATGCCGCACCGGCCTTATGTATTCCAAGGGCACATACAGGAAATGTTGCAGATCTCTCCAGCATGACCCCGACGATATCATCTGCCTTTACACCTGCGTCTATCAGATAGTGGGCAAGATTGTCAGCCCGGTGATTTAGCTCACGGTAGGTAAGCTTAACGCTGTCATCATCTACGGCCAGAGCATCAGGTGTTGTGGAGGCATAGGCAGATATCTTATTTGCTACAGTTTTACTGTTGTCGATATCAAGCGTTTTGCCTGCGCTTTTACGGATGATCTCTTCCTTCTGAAGGGGAGAGAGAAGTTCGATCTCGCAGACATCGGATCTGTCGATGATATCCTTAAGTGCATGATCATAATATTCAAACATGGATAAAAGGTTTGGCTCAGAAACAGCATCCTTTGGATAACATACATTTATCCTGTAACAGTCATCAGATTTGCAGACATTTACCACAAAAGGATATTCCTTTACCAGAGCTGAGGCCTCCCCGGACATATTTCCGTAAACAAAGATAATATCGGAATCCCAGCCCAGTTTTTCTTTTAAGTCTTTAGCATTTAAGCCGCCGATTTCCTTTGTTTTCTGCCTTTGGTCATGAACAGAGCCCAAAAGATCTCTTATCGTTGCTTTTGCATCTATCTGTATGCAGACAGGCTCAGCCTTCAGCTCATTTGTCACATCGATATCCGCTGCATCTTTTGTGAGATAAGCAGCTGTCCCGCTACGGTCATAAACAGAGAGAAGATAGGCAAATCCCGCCTGGAACAGGTCTGACTCGTCTATGCCATTTTCAGTACATGCCACGGATATGTTTTGGGGGGTGAGAGTCAGTGCCCCCGAAAGATCGCTCATTTCCGTGCGGTATGTTTCTCCCTCGCCTGTACAGGGAAATTTTGAAAAGTCATCCGCAGCAAAATTTTGAAAATACCATTGGATAATGCCTTCATGTGAAGTGGGATGGATTTTTGCATTTGTTTCGTTCATTTAAACCTCCTGTTTTTGTTCGTTATATTTGGTATGTTAAGAACCGACTGAGTTAAAGGATTTATACTTCCAGGAATAAAACATTCATTTTCATCATGTATACATACCTGATATCCTTCGTCAGAGCGGATATCATCCGGATACCGATATTTTGTACATCTGTCTGTGACTGATATATTTCGGCCTGTTTTCTGGGATCAAACGGCTTGCAGTCATCCCTTATGCGCAGGCTTGTTTTTCCCTCTGTATAAATTAAGCGCAGATCTATGGAGTGAGGTTTTCCGTCATCGAAGCCCCAGCGTATAATGTTGCCGGCCATCTCTTCAACACAGAGAGCCATGAGGTTGGAGGTTTTTCTGTCCATATTTTTCTTTAGACAGAACTGACGTACTTCCTCAGAAAAACCGGTCACCTGTTCCATTGTGCAGATCGATGTATTAAGCTGGTCGGATTCAGGAACACCGTAACGCTCATCAAGGAAGAGCAGATCCTTAATGGAGTGCGGAATATGTCTGTTAAAGATCCATGAGTATATAAGGAAGGATATAAGTATGATAACCTCCGTAAGGGGGAAGGAGATCCATACACCGGTATCACCGATCAAATTGCCAAGAATAAATGCCATGATCAAAAGAACGGCACCATTTTCGACAATACTGTATATTAATGAGGCAGTGGTCTTGCCGATGCTCTGGAGATAATTTGTCATTCCCAGATTAAAACAGTTAAAGGGAAGGGCGATTACCATGCATATCACGCACAGATGGCTGGATGCAAATATATCGGAAGATCTGTCTATAAACATACCCGTGAGAGGTTTTGAGAATACAAGCAGTAGAACCATGCAGATCATGATCGGTCCGTAACAGTATTTCACCATGGTTTTCAAAAGATCAAAGAGTGTGTGACTGTCCTTCTCTTTTAAAAAGGCACTTCCCATCATGAGAACAACCATCCCCAAAGCTATAAGTAAAGGATTGTAGAAATTCGCCAGGGATCTGCCGACCGTCAGAGCACCGACAGCAGATGTGGTACTGATGAGAAGAAGTATACGGTTGAGGCCGATATTTCTAAATGCGGTCATTCCCCGGTTTATGGCAGTGGGCAAACCTGATTTAAGCAACGCAGGAAGTTTTTTGATATCTGCTCCGGGAACATATAATTTTAAGGAATAGCGCGGATTTAAGTAATGGGGAAGTACGACAAGGAAACTTACATAATAGCTTACAGAGGTTGCAAGTGCCATTCCGAACATTCCTCCATGGAACAGGAAGACATTAAGAAAATCTCCTGTAATATTTACAACTGTCATAATGATAGTAGACAGAAATGATCTTTTTGTATCGCTGTCTATAGGAAGAAATTGAGACATTACCGTTGACCATACGATTCCCGGATATCCGATGATGAGTCCTATCATGTATTCTTTGCACATCAGGTAAAGGTCGCCGTCATCGGATGTCATCCCAAGTCCTGCAAGGATAGGTTCCTGAAAGACGAGGGAAACTATGATCAGTATCGCAATGAGTACCCAGGACCATATATGTACAAGTGTGATCGTACGGTTAGCCTCATCAATATTTCCTATACCCAGATCCTGTCCCGCAAGAACCTGACCGCCTGCAGACAGAAGGCTCGCAAGGGCACTCACGGCAAGAAACACGGACATTACAACACCGTAGGATGTAAGTGATCTTTCTCCCAGAAAACGGCTGATCATCACACTGTCTACAAGTATTCCCGACATGGCGACAAAGCTTCCCATGAGCATTGCGGAAAAATTGATCTTAAAAACTTTGGATATGATAAATGAAGAATCGGATCTGTTCATAATGCACCTTTCTGTTTTTTGTGTTATATGGTTCGATTTTGACACGGCAAGTGACTAATTTCAGAGTTACTCGTTGCATTGGAATATAATCTATTATAAAATTTTAATATAGGTTTGAAAAGTGTAAAAATTTTATTTTTGCTGAGAACAGGGAGAAAATTATATGGAAAAAGCATACAGGCAGATCGATATCAATGGATTTAAGCTCATAAACAGGGGAGGATGCGCAACAGTATACAGGCTGGATGAAGAGAAGGTTATAAAGGTCTTTGACAGAGGAAGCACGCTTCCTATGATAGAGCGGGAGTATGATTATGCAAAAAGAGCCTATGAACACGGTATCCCGACTGCTATACCTTACGAAATAACAGATTGCGGAGAGCATTACGGCATCGTCTTTGAATATATCCATGAAGATGACCTGTCGACCGTTGTCCAGAACGATCCGGGGAAAATACCGGAGATGACCGTAAAATATGCAGATCTTCTGAAGAAACTGCATTCGACAGATCTTGGAGGAGGAGTGCTCGACCCGATCAAACCGGTATATCACGAAAAGGTTGCGGCGATCGAAAAGTGGTGTACTAAGGAGGAGGCAGATAAGCTGCATGG